>JAEMSV010000125.1:259-9840 GCA_016462625.1 Solirubrobacteraceae bacterium | reverse complement strand
GGCAGGGCTGGGGCATCAATCCGGAGGCCGGCGGCTATCGGATCTTCGACGCGATGGGTGAGCTCGAGCCGGACTTCTTTCTCTGCAGCGGCGACACCGTCTATGCGGATGGCCCGCTGCAGCCGGAGGTCACGCTGCCCGACGGGCGTGTCTGGAAGAACCTCGTCACGCCGGCGAAGAGCAAGGTCGCCGAGACGCTCGACGAGTACCGCGGAGTGCTCGCGTACAACCTCCTCGACGAGCCGCTGCGTCGCTTCAACGCGCGCGTCGCGCAGGTCAACCAGTGGGACGACCATGAGGTCCACAACAACTGGTGGCCCGGCGAGATCCTCAGCGACGTGCGTTACACCGAACGTCGCGCCGACGTTCTCGCGGCCCGAGGGCGCCAGGCGTTCCTTGAATACCTGCCGGTCAGCGACCTATCGCCGGATCGCGCGGGCCGGATCTACCGGAAGATCAGCCACGGTCCGCTCGTCGACGTCTTCGTGCTCGACATGCGGACGTACCGTGACCCCAACGGGGCGAATGACTACCTCGACCCCGAACGCGGCCTGCTCGGACAGGCGCAGCGCGACTGGCTCAAGCGTGAGCTCCAGCGCTCCCGCGCGACGTGGAAGGTCATCGCGAACGACCTCCCGGTGGGCCTGGGGGTCGAGGGTCCCCCCGGGTTCTTCGAGGCCGTTGCGCAGGGCGAAGACGGCGTTCCGCTCGGTCGCGAGGGGGAGATCGGCGACCTGCTGCGGACCGCCCGCCGGGCGGGAGTCCAGAACATCGTGTTCCTGACTGCCGATGTCCACAACGCCTACGCCCTGCACAATGACCCGTCCCGGGCGGCGGTGGGCGGCTTCAACGCGTTCTGGGAGTTCGTCGCGGGCCCGCTCAGCGCCGGCGCGTTCCCTCCGTCGGCCGTGCAGTACGACCGCACCTTCGGGCAGGAGGTCCGGTACGCCGGGAACCCGCCCCGGACCAACACGTCGCCGCTCGAGGGCTTCCAGTACTTCGGGCACGTGCACGTCGACGGCGGGTCGCAGGTGATGACGGTGTCGCTGCGGACCGCGGACGGCGAGACGGTGTTCAGTCAGGCGATCGAGCCGGTCACGCGCCGTCGGCTGGGCCCCTGGGGCTGAGCCGCGGCGAACGCGAGTTGCGGGATGAGGGCGGCGGCGTGTCAGGTCATCTCGAACAGCACGCGATCGTCGGCGAGCTCCTCGGCGAGCTTTGCGCGCACCGACGTGTGGATCTGGCTGATGCGGCTTTCGCTGACGCCCATGACCTTCCCGATCTCCGAGAGGGTCATGTGGTGCGTGTGGAGCATGACCATGATCTCGCGGTCGCGGTTCGACAGCTCGCCGATCGCGCGGGCCAGTCGCTCGCGGGCGGCGGCGCCGATGGCGGCGTGTTCGGGATCGAGCGTTGGATCCTCGGAACGCAGCGTGTCGAGGCGCTCGATGTCGGTGTTGTCGCTGTCGACGACGGTGGTGTTCAGCGAGCCCACGGTCGCGGCCGCGACATCGTGCTGGTGGCCGTGCAGGCGGTTGAGCGAGATTCCCAGCTCATCGGCGAGCTCGGTGGAGTCGGGATCGCGCCCATGTTCGCGGCGGAACCGCTCGCTGGCAGTGGCGGCTTCGCGCTCGCTGCGGCGGACGGCTCGCGGCGCCCAGTCGCCGCGGCGGAGCTCGTCGAGGATCGCGCCCTGCACCCGGGTCCACACGTAGGCCTCGAGCGACGCGCCCGCCTCCGGGTCGAACCGGTCGATGCAGCGGACGAGCGCCTCCAGCCCTGCGGACGTCAGATCGTCGGCGTCGACGTCGGCGGGAAGCGCACGGAGCTTCTTGCCCACGAGGTACTTGACGAGGGGCGCGTAGGTGAAGACCAGGCGGTCGCGGACGCGCGTGTCGCCCGTCTCGCGGTACTCCGCGACCAGCCGGAGGTCCTCGTCGGCGCGCCTTGCGCTCTTGGGCCGTACTCCACTCGAGCTATAGACCGGTGCCGTGATCTCGCGCTCCTCACTTCTCGCTGGACATCACGTCCTACCCGGAGAGTAACTCTGTTCGTGCCACGAACCGTGCAGTTCACCGGGACGGGTTAGGACGCGGCGGCTTCACGCTCGAGTGCCGTGGCCAGGAGGTCGTACAACTGGGCGGCCTCTTCGGAGGTCAGATGCTCCAGCACGGGCGGCGGCGGCGCCATGGCCGCGCGCAAGCGGGCCTGGACCTCCCGACCGTGCTCGGTGAGGGCGACGCAACGCGCCCGGCGGTCGTTCGGCGCGGGCCGCCGCTCGACGATCCCGACGGCCTCGAGCCGGTCCACGACGCCCGTCAGGGTCGAGGAGTCGCACATGATGAGCCCGCTGAGCTGGGACATCGTCGGCGGGTCATCGGCGTCCAGCGAGCTGAGCGCCATTCCCTGCACGGGTGTGAGGCCGTGCTCGGCAAGCAGACCCCAGCGACGTGGCTTGTCGCTCTGGAAGATCTGCCAGACCAGCGACCATGCGGCCGCCGCCGTCTTTTCCTCTGTCGCCATGGTTCCCAGAGTGTAAGCCGTTGCGGAATATCCGCGGCAAAAAAGATTTGCAACACGGATCATCCGTGCTACGTTCCGCCTTATGTCCCCTTCCCCCGGCATCGAGGTCCACGACCTCCAGCGCTCGTTCAAGGCCGTGCAGGCCGTCGATGGCATCTCGTTCGCCATCGAGCCGGGCGAGATCTTCGGGTTCCTCGGTCCGAACGGCGCCGGCAAGTCGACGACCGTGCTGATGCTGACCACCCTCCTACCCCCGACCGGCGGGACCGCCACCGTCGCCGGGTTCGACGTCGCGACCCAGGGCGCCGACGTGCGCCGGATGATCGGCGCGGCGCTCCAGGAGGCGGCGCTCGACCCGCTGCTGACCGGGCGCGAGCACATGCGCCTGCAGGCGTCGCTCCAGGGACTGGGCAAGGCCGAGCGCCAGGCGCGGGGCGAGGAGCTGCTCGAACGCGTCGGTCTCACCCATGCGGCCGACCGGCGCGTCGGCGGCTACAGCGGTGGGATGAAGCGGCGCCTCGACCTGGCGCTCGCGCTCGTCCACGAGCCGCAGATCCTTTTCCTCGACGAGCCGACGACGGGCCTCGACCCGCAGTCCCGCACGGACCTCTGGGAAGAGGTCGCCCGCCTGGCGCGCGACCAGGGCGTCACGGTCTTCCTCACGACGCAGTACCTCGAGGAGGCCGACCTGCTCGCCGACCGCATCGCGATCATCAACCGCGGCAAGATCGTGGCCGAGGGCACGCCGGACTCGCTGAAGGACGAGATCGGCCGGCCCTCGCTCGAGGTCGTGCCCGCCGAACCCGACCAACGTGACCGGCTCGCCGCCGTCCTCTCTGAGTTCGGCCCGGAGACGGCTGCGCGCCCCGGCGCCATCGCGGTGCGGCTCGAGGCCGGCGCGGATGGCCTCATCCAGGTCGTCCGGCGGATGGACGCCGAGGGGATCCATCTCAGCGAGTTCGACCTCCACGCCCCCACGCTGGACGACGTCTTCCTCGCGAAGACGGGCGAGCGCATGAGCGAGGCCGAGGACGATGTCGTCGAAGAGGCCGTCGCGTGACGTCCGATCTCGCGCGCCGTGCGCTCCTGCGGACGCTGCGCCAGCCCGCCAACGTCATCCCGGTCGTCATCTTCCCCATGCTGCTCGTGGCCATCAACTCCGGCGGCCTCGAGGCGGCGACGAAGCTGCCCGGGTTCCCGTCGGACTCGTACCTCGCCTTCGCCCTCGCGGTGCCGTTCGTCCAGGGCGGGCTGTTCGCGATGCTCAACGCGGGCACCGACCTCGCGACCGACGTCGAGAGCGGCTTCCTGCGGCGGCTGGCGCTCACCCCGGTCAACGGGGTCAGCCTGCTCCTCGGCCAGGTGGCCGGGGTCGTCGCGCTGTCCGGGCTCGCGGCGGTCGTGTACCTGACGGTCGGCCTGATCGCGGGCGTGGAGATCGCCTCGGGTGTCGGCGGCGCGATCGCGCTCGTGCTGCTCGCCGTCGGGATCGGCCTGACCTTCTCGTCGATCGGCGCGTTCGTCGGGCTGAAGACGGGCTCGGCCCAGGCCGTCCAGGGCTTCTTCCCGCTGTTCTTCGTCCTGCTCTTCCTCTCGAGCGCGAACATGCCGCGCAACCTCATCGAGCAGCAGTGGTTCGAGACGATCGCGACGATCAACCCGGTGAGCTACATCGTCGAGGCGGTCCGGTCGCTGATCATCACCGGCTGGGACCTCGACGCGCTGCTCCCCGCGGTCGGGATCCTCCTGGCCGGGCTCGCGCTCGGCAGCTTCGCGGCGATCCGGGCCCTGCGAACGACGCTGGTGCGCACATGAGCGAGTTCTTCGCGACGGCGCGCGCGATCTCGTGGCGCAGCCTGCACCTCACGTTCACGAATCCCGCGTTCGCGCTGCCGGCCCTGATCTTCCCGATGATCTTCTACATCGCGTTCGCGGGCGGCCTGTCGGCGGTCAGCAGCGCGCCGGGATTCGACTATCCCGCGGGCTACGACACCTTCCAGTTCGGCTTCGTGCTGATGCAGGCCTCGGCGTTCGGCGGCGTGTTCAGCGGCTTCGGGATCGCGGCCGACTTCGAACGCGGGTTCGCGCGCAGGTACATGCTCGCCGCGCCGCGTCGCGAGGCGATCGTCCTGGGCTACGGCCTCGGTGCGCTCGGACGCGCGGCGGTCGTCGTGACGCTCCTGACCACCGTCGCCTACATCGCCGGGATGCGGCCGCTGGGGTCCTTCGCCGACGCGATCATGCTCGCCCTCCTCGCCGGCCTCGTCTGTGTCGCCGCGGTCCTGTTCTCCGCGGGCGTCGCGATGCGGCTGAAGACCGTGCAGGCCGGTCCGGCGATGCAGATGCCGGTGTTCCTCCTGCTGTTCCTCGCGCCCGTGTTCGTGCCGCTGGAGCTCGTCCAGGGCTGGGTGCACACGGTCGCGTCGGTGAACCCGATGACGGTGCTCCTCGATGGCTCGCGGGACCTGCTGGCCGGTGAGCCTGCCGATGCGCTGCTCGTCTTCGGGGTGGCGGCCGCGTTGGTGACGGCATTCACGGTCTGGGCGCTGCGCGGCCTGCGTGCCGCCGAGCGCAGCGGCTCCTGAACAGCGCTGCAGCGTCTCAAGAACCCGTAATGACGGGCGATCTACCGGGCTATCCCCGTCGTCTCCAGGAGTCGTCTCTGCCCTATGTCTGCCCTTCGTCGTCTTCGCGTCGGCGCGCGCCTGAGTGTCGCGTTCCTCCTGCTCCTCGCAGCGCTCGCCACCACGGTTGTGGTCGGTGTTACCACGCTCGGGAACCTCAACGCGTCATCGGATGACACGGACGCAGGCCGCAACGTCGCCGCACTGGCGATCCTCGAGGACCTCGGAACGAACACCGCTTCGAGTGCCCATGAGCTGGTGCGGCATCTCTACGTCTTCGACGGCGATCTGAAGACGCAGGACGCGGTGTTCGCGAAGGTCGAGCGCCAGCACGCCGGCTTGGACGCCGCGATCAAGAAGCTCCGGCCGCTGCTCACGACGCCCGCGGCCCGTCGGGACTTCGCAACCGTCGTGCGTCAGCGACAGCTTCTCGAGACGCGCATGGACAAGGCGGCATCGCTGTCGCGCCAGGAGACGATCAACGAGGTCGAAGAGCGCGACGGGTCGCGCAACGTGTACCTCGAGCAGGTCGTTCCGACGCTCGACCGTCTGGTCGCCGCCGAGACCAGGCTCGTCGGCCAGGTGCGCGAGGACACGTCGGCGGCGCTGGAGGCTTCAGCTGACCAGGCGCAGAACGGACAGCGCATTCTGCTGGCCGTTGGCATCGGCGCGCTGCTGCTGACGATCGCCCTCGCGTTCTTCATCACGCGCTCCATCACCAAGCCCATGAACCGCTTCGTGCGTCAGCTGCAGGAGGTCCAGGACCACGATCTCGCCGAGCTCGGCTCCGGCCTGCAGGCGATGGCCGACGGCGACCTCACCGTCCGGGTCAACGCCCGGTCGGAGACCGTCGGGGACACCGCCCGCGACGAGGTCGGCGCCGCCGCTCGCGTCGTCGACTCCGTGGTCGAGCAGTCCCGCGGGTCCATCACGGCGTACGAGCGCACCCGCCAGAACCTCGGCGAGATCCTCGCCGGCGTCACCCGTTCGGCCGCTGAGGTCACCCGCGCATCGGGCCATATGGCCAGCACGTCGCGTGAGACCGGGACGGCGATCAACGAGGTCGCCAACGCCATGGGCGAAGTCGCCCAGGGCGCCGAGCGTCAGGTCTCGGCCGTGGCCACCACCCGTGACAGCGTCGAGCAGATCGCCGCGAACGCCGAGCGCAGCGCGCAGTCGGCGCGGGACACGGCGGAGGCCGCGGAGGCCGCGCGCTCCGTCGCCCGCGATGGCGTGGGCGCCGCCGGTGCCGCCACCGAGGCCATGGAGTCGGTCCGCACGGCGACCGAGGCCGCGACCACCGCGATGCGCGAGCTCGCGACCAAGTCGGAGCGGATCGGCACGATCGTCGACACCATCACCGCCATCGCCGAGCAGACGAACCTTCTCGCGCTCAATGCGGCCATCGAGGCCGCCCGGGCCGGCGAACAGGGCCGCGGGTTCGCGGTCGTCGCCGACGAGGTCCGCAAGCTGGCCGAGGAATCCCAGAGCTCCGCGACCGAGATCGCGGCGCTGCTGGACGACATCTCCAAGGGCACGCAGGGTGCCGTGACGCTCGTCGAGGACGGCGCAAGCCGCTCCGGCGACGGCGCCACCACCGTCGAGCAGGCCCGTGCCGCGTTCGAGCGGATCGACGAGGCCGTCGAGGGCATGACCACGCGGGTCGAGGCGATCGCGGCCGACGTCGGCCAGTCCGCCGAGCTCATGCGCGGCCAGATCGCCCAGGACATGGCGGAGATGAGCTCGGTCGCCGAGGAGTCCTCGGCGTCGGCGCAGCAGGTCTCCGCGTCGACCGAGCAGACGTCCGCCGCGACCCAGCAGGTCGCCCAGTCGGCCGAAGAGCTGGCGACGACCGCCGCGGAGCTCGAGAAGCTCGTCCAGCGCTTCCGCGTCGAGGACGACCGGGCCGAGCTCGGCATCACCTCCTAGCGGCTAGTCCGAAGGCCCCACCTGCGCGACCTCCTGCTCCAGGCGGTCGCGCAGGGAGTCCGGCAGGTGCGCCGACGTCTGCGCGTCGTAGTCGAAGCCGACGAGCCAGCCGTAGCCCTCTGCCGCGAGCCGCTCGTCCACGCGCATCGTGAAGTCCACGCGGAAGGCGGACCGCCGGACCTCTCCCACGGCGCACGCGATCGCCACCTCCTCGTCGAAGAAGACCGGCGAGCGGTAGTGGATGTGGCACTCCGCGAAGATCATCCCGAACGTGTCGCGCTCCGGGTTCGCCGGGCTGTGCTCAGGGGCCAACGTGCGCAGATAGGCGATCCGCGCGGTCTCGAAGTACCGCAGGAACACGACGTTGTTCAGGTGGCGCATCGCGTCGAGATCGCCGAAGCGCACGCGCTCGTGGTGGGTGAACGGCATGCCGGCCATCCTGGCAGGGCCAGGTCAGGAGAACAGGAGCAGCCCGGCGCTGGCGAGCCCCAGCACGACGAGCACGAACGTCCCGACGGCAAGCGGGACCTCCACCGGCCGGGTCGGCTCTCCCGGCTCGACGTCGCGTTCCACGGCGTGGAAGCGCCACCCGCCGTAGACCGCCGCACCCGCCCCGAGCAGGACGAAGACGATCCCGATCGCGGTGTACGGCCAGCGGGTGGTGTCCGCCTCGATCGCGGCGAGGCCGCGCCCGATGCCCAGACCGACGCCGATGCAGCCAAGTGACGTCCGCCACCAGGCCAGGTACGTCCGTTCGTTGGCAAGGCGTGTTCTGCGCGTGTCGCCGTCCATAACCGGAGTAGGATCGCGGACACAGCGGTCATCTGACCACTGGAATGCGCGCGACAGGCACAGTGAGCACCGAGCACGACGTCATCCTGCAGGATCAGCGCTTCGGCCCCTATCTGGTCGAAGGCGTGATTGGTCGTGGCGGGATGGGCGTCGTCTACCAGGGGCGCCACGTGCATCTGGATCGCCCCGCCGCGATCAAGGTGCTCGGCGACTGGTGGCGCGGCGACGAGGAGGCCCGGGAGCGGTTCCTCCGGGAATCCCGGCTGGCCGCCAGGCTGCAGCATCCGAACATCGTGGCGATCTATGACGCCGGCGAGCTCGACGGGCGGCTCTACGTCGCCATGCAGCTCGTCCGGGGCGGCGACCTGCACGCGCTCCTCGATCAGGGCGCGCTGGCGCCTGCCCGGGCCCTGTCGATCATCGAACAGCTCGCCTCCGCGCTGGACACTGCGCACGACGCCGGCCTCGTTCACCGCGATGTGAAGCCGGGCAACGTCCTGCTCGAGGGCGACCGCGCAGTGCTCTCCGACTTCGGCCTCATCAAGCCGCTCCACGCGCAGGGGCCCGAGATCACCCGCGTCGGCGAGTTCATGGGCACCGTCGAATGGGCGGCGCCCGAGCAGATCGAGCCCGAGCGCTTCGGCGCACTCAGCCCGCGGACCGACGTCTACGCCCTCGGCGCGCTGCTCTACGCCTGCCTGACGGGTGAGCTGCCGTACGACGCCGACAGCGTCTCCCGGATGCTGTTCGCGCATCTGCACGAGCCGCCGCCGCGGCTCGATCGCGTCCGCGACGACTTCAGCCCCGAGCTCCAGGCGGTGATCGATCGCGCGATGGCCAAGTCGCCGGTCGAGCGGTTCGCGTCCGCCGGGGACCTCGCGATCGCCGCGCGCGCGGCGCTGGAGGCGACCGGTCAGGTCATCCCGCCGCCGGTCGGGCTCCCCCCGCGGCCCAGTGACCACGGCGACCAGGGGCTTCCGGCGCCGGCCCCGCCGTCGGATCACGGTCGCCGTGGCGTCGCCACCGACGAGAAGCCGCGCCGACGCCGCCCGCTGTTCCTCGCGGCCGCACTGGCCATCGTCGCGCTGCTCGCGATCGCTGCGGTCGTCGCGCTCGACGGGGACGACGAGCGCGCCGCCTATGCGGCGACGTGGACGACCAGCAACGAAGCCTTCGACTCCGAGATGGAGACCGCGACCGAGGTCGCGCAGTCCACGGGGTCGCTCACGCTGCAGCGCGACTTCGCCATCAAGGTTCGTGACGCGGCGCGCCGCCATGCCGATCGCCTGCGCGCGGTCACGCCCCCGGACGACCTGGTCCAGGATCAGGCCGCGCTGATCGCCGGCCTGGTCGTCCTCGCCGACGAGGCGTCGAACGCCCTCGCCGCATCGCGCTACGGATCGATCGAACCCGTCCGGCGCTTCTCCGAGCGCCTCCAGCAGGGCCAAGACCCCGCAGACATCGAGATCAAGCGCGCCCGCGCGATCATCGACCAGCAGCTGGACTAGTCGCCTCCTAGGCGCCGCGCCAACCGACGACGCGGAGCGTGTCGCGGACTTCCGACTCCGCGAGACCGCACACGACCGCGAAGACGATGGCCAAACCGGTCGCGACGACCTGCATCGGGACCCGGCGGACGAGGACGAAGGGCAGCAGGAGCCCGGCGGCGAGCTCAGCGCCGAGGATCAGCGACGCGACGCGGCTGTCCCATAC
>JAEMSV010000125.1:0-249 GCA_016462625.1 Solirubrobacteraceae bacterium | reverse complement strand
ACCGCGGTCAGCACGACCGCCTCCCCCACGAGTGCCCCGGCGAGCAGTGCGGCGGCCGCCGTTCCCAGGAGGTCGTCCCGCCCGCGCCACAGGCCGCCAGCCAGTCCGAACGCGGCGCCGATGAAGAGTGCGGCCGCGCCCCAGGCGACGCCCACCACGACGGCGTACCCGAGCGAGCCTCCCCCGCTGATCGCGACCATCGCGACGTAGTACGTCCCAGTGCCGACGACGAGTGCGACCCCGACGGCA
>JAEMSV010000124.1 GCA_016462625.1 Solirubrobacteraceae bacterium | reverse complement strand
CCGGTTCGGACTGCATCGCATCACCGCGGGGATCGACGAGGTGTTCGCCGCGACGAACCCTGACGACCAGGACGCGCCCCGCCTCGCCGAGCGGCTCTGCCGGCTGCCGAACGTGCGCATCGCCGTCGGGCTGCTGTTCTTCGGCCTCGGGCTGCTCGCGCTGGTCGCGCCGGCGATGTTCTTCCCCGACCGGACCGCCGCACTGATCGCAACCGGGCTGATCCCCATCACCACCGGCGCGCTGATCCAGCTCGTCCCGACCGACCGGATCGACGTCCGGTGGCTCCACGCCCTCCCGGCGATCGTGACGATCGAGCTCATCGTCGCCGTCGCGGCGCTCGGGACCGACGCCACCGCGATCATGCCGGCGTTCGCCCTGGCCGGCGCGGCGTCCGCGTTCGTCGTCGAGTCGCGGCAGGACATCGCGCTGCACCTGGTCGCGACCATCACGGCCCTCGTGGTCGCTGCGGCCGTCATCGGGACGACGACCGTCGCCCTCGCGACCGTGGGCGGGATCATCCTGATGTGCTGGACGGCGGCGCTGACCGAGATGTCCTGGCGCAGCGCCGACGAGCAGGCCGACGAGCTCGGCAGGCTCATGCGCCGCGACCCGCTCACCGACGTCGGCAACCGGCGACTGCTCAGCGAGCGCCTTGCGCACGAGCTGCCGCTGCACGCCCGCACCGGTGAGCCGCTGACCGTCCTCGTCCTCGACCTCAACGGGTTCAAGCAGATCAACGACGAACTGGGCCACGCCGCCGGCGATGCGCTCCTCCGCGCGGTGGCCGACGTGCTCACGGGATCGGTCCGGCATCGGGACACCGTCGTCCGCCACGGTGGCGACGAGTTCTGCGTGCTCGCGCCGGAGACGGGCGCCGGACACGCGGCGGCGCTCGCGGCCAAGGTCCGCGCGGCGCTGGCTTCGGTCGAGGTGAACGGCGGCCCGCTGGGCTGCGCGATCGGCGTGGCGACCTTCCCCCAGGACGGCCCGGACGCGGGTCGCCTCCTCGAGGCCGCGGATGACCGCCAGCGAGCCGACAAACCCGACGCCGCGCTTCGTGTCGGCCCCGTCTAGAGGTCTTGGACAAGCGTCCATGTTTGACGGCATACTCCCTGGGGTGTGGAGGAACTGGTCTGGGGAGCAGCGGTGCAGCCCGGCGCGGGTGACCGAGCCGGCGGACATCGACGAGATCATCGCGGCGCTCGGCTCCGCCCGAAACGAGGGCCGCACCGTGCGCCCCGTCGGGTCCGGCCATTCCTTCACCGCACTGGTCCCGACCGACGGAGTCCTCATCTCGCTGCGACGGATGGATCGCGTCCTCGAGATCGACCGCGAGCGCCGGCGTGTCCGCGTACAGGGCGGGATCCCGCTGCACGCGCTCAACGAGGCGCTCGCCGGCGCGGGGCTCGCCCTGGAGAACCTGGGCGACATCGACCAGCAGACCATCGCAGGCGCGATCGCGACCGGCACACACGGCACCGGGTCGGGCTACGGGAACCTCCCGTCGCTCGTCGAGGCCATCACCCTCGTGACCGGCACCGGTGAGGTGCTGCGCTGCTCCCGCGACGACGATCCCGACCTCTGGCGCGCCGCCCGGGTCTCGCTCGGCGCCCTCGGCGTCATCTCCGAGGTCGAGCTGCGGTGCGTCGACGCGTTCACGCTGCACGGCATCGACGCGCCCGCGCCCCTGGCGGCGACGATCGCCGCGCTCGAGGCCCGTGCCACGGAGGCCGAGCACTTCGAGTTCTTCTGCTTCCCGCACACCGACCGGGCGCTGACCCGGACGAACCGCCGGGTCGAGACCGCCCCCGCGCCGCCGCCCGCGTGGAAGGCGTGGACGACCGACGTCCTGCTGACGAACCATGTGTTCGGCGCCGCGTGCGCGGTCGGCCGGGCGCGGCCCGCGCTCATCCCGCACATCAACCGGGCGCTGACGCGGGCGGCCGGGAACACCGAGCGGACCGACCGCAGCGACCGGATCTTCGCCAGCCCCCGGCTCGTCCGCTTCGTGGAGATGGAGTACGCGCTGCCCCGCGATGCACTTCCCGACGTCTTCTCCCGCGCACGCGCCTGGATCGAGGAGACCGGCTTCCCGGTGAGCTTCCCGATGGAGGTCCGGGTCGGGGCGGCCGACGACGCGCTGCTCTCCCCCGCCCACGGCCGCGACAGCGCCTACCTGGCGATCCACGTGTTCCGCGGCATGCCCTGGGAGCCGTACTTCCGCGCGGTGGAGGCCATCTGCGACGAGCACGGCGGGCGGCCGCACTGGGGCAAGCGCCACTTCCAGACCGCCGAGACACTCCGCGCGCGCTACCCGGAATGGGACCGCTTCGCGGCCGTCCGGGACCGCTGCGACCCCGACCGCGTGATGGCCAACGCCCACCTCGACCGGGTCCTCGGCCCGTAGGCTTCGCCGCTCGATGACTTCTGAGCGCCCATCACGCCAGGCCCGGGGAGAGGCCAAGCGTCGCGAGATCCTCGTCGCGACGCTGGCACTCGTCCGCTCGGGCGGCATCGCGGCCGCGACGAGCCGCTCGGTGGCCAAGGAGGCCGGGGTCCCGCTCGGATCGCTGAGCTACTACTTCGACGGACAGGATGACCTGCTCCAGCAGGCGCTGCTGCTCCACGTCGACGAGGAGGTCGAGCGGATGCGAGCGATCTCGGACACGCTCGCCGCGGCGGAGGACGTGGACCCGATCCGCGCCGCGCAGGCGTTCCGCGAGGCGCTCGGCCAGGGGGACGTCGCGACCATCGCGCAGTTCGAGCTCTATCTCGAAGCGGGACGGAACCCGGCGCTGCGGGAGGCGGCGGCGCGCTGCTTCGCCGCCTACGAGGAGGTCGTGACCACGAGCCTGACCGCCGCGGGGCTACCCGACGCCGAGAGCGTCGCGCCGCTGTTCGTCGCGTTCTCCGACGGGCTCGGCCTGCGCCAGCTCGCGGCGCCGGAGGGCGCGATGGCGCTCGACGAGGGGCTGCTGCGGATCTTCGGCGCGCTCGTCGCCCAGGCGACGCCTACGCCGGGACCGTGATCCAGCGGTCGCCGTCGCGGCCGAGGACGAGGTCATGGGTCGTGCCGCCGGCCTCGATGCGGAAGACGGCCCGGTCGTGCTCGATGCCGGGCCGGTCGTCGACCTGCACGAGGTTGACGCGCTCAGGCTCGACCCCAGGATGACGCTCGGCGAACGCGGCCTTGGCGGCCTCGTGCAGCCGCCCCGGCTCCCAGCCCTTGTCGGTGGCGTGCGCGGCCGCAAGCGCATCGTTGACGGCCGCGATCTCGGTGAGCAGCTCGGCATCCCGGGCGCGTGCGCGGCGTGACGTCGCGACCGCACCCCCGATCGCCAGCAGGATCAGGACGATCACGACGGCGAGGACGACGATGAACCAGGTCTCCATGGAACCGAGGGTATTCGACGGTAGGTCGGCCTAGTTCAGGATCGCCCGCGAGTCGAGGTGGGCGCCGACCTTGCGCTTGACGCGCTGCAGGGCGTTGTCGACCGTCTTGGCGTCACAGTCGATCATGCCGCCGATCTCCTCGTAGGAGCGGCCGTCGAGGTAGAGGGCCAGGACGCGCGACTCGAGGTCGGAGAGCGCCGTCGAGAGGCAACCGACGAGCGCCTGCAGCTCCTCACTGGAGACCGCCTGGATCGCGGGGTCGTTGACCTTCGGGCCTGGGATGACCTCGTCGAGCGTCGGCTCGCCCTCCGGCGCGCTGGCCGGCGTCTGCGAGAACGACACGTACTGGTTCAGCGGTGCGTGCTTGTTGCGGGTCGCGGTCTTCACGGCCGTGATGATCTGGCGCGTGATGCAGAGCTCCGCGAAGTTGCGGAACGACGACTCGCGGTCCGTGCGGTAGTCGCGCACGGCCTTGTAGAGGCCGACCAGGCCCTCCTGGATGAGGTCGTCGCTGTCCCCGCCGGCGAGGAAGTACGACGACGCCTTGAGGCGGACGAATCCGTAGTACCGGCGGACGATGCGGTCGTATGCGTTCGCGTCGCCCTGCTTGGCCAGCGCGATGAGGTAGAGGTCATCGACCGCCAGCTGGTCCTGCGCCCTGCGTGAGGAAAGTCGTGCCACGAGCAGCCCTTTCTCCGTCCATGATTGGACCGGGGTGTGCTCCGAGGCGGTCCCCTCCCAGGGCGCCAACGGGGGGTATTCCGTTGTGTAGGTGTACTGAAGGTTGAAGGTTGACCTTCAAGCTGTACTTCAGCCTGAAGTATCGGCAACCTAGCCGTGATTATGAGTCCCTGTCAAGGACGCAACCGCGCTTGCAGCGCGGTGTAGAGCAGAATCGCCCCGGTGGCACTGACGTTCAGGGATTCGATCCGCCCCTGCATCGGGAGCGAGACGAGGTCGTCGCAGGTGTCGGCGACCCGGCGTCGGAGCCCCTTGCCCTCCGCGCCGAGCACGATGCAGACGCTGCCCCTCCAGTCGACGTCGAGGTAGCTCGTCCTGGCCTCCCCCGCGGCGCCGTAGCACCAGACGTTGCGCTCCTTGGCCTTGACCAGGAAGTCGGCGAGGTTGCCGACCCGCGCCACGGGCAGGTGCTCGACGGCGCCCGCAGACGCCTTGCAGACCGCTGGAGTCACCTCGGCGGCCCGCCGCTCGCAGATCACCACACCGTCCGCGCCCGCGGTCTCCGCGGTGCGCGCGATCGCCCCGAGGTTCTGCACGTCCTGCAGCTCGTCGAGCGCGACCAGGAAGGCGTTCTCCTTGCGCAGGAGCTCGTTCGGGTCGGCGTACGGATACGGCCCGACCCGCGCCGCGACGCCCTGGTGATCCGAGGCCTCGGCGCGCTGCTCGATCTGGCCGCCGTCGGCCATGTGCACCTTCACGCCCTTCAGCCAGTCCTCGCCGGCCACCCGCTTGGTCGCCCACACCTCGTGGACCGGGCGGCGGCCGGCGCGCAACGCCTCGCGCACCGCGTTGCGGCCGTAGAGGATCACGCCTGGACCGCGACGAGCTCGGCGCCGCCCGCCCCATCGCGGACCTCCCAGCCCCGCGCGTGCAGCTCGTCGCGCAGGCGGTCGGCCTGGACGAAGTCCTTCGCCGCGCGCGCGGCCTGACGGGCCTCCAGCAGCGCCAGCTCCTCCTCCCCCGGGCCGTCCCCGGCGGGGGCATCGAGCAGGTTCGCGAGATCGAGGACCTCGAGCATCGCCCGCAGGTCCTCGCGCCCGACCGCCGCGTCGGCGGCGAGGAGGCGGTTGGCCTCGGTCAGCCAGCCGCCGAGCTCGGCGAGCGCCTGCGGCGTGTTGAAGTCGTCGGCCAGCGCGTCGAAGAACCGCTCGCGGAAGGGCGCGAGCTCGGCCGGGGACGCGCCGTCGGTCAGGCGCCGAGCCTGATCGCGGATGCGCGCGACCCGCGCGCGCGCGGCCCCCAGCGTCTCGTCGTCGAAGGAGAGCGGACGGCGGTAGTGGCCGGTGCAGAAGAACCAGATCAGCGCGTCGCGACCCCATGTCTCGGCGACCTCGTGCAGCAGGGCGACGTTGCCCACCGACTTGGCCATCTTCTCCGTGCCCATCAGCAGCAGCCCGCTGTGCATCCAGATCTGGGTGAGCTCCTCGCCGCGACCGCAGCGGGTCTGCGCCGCCTCGTTCTCGTGGTGCGGGAACACGAGGTCGGTACCGCCGCCGTGGATCTCGAACCCGAGCCCCAGCTGCTCCTCCGCCATGGCCGAGCACTCGATATGCCAGCCGGGCCGGCCGTCGCCCCAGGGGGAGGGCCAGGACGTGTCCTCCCCGGGCTTGGTGGCCTTCCAGAGGGCGAAGTCGAGCGGGTCCTCCTTGCGGCTGATGCCGTCGACGCCCTCGCCCTGGTCCATCTCGTCGACGTCGCGGTGCGAGAGCTGCCCGTACGACGGGTCGCTGCGCACACGGAAGTACACGTCCCCATCGGCCGGGTAGGCGTGGCCGCGCTCGATCAGCGCCGCGATCAGCTCGACCATCGCCTCGACGGTCTCCGCCGCCTTCGGCTCGTGGTCGGGCCGGCCCAGGCCGAGCAGGTTCGTGTCCGCGACGTAATGCGCGGTCATCTCGCGCGCCAACTCCGCGGACGCCACGTTCTGGGCCTTCGCGGCGTCGTAGATCTTGTCGTTGACGTCGGTGACGTTGATGACCAGCGTCGCCTCGTAGCCCTCCGCGCGCAGGAAGCGCCGAAGGAGGCTGAACACCACGAACGGGCGGGCGTTGCCGATGTGGATCCGGGCGTAGACGGTCGGCCCGCAGGCGTAGATGCCGATCTTGCCCGGCTCGCGCGGCCGGACCTCGGTCACCTTGCCGGTGCGGGTGTCGTGCAGGGAAATCGTGCGCATCGGCCCCCAACTTACGGGTTGACAGAGTGTCATGACGCTCCCGCAATTTCCGCAATCGCGATCCCGCGGGGCTTTGCGTTCGTCTTGAGCCGGGGGTAGCGTCCGGCAGACTGCATGTCCGTCGCAAGTGTCAGGTCCCGGCGCGAAGACGCGCTGGCGCGCGAGATCCGGGCCATCCCGAGCCGCGTGGCGGCCAGAGGCTTCGCTGAGGCGATCACTGCCCGCGTGCACCTCGCCGTCGTCGATCTCGGCCATACCTGGGAGCTGCGCCTCCGAGACGGCACCGCCAAGGTCCGCCGCGGGCCGTCCCGCGCAGATCCCGACGTCGTGCTGGCCAGCGACGCCGCATCCCTCACCGGTCTGCTGCGCGGTGAGCTCGCAGGCATCGAGCTGATCGTCGACGGCCGCCTGACGGTCCGCGGCAGCATCGACACCGCGGTCACGGTGGAGGCCGCGCTCCGCCCCGACACCGGCCCGCTCCCGCCGATGCACGCGCAGCAGCTCCGTGTCGGCAGCCAGCGCATGGCCGTCCTCTCCAGCGGCGAGGGGCCCGACGTCGTGTGCATCCACGGCCTGGGCGCGTCGCGCACCTCCTTCCTGGAGCTGGGCCACCGGCTCTCGGCGACCCATCGCGTCCATCTCGTAGATCTCCCAGGCTTCGGCGCCTCCAGCACCCCGGTCCGCGCGCCGTATGACGCGCCGTGGTTCGCCGATCACGTGCTCGGCGTCCTCGACCAGCTGAAGATCGACCGCGCGCACCTCGTGGGGAATTCCATGGGCGGGCGGGTCGCGATCGAAGCCGCCCTCCAGACGCCCGAGCGCATCGCCTCGCTCGGCCTGCTTGCGCCCGCCGTCGCGTTCGTCCGGCGGGGGTTCCACCCGCTCGTCCGCCTCGCACGCCCGGAGCTCGGCGTTCTGCCGCACAGCGTCCGCCGCGGGATCGTCGAACGCCAGCTGCTCTCGTTCTTCGCTGAGCCCGACGCCATCGATCCGGCGCTCGCCGACGCGATCGTCGAGGAGTTCCGCACCCGGCAGCGCAGCCCCGCCGCCCGTGCCGCGCTGTATTCGTCGGCGCGCCGCATCTATCTCGACGCGCCGTTCGGCCGGGACGGCTTCTACCCGCGCCTGTCGCGGCTCGACGTCCCCGCGCTCTTCGCCTGGGGCTCGCACGACCGGCTCGTGCCGGCCGCGTTCTCCCGCCACGTCACGGAGTGGTGCCCGCAGGCCCAGCAGGTCGTCCTGGAGGGCTGCGGCCACGTCCCGCAGGTCGAGCACCCCGAGCTCACGACCGAGCTGCTCGCCGGCTTCATCGGTCACGTGGACGGCGCCCAGCCCATGCGCCGTCGCCGCCTCCGGCGGGTCGCCGCGGCGTGATCGGCGCCGCGAGCCCCCTCGATCTGGACGACCGGGACCCGGACTTCATCCGCGAGCGCCTCCCGACGCTCTGGCTGATCTCGAACCTCTACTTCCGCGGGGACGTGCGCGGGCTGGGCAACGTTCCGGACGAAGGACCGCTCCTGCTGGTCGGCAACCACTCGGGCGGGCGGATGACGCCGGACACCCTCGTGCTCGTCTCGGCGTTCAGCTCGTACTTCGGCGTCGAACGATCGATCTTCGCGTTCACCCGCGCCGCGACGATCTCGTGGCCGTCATCAGGCTGGCTGCGGCGGTTCGGGATCGTCCCGCCAGCCCCGGGCGGCATCGGGCACGCGCTGCGGTCCGGCGCCACGGTCATCACATACCCCGGCGGAGACGAGGAGGCCGACCGGCCCAGCTGGCGCGGCGGCCGCGTCGCCCTCGGACCGTCGACCGAGTGGGTCGAGGAGGCCCTGGACCAGAACATCCCCGTGGTGCCGGTCGTGACGGCGGGCGCGCAGGAGACGGCGCTCTTCCTGGGCCGGGCCCGCGGACTCTCGCTGCCGGTGTCCCTCGGCGCGCCGTGGGGGCTGAACGTCGGGCACCTGGCCAGCCCCGTCCCGCTCCCGGCGAAGCTGACCACCGAGGTGCTGCACCCGATCGACCTGCGTGCGCGCTACGGACCCGATCCGGACCCGGCCGCCATCCGCGACGACATCGCCGGGGAGATGCAGCACACGCTCAGCGCCCTGCACGACGCACGGCGCCTCCCGGTCCTCGGATGAGGCTGCGCGCCGACGTCACGATCGACGCGCCGCCGGCCAACGTCTGGCGGATGGTCAGCGACCCGCAGGGGCAGCTGCGCTTCTGGTCCGGGCTCACGCGGTACCAGCCCACCGGGCGCAGGCTCACCGGGGTGGGCGCGCGCTACCGCGTGCTGATGCGGCTCGGCTCGGCCGATGTCGGAACGCTCATCGAGATCGTGGAGTGGCAGCCGCGCGCGGAGCTCGCCTGGACCTCGATCAGCGGGGTCGACATGCGCGGCCGCTTCCGGCTGCGCAGCCGGGCCGAGGGCCGCAACACGCACGTCGAGCTGCGGCTGTCCTACGGGATCGCCGGCACCGGGCTCGGGGGCTGGCTCGCCGAGCAGGTCGCCGCCCCGACCGTGCGCCGCTACCTGCGCGAGACGCTGGCCGAGCTCGCCCGGCAGGTCGAGCACGAGCAGACCCGGGCGACCGCGGCCGCCCGCCGCAGCACCCTGACCGCCCGGCGCGTCAGCTGACCAACGCGGCGGCCGGCTCCGGCGCGGGCTCGGGGTCCGCGAACCCGCTCGCCGGCAGGCCCGTCAGTGCCAGAGCCGTGACGAGCAGCGCGGTCGCGCCGAGCATCTCCCCGAACTCCTCCGCGCTCGAGAGCAGGTCGTCGGCGAGCCCGTAGAAGCCGCGCCACTGCTCGAGCAGCCGCGCCACGACCTCGAGCCCGAACGCGCTGCCCACGAGCAGGAACACGCCCGTCAGCATCCCGACCTGCCCGAAGCGCGGGAGCGCATGCAGCCAGCGGGTGAAGGGGATGGCCAGCACGGCGAGCCCCAGCCCGGCGATCGCGACCGCCCCGAGCCGCGCCGCGTCTCCGCTGAGGCCCGCCGCCTCGGCGACGTCGCCGAGCGGTCCGACCGTCTGCTCGTGCAGGACGGCCGCCTCGTCGATCGACAGGACGACCAGGAGCACCCCGAGGGCCGTCCATCGGCTCGCCCAGCCCGAGCCGTCCTCGCGCCGCTGCTGTGCCGCTGCGAACGCGGCCAGCGCTCCGCCGGCGAAGAGCATGCTCGACCACCAGGCCGGCAGGTTCGCCTCGTAGTCCGTGTCGAAGAGGCGCGGGATCAGCGCGGCCCTGCTCAGCCCGTCGGCGACGGCGAACGCGATCGCCAGGTCGACGAGCAGGAGGACCGCCGAAACGACGACGCAGACCCGCAGCACCGTGCGAGGACGCACCGTGACGCGCATCCGGCGGGCGTCCATCGAGGCCGGTTCCATACGCCGCACAATATCCGTTCACCAATGATTCACAACTGTCGCGAAGACGACGCTCGCAGCACCACGGGCTCGACGGAATAGATGCACCGCAACCCGGAGCATGGTTCGGGCAAGGTCATCCCCCTCCCCAAGGACCCCGTCATGCGCTCCAT
>JAEMSV010000039.1 GCA_016462625.1 Solirubrobacteraceae bacterium | reverse complement strand
TGGCGACGGTCGCCGTCTCGGTCATGCCGTAGCCCTCCATGACCGGGATCCCGCACGCGTAGAAGAACTCGAGGATCTCCTGCTGGATCGGGGCGGCGCCGGTCACCGCGTGGCGCAGGTTCCCGCCGAACGCCGCGCGGACGTTCTTGAATAGGCGCTCCTCGGCGCGGTCGTAGCCCTCCTGGAGCTCGTCGGGGATCGGCTGGCCGGCGGCCTGGAGGTTCTTCACGGCGAGGCCCGCCGCCACGGCCCGCTGGAGCAGCTCGGGCTCGGCGTTCGCGCTGACGAGCGTGTAGATCTTCTCGAAGATGCGCGGCACGGACGGGAGGTACGTCGGCTTGGTCTCGGCCAGCTCGCCGACGATCGCCTTCGTGTCGCCGCCGAAGTACACGAGCTCGTTCCCGGTTTCGAACGACAGCAGCTGCACGATGAGCGCGAAGCTGTGCGCGAGCGGCAGGAACAGGTACGTGATCTCGGGATCGTCCGTGTAGACGCCCATGTTCACGCACATGCTCACAACCGACCGGTAGTTGCCGTGCGAGAGGACGCAGCCCTTCGGCGGGCCGGTGGTGCCCGACGTGTAGATGATCGTGAAGACGTCGTCGGGCGTAACGGCGTCGGTCCGGGCCTGCAGCTCGGAGACGTCCCGGCCGCGGCCGCGCTCACGCAGCGCGTCGAACGTGATCGCGTCGCCGATGTCGCCGGCGCCGTCGATCACGACGATGTGCTTCAGCTCGGGCAGGCGGTCCTGAACCGCGCGGACCTTCGCCAGCTGCGACGCGTCCTCGCAGACGACACCGACGCACTCGGCGTTGCCCAGCACCCACTCGCACTCCTCGGGCGAGTTGGTCTGGTAGATCGGGACGACCGTGGCGCCCGCCTGGATCAGGGCGAAGTCCGCGTAGGTCCACTCCACGCGGGTGTTGCAGAGGATCGCGACCTTGTCGCCCGGCGCGATGCCGAGGTCGATGAAGCCGCGGCCGGCCTCCGAGACGATCTCGCCCACTTCGGCGAAGGTCTGGCCGCCCCAGCCGTCGGGCGTCTTGAAGCGCACGGCGGGCCGTTCGGCGTACTTCTCGAACGCCGCTGCGGCGAGTCCCGCGATCGTCGTGCTGTCCGTCGTCGAGACCGTGCCGGTGCTCGCTTCCATCGTCCATCTCCCCGCGACCGAGTGGCAATCGGCGCGATCGTATCGCGGGGAGTGTGGTCTGGGGTGCGGCTGGACAGACGGCGGTGTGTCGGTACTAGACCCTGACGGCCTGCTGTCCCTGCTCGGAGGCTTCGAGCGAAGAGACGAAGAGGGTCTTGTCGATCCGGCCGTCGAAGATGGGTACGCCCAGTTCGAGGCACTTCATGATGACCTGCCTGCGGTGCAGGCCACACTCCTTGGCGAGCTCGGTGGGGGTGAGGTGAACGGACATCGGACTGACCCTCCTCGTAGAAGCTTCCTGCCTGCTGAGGACCATACCCCTGTGTGCGGATGCACACAATCCGTCTTCGATGTGGTTCGACGATGGACCTAGATCGGGTTCGGAACGTCGACGAATACGTGTCTGACACCGAAGCGCTCCGCCAAGAGCTCACCGAGCCGGCGGATGCCACGGACCTCCGTGGCGTAGTGCCCCGCGGCGAGCACGTGTATGCGCTCCTCGCGGGCCTGGGCCATAACCCGTTCTGCGGGCTCTCCCGTGAGGAACGCGTCCAGGCCGGCCGCGACCGCGTCGCCGACGTAGTCGATCGCGGCCCCGGAGACGATGCCGATCCGGCGGATCCGCTCGGGCCCCTCGAGGAAGGCCAGCGGCTCCCGTCCGAAGCACACCTCACGCACGCGCGCGACGAGATCAGTTGGCGCGACGCCGTCCTCGCCGAAGTCGCCGACGACTCCGATGGGGGTTCCCTCGTGCTGGGCGAAGGGGGCGTGGGCGACGCAGCCGAGCGCGTCGGCGAGCAATGCGTTGTTCCCGATCTCGGCGTGGCCGTCGAGGGGGAGGTGGTAGGCGGCGAGCGCGATGTCGGCGTCGAACAGCAGCTGGAGCTTGCGCTTGAACGCCGGGCTGATCGCCTGCGGCTGGCCCTTCCAGAAGATGCCGTGGTGCGCGAGCACCAGGTCGGCGTCCTCGGTGACGGCCGCTTCAAAGAGCTCGGCGTGCGCGCTGACCCCGGTCACGACCGTGTGGACGTGCTCGGGTCCCGGGACCTGCAGACCGTTGGGGCAGTAATCGCGGTACCGGTCCGGCTCGAGCAGCCGGTCGCAGAACGCGATGATCTCGGCGGTCGTCGTCGCTCCCTCGCTCATGAGGCGGAACGGTACAGTCGGCGCACCATGCCCGAGCCGACGCTGCCCGACTACACGGACACGAGCCTGTACTCGCTGGGCGCGTACTTCGCCGACCGGCATCCCGATCTGCTCGACGACGTCATCGCCCAGAGCGAGGACATCGAGCGCCGCGGGCTGGCGGGCTACGCGGCGCGTGAGGGCGTCAGCGTCGAGCAGGCGTTCCAGACGCTCGTCACCGGGCTCGCGGTGCGGTACTTCAAGGCTGTCGCCGGTTCGGGCTGACTGCGTCCGCAACCTCGGAGCGGCTATTCTCGATGGTCCTTCGGGGCGTGGCGCAGCCTGGTAGCGCGCGCCGTTCGGGTCGGCGAGGTCCCCGGTTCAAATCCGGGCGCCCCGATAGATGCAGTCCCGCTGTCGTGCCCGATGACAGCTACTCAAGAGGGCCCCGCTTCGGCGGGGCTCTCTTGCGTTCAGGTGTTGCTCGCAGCGCCGAATACCCTGATCGATGAGTGTTACTCACGTGATGCGCTGGGCGGGTGTCCTCATGGTCGCCGTGGCGGGCGTCGGGAGCGTCAACACCGCAGAGGCGACCGCTGACCTTGAGGTCTCGTCGGCCTTGCGCTCGGCGTGCCGCGACCGGTACTACGACGACGCGGTCTTTGCGTGTGATCCCCGGGGCGACGATCGGCGTATCACGCTGACGCTGGGGCGCGACCGGGTGTCCCGCACTCGGACGTCGCTCCACCTGGGTGGGGAGGAGCCGCTGTACGCGGGGGAGACGGTTGCACTCGCCTGGCCGACGCCGTCAGCGCAGGCGGAGCTCGCCGTTAGGGCGTTCACGCCGTATGGCGTTCGCACGGTGGCACTTCGCCTTTCGTGGCGGCCCCGGAACGTCGCGGTTACCGTGCGCGCCGACGGCGGCCTGGATGTCAGATCCCCTGGGCGCACAGACGTCGTGCCTGCGCCGGGGCCGCCTCCGCCGGAGAGCTCGTTCTGGCACGTGCGCAGCGCGGCTGAGGCGGCGGATCGGGTGCTGTGGGTCGTCGATCATCTGGCGGACGGCGGCCGCCGAGACCAGGTGATGCACACGTTGTGCGCGGGTCTGCACCCGGATGTGTACCCGGTCTATGGCCGCGCACGTCAGCTGCGGGGAATCGACGATCACCCGTTCCTCCAGCTGCCCTGCTTCGAGGCGGTGTCGTTGGACGTCGGAGGCCGCAACGCGGGGTGGCGGTCGTCGCGCCATCACGGGCGCTCCCTGCGCATCCGCGGCGGGCGTGCTGTCCTGCGCACCACCATCGTGCATCGCTACGACGCAGATATGGAGATCCCCTCGCGCGTCGTGATCCCCGCGCGGATTCTGTTGATCAAGGACGGTGAGGGCGTCTGGCGCCTGGCGTCATTCCGCGCGATCTTCGCCAACTCGGTGATCCACGACAGCCAGCGGGAGCGGTACGACGACCGCTCGCTGGAGGCCACATATCAGTTTCAACGTCACCGGGGGGCTCGCTACCAGTCTGGGTACGACCGTGAGCAGGCGGATCTGCGGGCCGCCCAGACGGTCGCCGGCACGGCACAACCGTGCGCGCCCGCCTGGCACGCCGACCCAGGCGGGGACGTCGAGGTTCGCGCGAACGGTCAGCACACGCGACAGTCGCGTGAGCATCTCGATGTCGACCTGACGGCGGCGAGCTTCGACGGCCAATGTCTCGCTGTGCGAACGGCTGGCGCCCTGCCAGCGAAGTTCAGAGTCGCGATGAATGTCGGTGAGGACGGCGCCGGCGACTCCCGGGAGTATCACGTCGACGTCGATCGGGGTCAGCGTACGGCCGTCGCCACGTACGGGACCTTTGATGACCGCACGGTCCTGGTCGGACAGGCGAGCTTGTCCGACCATGAGCTCGTCGTGCGCTTCCCAACCGTCATAGCTCAAGACCCCGGCCCCACCTCTCTCTGGATCGACGCCACCTCGCTGGGGATCGGGTTCGTAGACGCCCTCGGTTGAGCGCCACGCGGGCGCTGGCGCGTTCGCGCTCGACTAGAGTTCGCGACGCTCATGCGCTCAAGGCTCGTTCACCGTCGTGCAGGACTGGCGATCGCACTCGCAGGCGCCGCGATCGCGGCCGGCGGGTGCGGCTCCGGCGAGGAGGCCCAGACCGTGGCCGACGAGGTCAGGACGGGCGTCGAGCAGCGTGCCGCGCAGACGACGGCCAGGACCACGACCGTCCCGACACCGACAACATCGCGGACCACGCCCGCGGAGACGACGCCTGCGGAGACTGAGACCAAGACGGTCACGCAGAGCAAGACGGTCGCCGCACCCGCGGAGACCGTGACGGTGACCGAGGCGAAGACGACGACGCGCACCGTCACTGCGACGGTCACCGCGCCCGCCCCAGAGCCCGAGGAATCGGGCACTCCGGGGTGGCTGTTCGCCCTGCTCGGGGCGGCCGTCGGTGCGATCGCCGTCGGCCTCATCACGCAGGCTCGCCGCCGCGGATCTTCGGGCTGATCCCCCATTGGGGGGACCCCCAAACTTGCAAGTTTGGGGATGACAGCCGGCGCCCCGGCGCGCAGTATTCGACTCACGCCAGGCCGACCACTTCGTCGGCCGGCAGCGTCCACTAGCCCTTCCAACCGGGATCCTCTCCATGCCTGCTTCTCGCCTGCGCGCCCTCGCGCCCGTCGTGCTGCTCTGCTCGCTCGTCCCCGCGACCGCCCATGCGGCGGCGAAGCCCGACCTGCGCGCGTCGCGGGCGACGCCCCCCTCGACGCTGGCTCCAGGGGACGCCTTCTCCCAGAAAGCGACGGTGAGAGCGACAGGCGCAAAGGCGAAGGCCACCTCGGCGGCCTTCTACCTGTCGGCCGATGCAAAGCTCGACAAGCGCGACCTCGCGCTCGGCAGCGCGAAGGTCAAGGCGCTGAAGGCGGGCAAGAAGGTGAAGGTCACCGCGCAGCTGAAGGTGCCCGCGACGACGAAGCCCGGCAGCTACCGCCTGCTGGCCTGCGCCGACGGCACGAAGAAGGTCAAGGAGCGCAACGAGGCCAACAACTGCGCCGTGTCCCGTGCGATCACCGTCCAGGTGAAGGCCGGCGGCCAGAGCGGCGCAGGCGGCCAAGCCAGCGGCTCGGGCGCCCCCGCGACCGGCGGAGGAACTGACCCCGGCAACGGCGGCGGCAACAACCCGGGCGGCAATGACCCGGGCACCGACCCCGGCAAGGAACCGGGAGGCTTCGATCCCGAGGCGCCCGGCAACGGCACGCCCGGGAGCGCCGGCACCCCGACCGCCCTCGACCAGGGCGGCACGCAGTCGCTGAAGAGCAGCACCGCCTTCCTCTACACCGGCCCGAACGCGCTCCAGCAGGGCGTCGCGCCCGGCACGATCACCGAGCAGCGGGCGGCCGTCGTCCGCGGCAAGCTGGTCGACGAGGCCGGCAAGCCGCTCCCGGGTGTGGGCGTCTCGATCCTCGACCACGCCGAGTTCGGCCGCACCACGACGCGCGCCGACGGCGGCTTCGACATGGTCGTCAACGGCGGCGGTGAGCTGACGGTCCAGTACAACCGCACCGGCTACCTGCGCTCGCAGCGCACGGTTCAGGTCCCGTGGCAGCAATACGCGATCGTCGACGACGTCACCCTGATCCAGCTCGACGACAAGGTGACGCAGGTCGACACCGACAGCGCCGCGCCGTTCTCCGTCGCGCAGGGCACGCCCACCGACGACGGCGACGGCAAGCGCCAGGCGACGCTTCTGTTCGCCAAGGGCACCGACGCCACGATGACCATGCCGAACGGCACCGAGAAGAAGATCGACGGCCCGCTGAGCGTGCGCTCCACCGAGTACACGCAGGGCTCCGACGGCCTCGCCGCGATGCCCGGCTCGCTGCCCAACACGTCGGGCTACACGTACGCGGCCGAGTTCACCGTCGATCAGGCGGCGGGCGCGACGAGCGTCGAGTTCGACAAGCCCGTCATCAACTACACGCAGAACTTCATCGGCGCGCCCGTCGGCAGCAACGTGCCGACCGCCTGGTACGACCGCACCGAGGCGCGCTGGATCCCGTCGAAGAACGGTCGCGTCATCAAGATCGTCTCGATCACGAACGGCATGGCCGACCTCGACGTCGACGAGACCCCCGGCGTGGACACGGGCGCCAAGCTCACCGCGCTCGGCATCACCGACGAGGAGCGCAAGCAGCTCGCGGCGCTGCACCCCGCTGGGACCGAGCTCTGGCGTGTTGCGCTGGACCACTTCACCCCGTGGGATCACAACTGGCCCTACGGCCCCGATCCGGACGCGACCGCCCCCGACGTCAAGGACACGCCGCCGAACGACGACCCGCCGCAGAACCCCTGCGAGCAGGCCGGCTCGATCATCGGCTGCGAGTCGCAGACGCTCGGTGAGCGGCTGAAGATCACCGGCACGCCGGTCTCGCTCAGCTACCGCTCCGACCGCCAGGACGGCTGGCTGGCAGGGCAGAACCTCGACATCCCGCTCGCGGGCGACACGGTCAACCCCAAGCTGAAGGGCGCGATCCTCACGGTCGACGTGGCCGGCAAGCGCTACGAGAAGCGCTTCACCGATCTCGACCCGAACCAGCGCTTCCTGTTCGAGGACTGGGACGGCAAGGACGCGTTCGGTCGCCAGGTCAACGGCGCGGTCCCCGTCAAGATCGACCTCCGCTACATCTACCGCTACCAGTACTACGCCTCGAACGACGACTTCGAGGCGAGCTTCGGCCGCTTCGGCGACACCGTCGAGGAGTTCTCGGGCCGCGAGACCTGCAACGACTCCGCGCAGGGCGCCTTCGACTGCGGCTTCGCGATGACCCAGACGCTGACCCGCACGGCGAAGATCTCGCCGCCGTGGAACCAGAAGGCGGCGGCCGGGCTCGGCGGCTGGTCGGTCGCCCAGCACCACAGCTACGACCCGAACGGCCACGTCCTGTACATGGGTGACGGCACGGTCCGCGCCGGCGCGAACGCGGTCGGCCAGCTGGCCGGCACGTCGTCGCTGCTCGCGGGCAACCCGAACGGCCCGCAGGGCATGGCCGGCGACGGCAAGCCGGCGAAGGACGTCGACGTCGACTACCTCGACGCGATGGCGACCGGCCCCGACGGCTCGGTCTACATCCACTCGAGCCTGAACCAGAACCTCATCCGCCGCGTCCTCCCCAACGGGACGATCAAGACGATCGGCGGCGCGCCGCGCACGGCGACCAGCGACCACAGCGGTCAGCCCGAGGGCGACGGCGAGAACGCCGTCGGCAAGATCCTCGGCAAGGGCGTGACCAGCCTGGCCGTGGCGCGCGACGGCAGCGTCTACTTCGGCACGACCGACGAGACGAGCAAGAACCGCATCCGCCGCATCGGCCCGGACGGCAAGCTGTCGACCATCGGCGGCCAGGACCCGGCGCCGGGCAACGGCACCGGCGACGGCGGCCCCGCGAAGAACGCGAAGATCACGGGTCTCCGTGAGATCGCCATCGCCCCCGACGGCGCGATCTGGCTCGGCGAGGCCAGCAACCAGTACAACGGCTACGTCAACCGGATCCGCCGGATCGACCCGAGCAGCGGGATCATCTCGACGGAGATCGGCGGCGGCGCGACGGACATCCTGACCGGCGACCAGGGCAAGGGCTCGCCCGGCGCGAAGCTCAACCTGGGCGGCACGCCGCGCGGCCTGAGCTTCGACAACGCGGGCGACCTGCTGTTCGCGATCCCGGCCAAGCACGTCATCGAGCGGGTCGGCGGCGACGGCCTCGTCAAGCGCTTCGCCGGGACCGGCCAGGGCGTGACGGCGGGCAACGACCTCGACTACGGCAAGGAAGCGCTGCAGACCGCGATCGCCGATCCGATGATCGCCGTCCAGGCGCCGAACGGCACGTACTTCGTCCGCACGTACGGCGCCGCCGACAACGGCAACAACACGATCTTCGCGATCGGTGCCGACGGCCGCACCCGCGCGGTTGCCGGCGAGCCGGACTGCCAGACCGGCGGGCAGTACACGCTCGGCCCCGTGTCGCCGCTGGAGGACTGCATCGGCTCGCACGCCCAGACGGGCCTGGCCACGACGGGCGACAGCAACATCATCTACACCGACGGGCGCATCCAGGTCCGCCGTGTGCACGATCCGATGCCGGGCTTCGGCGAGGGCGCGCTGACGATCCCGTCGGCCGACGGCCTCGAGCTCTACGAGTTCAACCAGAATGGCCGCCACCAGCGGACGGTCTCGGCGAGCGACGGTCACGTCATCGCGGCCTTCGGCTACGACGCCGAGAACCGCCTGACGTCGATCACCGACAACGACGGGAACAAGACGACCATCGAGCGCGACGCCACGGGCAAGCCCCAGGCGATCGTCGCGCCCGGTGGGCAGCGCACCGAGGTGAAGATCGACGCCAACGGGATGCTCGGCGAGCTGAAGAACCCCGCGGGCGAGGCGCGCAAGCTGGCGTACGACAAGGGCCTGCTCACCAAGCTGACCGACCCGGCCGGCGGCGAGCACGTCTTCGACTACGACAACACGGGCCGCCTGGAGTCCGACCTGTCACCGGACGGGACGAAGAAGGTCCTGACCCGGACGGTCGACGGCGACGGCTTCAGCGTCACCGTGACCACGAAGGCCGGCCGCAAGACGAAGTACGCGGTGAGGAACCTCGCCGACGGCACCGTCGAGCGCAAGCAGACCGACCCCACCGGCGCGGTGAGCACCGCGCTGCAGCGGCCCGACGGCACGACGGAGACGACGACCCCGAGCGGCGCGAAGAGCGTCATCGAGTTCGCCGGCGACCCGCGGTTCGGCCTGCAGTCGCCGTACCTGTCGAAGTTCGAGGTCATCACCCCCAGCGGGCGCAAGCAGACGATCACGGACGAGCGGACGGTCGAGATGACCGACCCGGACGTCCCGTTGTCGCTGACGAAGTTCACGTCCACGCGCACGCAGTCGTGGACGGGCGACGGCGGCGGCTCGACGAGCGCGACGACGCGGTGGGACCGCGCGACCCGCACGTTCGAGTCCACCTCCACCGAGGGGCGCAAGACCACCCAGACCTATGACGCCAAGGGCCACATGGTCAAGATGACGGCGCCGGGCGAGAAGGTCGCCCGGACGCTGACCTACGACGACGAAGGCCACCTCAAGCAGGTCGTGCACGGCGACCAGTCGGCGACGTACGCGTACGACGACAAGGACCGCGTGAAGTCCACCACGGACGCACTCGGCCGCAAGACGTCGCTCGAGTACGACGCCGCCGACCGCACCGCGGCGATCACGACCCCCGGCAACCGCACGTACCGCTTCGAGTACGACGCGGACGGGAACCGGACGGCCGTGAAGATGCCGGGCGGCAAGGTCCACCGGCTCGGCTACACGAAGGCCGGCGCGGTCAAGAGCTACACGACGCCGAAGAACCGCGCCCTGGCGCGCGCGTTCGACGATGACGGGTTCGTCAAGGGCCTGGAGCGGCCGAGCGGCGACACGCTCGATCTCGGCCTGGACGCCGGCGGGCGCTCCACGGGTGTGAACCCAGGCGCGAACAGCGAGCCGGACTACGGGCTGAGCTACGTGGCCGGCGACGACCGGGTCGACCACTGGACGACGACGCCCGCCGCCGGCGGCGCGGCGCTGCAGGACATCGCGGCGACGTACGACGGCGACCAGATCACGTCGATGACCTACACGGGCAAGGCCGCCGGGGCGTACTCCTACGAGTACAACGGCCAGCTCCGCCTCGACCGCATGAAGCTGGTCAGCGGCGGCGACACCGTCGACACGGCGATCTCGCGAGACGACGAGGGCCACATCACGAAGCTCGGCGGCTTCGACCTGACGCTGAACGGGCCGAGCGGCGCGGCAAGTGCGATCAAGGACGCCAAGCTCGCCGCCCAGCTGGAGTACGACGACGTCGGCCGCTTCGACGCGCATCGGACGAAGGTCAACGCGAAGGACGTGTTCGACCTCGACCTGACGCGCGACAAGGCGGGCAGGATCACCCAGCGCGTCGAGAAGCTCGGCGGCAGCACGATCACGTGGGTCAACACCTACGACGACGACGGCCAGCTGCGCAAGACGACCCGCAACGGCCAGGCGATCGGCGCGTGGGACTACGACGCCGACGGCAACCGCACGAGCGGCGGCGCCACGTACGACGAGGACGGCGTCCAGACCGGCGGGATGGGCGTGACCTCGGACGCGAACGGCAACGTCGTGACCCGCGGCGGCTGGACGTTCACGTACGGCCCGAGCGGCAACCTGCTCCGGGCGGTCGGCTCCGGCAAGACGATCGACTACACGTACGACGCGAGCGGCCACCTGGTCGCCCGCGAGGAGGGCGGCAAGAAGACGTCGTTCCTGTACGGCGATCCGGACGACGGCGACCGCGTCACGGCGAGCCGCGGTGAGGACGGCGTGCTGACGACCTACCTGTACGACCAGGACAGCCGGATGTTCGCGCTGCGGCGCGGCGTCGCGCAGTTCTACGTCGGCACCGACCAGGTCGGCAGCCCGCGCGTCATCGCCGACGCGAACGGCGACGCGGTGCGCACGATCGAGTACGACCCGTGGGGCAAGCACCTGGCCGAGACCGGCTCGGTGCAGGTCCCGGTCGGCTTCGCCGGCGGCGTCGAGGACCAGGACACCGGCCTCGTGCGCTTCGGCCAGCGGTGGTACGACCCGCAGACGGGCCGCTTCATCTCCCGCGACCCGACGCTGCTCAACGGCGGCCAGTTCAACTTCTACCTATACGTCGGCAACGACCCCGTGGGGCACACCGATCCGACGGGCCTGGAGTGGTACAACAACTGGAACGAGTTCAACTCGGCCCTGAACGACAACTTCGGGCAGCCGGTGCACGACTTCGTCGCCGAGAAGGTCGCGCCTCAGTGGCACAAGATCGAGCACTACGCCGAGAAGCTCATCGGCAACTCCGAGACGGCGAACGTCTGGAAGAAGGGCCACAAGGCGCTCGACACCGCCAACGAGCTCGGCGAGATCTACGTCGAGTACGAGGAGGCGCAGTGGGAGCAGGACTCCGGCAAGTCCGGCGGCGGCATCCTCAAGTGCATCCTCAAGGTGATCAAGAAGGCGCCGCTGCCCTGGAACCCCGCCACGGGCGCCTCGGAAGTGCTCGAACAGGGCATGGAGAACGTCGACAACTACCGGGGGATGGGCTCCAAGGGCGGCGACGGTATGTCGCCCATGGACAAGGCCCTGAACTGGCAGACCGCCCACGATTGACGGTCTGAGCAGGCAGAATAGTCCGAGTCTCAGCCTCTAGTCGAGGCTGAGATTTGGGTGTCTGTGGGCTCGAACAGGGTCATCGGCACGCCGAACTCGCGCTCGGTCCGCTCCAGGAGCTTCCAGTCGCCGTGTTCGGCGTGCCGGATCATGCAGACGACGTGGTCGGGCTCGAACTTCCGGATGGCGTCGCCGATCGCGAGCGACGGGATGTCGGCCCCGACCTCTCCGTCGGCCTTGACGCCCACCGAGCGCAGCGCGCCGAGCACGGAGGCCAGCCGCTCGTCGGCGTGCATCCGGTCGTCCTCCACGTCGGAGTACAACCAGTGCAGGCGGCTGGGTCGTGTCGGAGCCACGACGAAGACCTCGGCGGCCGCTTCCAGGAGTGTCCGCACCCCGGGCGGGACCTCCTCGATGCCGGGGAGCTCCTCCCCGGCGAGGACCAACAGTCGCTGGATCTGCATTCCCGACCTCCTGGTCAGCTGGGCACGATCGTGGCTCCTGTCGTGAGGGTACGCCGGTCGCGCCGGCTCCGCGCTGGACGTTCTGGCCCCCGACGAACGGGGGGTCTTCTGACAGGCGCGTCTCGCAGAAGGCCGGGCATGCGTGCAGGGTTAGCGGTATTCCGCTGCTCGATGACACCGCCCGCTTCCGCGTCGACGACCCGGACGACCTCGTCGCCGCGGCCTTCGCGTGCCCGACGTGCCTGCACTCGCAGGTCGAGGTGGTGGTCGACGGCGACGACGACGAGCACGCCGGGCACTGCGAATGCCGGATGTGCGGCAGCGAATGGACGGTCTGGCTGACGACCTGGCAGGTCGTCCGGCTGCGCGTCCACCCGCCCGGCCGCGGGGCCAACGGCCCGGGCCTGCGCGTGCGCGAGCTCTCGTAGCTCCGCGGCACACCTCGTTGTCGCGAACCTCTCGCAGTACCTGGCGCCAGTGTGTCGCGAGCACACCGAGGGCGCTGCTGAGACCCGCAGGATCGACGACGGCATGAGCACCACGGCACCCACACCCCAGAACAGCCCCTCGGCGGAGGCGGCGGAGGTCGTGCGGAGCGTGAGCACCCTGGCGGAGGCCTTCCAGGCGACCGTCGCTCGCATTCCGGACGAGACCGCGCTTCGGACGCTCGACGGGGAAACCACGTTCACGTTCGCCGAGTACGGCGAGCGTGTGCGCAGCATCGCGGCCGGCCTGTCGGGCCTCGGCGTCAAGCGCGGCGACACCTTCTGTCTGCTGCTGCTCAATCGCCCGGAGTTCCACCTCGTCGACACCGCGGCGATGCACCTCGGCGCCACGTGCTTCTCGCTGTACGCGACCGCCGCGCCCGACCAGATCGCCTACCAGTTCGGTCACGCTCAGAACAACGTCGTCGTCACCGAGCAGGTCTTCCTCCCGCTGATCCAGGCGGCCCGCGCGCAGACCGGCGGCAAGCCCGAGCACGTGATCGTCGTCGACGGCCCGGCCGAGGGCGCGCTGTCCCTGGCCGAGGTCGAGGCGGGGCGGGCGGGGGTTAGGTCTGACTTCGACTTCGATGCCACCTGGCGCGCCGTCACAGGCGATGACGTCCTCACGCTGATCTACACGTCGGGCACCACCGGCCAGCCGAAGGGCGTCGAGCTGACGCACGCCGGCACCCTCGCGCAGTGGCGCGGCCTGGCCGAGGTCCTCCCGCTGCGCCTCGGCGGCAGCGTCATCTCCTACCTCCCGGCGGCGCACATCGCGGACCGCTCGGGCATCCACTACGCGCAGATGCTCCTCGGCTTCACCGTCACGAGCGTCGCCGACCCGCGTCAGATCGCGGCCGCGCTGCCGCAGGTCCGCCCCACCGCATGGGGCGCCGTGCCGCGCGTCGCAGAAAAGCTGAAGGCCGCGATCGAGGCGAACGTCGCCGCCGATCCCGACGAGGCCAAGCGCACCGCGATCCAGGGTGCGATCGCCACCGGGGTCGAGGTCGTGCGCCACCAAGTTGCCGGGCAGCCGGTACCCGCCGAACTGGCTGCCCGGCATGCTGCTGCCGAAGAGCACGTGCTCTCGGGGCTGCGTGCCATGCTCGGACTCGACCGCGTCGAATGGGTGATGTTCGGCTCCGCGCCGCTCCCGCTCGACGTTCACGAGTTCATCCGGGGCATCGGCATCCCGACCCTCGAGGTCTACGGGATGTCCGAGAGCTCCATGTGCGCCACGGCGTACTCGACGACCGACCACGCCCTCGGCACGGTCGGTCGCGCGATTCCCGGCGTCGAACTCAAGCTCGCCGAGGACGGCGAGGTCCTGCTCAAGGGTGGGACGTTGATGAAGGGCTACAAGAACGAGCCCGAGAAGACGGCCGAGGCGATCGACGCCGAGGGCTGGCTGCACACCGGCGATATCGGGCAGCTCGACGACGAGGGCTGGCTGAAGATCGTCGACCGCAAGAAGGAGATCATCATCAACGCGGCCGGCAAGAACATGTCGCCTGCGCTGATCGAGGGTCACCTGAAGGCCGCGAGCCCGCTGATCGGCCAGGCGACCGTGATCGGCGACGGCCGGCGCTACAACGTCGCGCTGCTCGTGCTCGATCCCGACGTCGCCGCCGTCTACGCGGAGCGCAACGGCCTGGCCGATGGCTCGGTCGCCGCCGTGGCCGCGGACCCGGGCGTGCAGGCGGGCATCGCGCAGGCGGTCGAGGCCGCGAACGCGAAGCTCTCACGCGTGGAGCAGGTCAAGCGGTACACGCTCCTCGCCGAGGAGTGGATGCCGGGCGGGGTCGAGCTCACCCCGACGATGAAGCTCAAGCGCAAGCCGATCGCCGCGAAGTACGCGGACACGATCGAGGCGCTGTACGCCGAAGCCGAGTGAAGACCGTCGCCGCGGTCCTGCGCGAGCCGCGCGGGACCATGCGCCTCGAAGAGGTCGAGCTGGACGCGCCCGGCCCCGGCGAGGTCATGGTGCGCGTCGCCGGGGTGGGGATCTGCAACACGGACCTCGGGGTTGCGGACGGTCACGTCCCGCTCCCGCTTCCGGTGGTGCTCGGGCACGAGGGCTCGGGGGTGGTCGAGCAGGTGGCCGACGACGTCGCGTCGCTGCAGCCCGGCGACCACGTCGTCCTGAGCTTCGACCACTGTGGCGGCTGCCCGACCTGCCGATCGGGCCGGCCCGCCTACTGCGACCACTTCGTGGCGATGAACAGCACCGGGTGTCGCATGGACGGCAGCGTCACGATGCGCCAGGGAGGCGATCCCGTGTACGGGAGCTTCCTCGGCCAGTCGTCGTTCGCCACCTACTCGCTCGCGAGCGCGCGCAACGCGATCCGCGTGCCCGACGACCTGCCGATCGAGCTGCTCGGCCCGCTGGGCTGCAGCCTGCAGACGGGCGCCGGCGCGGTGCTGCGCGTGCTCCAGCCTAAGCCCGACTCGAGCCTCGCCGTGTTCGGGGCTGGACCGGTGGGGATGGCCGCGGTCATGGCCGCCCGTGCCGCGGGGTGCGCGACGGTGGTCGTCGTCGACCCGGACGTCTCGCGTCGTGAGCTCGCGCTGGAGCTGGGTGCGACGGTCGCGCTCGAGCCGGCGGAGCAGATCGCGCAGGAGGTCCGGCGGATCGTTCCCGGCGGCGTGGACCACTCGGTCGAGACCGTCGGCACGGCGCAGGTCGTCGATGCGGCCTTGGCGGTGCTCGCATCGCCGGGCTCGTGCGCGACACTCGGATTCCGCGGCCCGCGCAACCGGATCGAGATCGACCAGGGTCACCTGCTCCTGGGGCGCTCGATCACCGGGGTCATCGAGGGCGACGTCGACCCGCAGACCTTCATCGCCGACCTCCTTGCGCTGCACCGGACCGGGCTGTTCCCGTTCGAGCGCCTGATCACGACGTTCCCGTTCGCGGAGATCGACGCGGCGGTGGGCGCCGCACGCAGCGGTTCGGTGCTGAAGCCCGTCCTCGTGATGAACTGACGCGGACGCGCGCCTGCGCCTACGCCGCGACGCGGCGCAGGACGAACATCAGTGGCTCGGGCTCGCCCTTGCGGTCCATCGCGCCGAGCACGGTGTCGGCATCGACGCGGCGGAAGTGGTCGAAGATCGGCTGCTTGTCGTAGACCATCGTCGCCGTGCTCACGCCGCGGTAGGCGACGGTGCGCAACGTGGCGGCGCCGAGCAGGTCGCTGACCTGGCGTTCTCCCGCGTCGTCGAGGCAGATCAGCGGGTTGACGTCGTCGTCGGAGGTAAAGCGCTTGCCGGCCCACCGCAGCGCGTCGAGCTGTGCCTCGCCTGGGTGGCCGGTCGGCACCAGGTCGCCGCTCCACTCGCCGAGCATCTCCTCGCGCAGGACGGCGGGGAGCTCATCGAAGAAGGCGAGCACCTGGCCGACGGGCGTGGGGGCCTCGGCGTTGACGAACTCGGCGAGGCTGGCGCCCGGGGTCACGGTGGTCATGCCCGCCACGGTATCCCGACGGTGCATGCCGAACCGTGCGCCGTCGGCACACTCCGGCGGGGCGCCGCTGTGGCCCATCACCAGTCCGCAGTTCGTGTGCCACTCGGTGTCGAGCCGGCTCCGACCGCCGGGCGGTGGGCCGGACGCGCGCCCCGGACTACGGTCCGGCGGCGTCCACCCGCAAGGAGACTTCCCCATGTGCGAGCAGTGCCCCGACGGAGCCGAGCATCAGGCTCTACCTGAGGCTGAGCCTATCGACGAATGTGGTCGAGTTGTCCCACGTCACGCGGTTTCCCGACGTTCGCTGCTCGCCGGCGCCGGCGCCGCGGCGGTCCCCCTCGCGCTCGGGACCTCTGAGGCCGGCGCGACGTTCAAGTGGTTCGACTGGTGGCGCCGCAAGCCGCGGCCGACGAACCCCGGTCGCCGCGGGCACTACCTGCTGAAGGGCGGCGCCGTCGTCTCGGTCGATCCGGCGATCGGGACGCAGGCCAACCTGGACGTCCTCATCAAGGACGGCGTGATCGTCGGCGTCGGCACGGGGCTGCGGGCGTACGGCGCCGAGGTCATCGACGCGTCGAAGATGATCGTGATGCCCGGATTCGTCGAGACGCACTACCACATGTGGAGCGCGCTCGGCCGCAACTTCGTGGGCGACGGATTCGAGTATTTCCCTGCAAAATCGGCCACTGTGGCGGCCTACGAGCCGCAGGACTTCTACAACAGCATCACCCTCGGCCTGGCCGAGCTCGCCGCGGCCGGCATCACGACGGTGAACAACTGGGCGCACAACGTGCGCGGCCCCGAATACGCCGATGCCGAGCTCGCCGCTCACCGCGACGTGAAGATCCGGGCGCGCTACTCGTACGGCCACCGCGACGGCCAGCCGTCGACCCAGCCGATCGACTTCGCGGACATCGACCGCGTGCAGAAGCAGTGGTTCGGCCCGGCTTCGCCGTTCGAGGGGCTCGTGCACCTCGGTGTGAACCTCCGCGGCCCGTCGAACATGGCGAACTTCCAGACGGAGATGGCGTTCGCCAAGTCGCGCAAGCTGCCGGTCAGCGTCCACTCGGGCCAGGGCCCGACCACCGCCGTCAAGGCGGCGGAGCTCGAAGCGCTGGGCGTCCTCGGTCCCGAGTTCCTGCTGTGCCACAACCTCCCGGCGACGCCGGAGGATCGCGCCGCGATGGTGCGCGCCGGGACGCCTCTGAGCCTCGCACCGCATTCCGAGATGCGCCTCGGCACGGCGGGCGGCTTCCACGGGCAGCTGCTGAAGTCACTGAAGGACGGCGTCACGATCTCGCTGTCCTTCGATGCCTCGTCGCTTGCGCCGATCGACATGTTCCAGTCGATGAACGTGGCCTGGAACATCGGGATTCCGTGGATCGGGAGCGACACCGAAGGCTTCCCGCCGGTGCTGCTGACCGACGCGATCAAGATGGCGACGCTCAACGGCGCGAAGGCGCTGGGGCTGGACAAGATCACCGGCTCGATCACGCCCGGCAAGCGCGCCGACGTGATCATGATCCGCCAGGACGACCTGAACATGGCGCCGGCCTGCGACATCGAGTCGGCCGTCGTCCGCGTGGCGACGCCGGCCAACGTCGACACGGTGTTCGTCGACGGGCGGATCCTGAAGCGCAACAAGCAGCTCGTCGGCCTCGACGTGCCGGACCTCGTCCGGGAGGCGGCGAAGTCCGCGCATGCGGTGCGCACGCGCGCCGGTGGCCGGCTCACGCCGGCGACGAGCACGCCGCCGCAGTTCTAGGTGATCAGTCCCGCTGGCGGAGCGCGTCGCGAATCACGAGCGCGGCGAGGATCTCCGCCGGCGGGCCGTCGGACTTCTCGCCGATGAGCTGCTCGATCGTGCGCAGGCGCTTGGCGACGGTGTTCTCGTGCACGCCCAGGCGCTTGGCCGCGCGGCGCGGGCTGCCGCGCTCCTCGAGCACGGTCTGCAGGGTCTCGGCGAGCCGCTGCGTCGCGTCATCGTCGGCGGCCAGCGCGCCGAGTCGGCGCTCGGCGAACACGCGGGCCTGGTCGAGGTCCTGGGTCAGCAGGCCGAGCAGGGCGATCTCGTCGTAGTGCGTCGGGGTGCCGACGCGGCGTAGCAGGCGCGCCACCCGGCGGGCCTCCATGGCCTCGTGGTGCGTCGTCCGGAAGCCGACGAGGCCCGAGCCCGGCGAGCCGAGCGCGACCCAGGCGGGGCCGGCGGCGGTCGGATCGATCGTGCCGACGGGCGCCCAGCCGGCCACGATGCCGACGCCGATCGGGACGACCAGCGCGCGCGGCCCGCCGACGGCGGTGGCGGCGGCCTCCGGCAGCGCGCTGTCGCTCTCGGCCCAGACGACGTAGCCCTGATGCTCTTGGCGCAGCTCGTAGCGGACGCGCTTGCTCGAGGCCGCGATGTCGACGGGACCGCCGCTCAGCAACTCCTTGACGGTGGCGCTGCGCACGGCGTCGGCGCTGCGCAGCCAGCGCTCGCGCTCGAGCGCATAGCGCTGCATGACGGCGGTGATGAAGACGTCCCCTGTCGCGAAGACGGCCTCGGCCAGATCCTCGACGGCCTCTGCGACGACCGTGGGATCGTCGACCCGCTCGTGCACCTCGTCGACGGCCCAGCGCCAGAGCGCGCGCTGCGCGACGCGGTAGGCGTGGCCAAGGTCGGCGACCGGGACGTTGCGCCGCGCGAGCTCCCGTGCGAAGGCGGTCGCCTGCGGCGGCGGCTCGAGGTCGTTCAGTGAGACCGTGCCCTCGGCCATCTCGACCACGACGGCGATGTTGGCGGCCGAGCTGCTGCGAGCGCCGGCGACGAGATCGGGGTCGTCTTGCAGGACCGGGAGCTCCTCGACGAGCGCCGTCACGACGATCTCGACGAGCGAGTCGACACCCTTTTCCCTGCCCCCTGCGAGGACCGCGTCCTGCCACGTCGTGACGTCCGGCATAGGTCAGCATCGTACGGTGTGGCGTAAGCACACCGTGTCATGGTGTCTCGGTGGCGGCGCCACCTGCCTAGCTATCACCGGAATAGCGACCATGCGGCGATGGGGAGAAGCAGGGTCGTCGGCTCGGTTGCCGTCGCCTCGGACACCCCGCCTTGGCTCTGGATTGACCGCTTGGGAGCCATGGTGGCGCTGGGTCTGCGCTGCGGTGCAGAGCTGTTCAGCAGGGGTCCGTCGTGGCGCCGTGAGTTGGCCATTCAATCGATCACGATTTTTCAGCGGGTGTTGTTCACGCTGATCATCGTCGACCTCGCGTTCGGGTTCTCGGCCGCGGGGATCTCGGCGGGCGGCGTGCTGTCCTCCCTCGGCGCGATCGACCGCGCGGCTGCGACCGTTCCGGTCGCCTTCCTGCGTGAGCTCGGCGTCCTCGTCACGGCTTCGGTGGCCGCAGGCGCGATCGGCACGATGATCACCGCGGAGCTCGGCGCACGGAAGATCCGCGAGGAGCTCGACGCGCTTTCGGTTCTTGGTGTTGAACCAATCCGCAACCTTGTTCTGCCTCGCGTGTTGGCCCTCGTACTGATGATGCCCGTGCTCAACATGGTCGGCTTCCTCGCCGGCTGCCTCGGGGCCTACATGGGCATCGTCGGGTTCTACGACGCGAGCCACGAGAGCTTCGTCCAGCAGTTCCTCGCGAACACGAGCTGGCTCGACCTGTGGGCGAGCCAGTTGAAGGCCGTCATCTTCGGGGCGATCATCGGCGTCGTCGCGTCGTACAAGGGACTTGCGTCGAGTGGCGGCGCCGAGGGCGTCGGCCGGGCGGTCAACGAGTGCGTCGTCGCATGCATCGTCGGGTGTGCCTCCGTCGGGCTCCTGTACTCCGCGCTGTTCCTGGCCATGTACCCCGATATCGCGGTGCAGCGTTGAGCACGCGATCAGGGCGCCCGGACCCCTTCTACGAGGTCGGCGACTACGCGGCGTTCATCGTCGCCGCCGTCAAGAACGTCACGAAGGTCCGGCCGTACACCGGGGAGATCGTGCGTCAGGCGGGCATCCTCGCCCTCGGCAGCACGCTCGTCATCGTGCTCATGGCCTTCATGATGGGGAGCGCCTGCGGCCTCGAGGCCTCAGCGGCGACCCGCGCGCTCGGCGGCGGCTCGGCGGTCGGCGTCTTCACGGCCTTCTGCACGACCCGAGAGGTCGTCCCGTTCATCTTCGGCTTCATCCTCGCTGCGAAGGTCGGGTGCGGCATCGTCGCCGAGCTCGGCTCCATGCGGGTGCGTGAGGAGGTCGACGCGATCGAGGTCATGGGCATCCCGGCGATCGCCTACCTCGTGACCACGCGGCTCATCGCGGCCCTCTGCATGGTGCCGCTCATCTACGCGGTCGCCGTGGTCGCCGGCCAGTTCGGCGCGTGGCTCGTCGCGGTCGCGTACTTCGCGGACGTCTCCCAGGGCACGTTCGAGATCGGCTTCTACGCGGCGCTCAGTCCGCTCGATCTCCTGTACTCCGCCATCAAGGGCCTCGTCATCGCGCTGCTCGTGATCAGCGTGTCCCTGTACTTCGGCTACAACGTGCGCGGCGGGCCCGTGGAGGTCGGCATGGCCACGGCGAGATCGATGGGCGTGAACCTCATCCTCGCGACGTTCGCGAACACCGCCCTGACGCTGGTCTTCTGGGGCATCGACCCGAACCTGCCAGTCGCGTGATGTCGTCGTCGTTCACCCGTCCCCGCGTGATCGTCCCCGGGCTGCTCGCGATCGTCGTCGTCATTCTCGGCACGATCCTCCTGACGTCCGGCGGCGGGCCCTCCGGCCAGCAGGTCGACATCGCGTTCGACAGCGTCAACGGCCTCATCAAGGGCGCCCCGGTGCGGGCCGGCAACGTGAACGTCGGCGTCGTCGAGGAGGTCGATCTCGGCGCGGGTGACGTCCCGCACGCGAAGATCGTCCTCGACGAGGACTACGTGATGCACGAGGGCGCGACCGCGAGCCTGCGGATGCTCTCGCAGGCCGGTCAGCTGAACCGGTACATCGACGTGACGAGCGGCCACGGCCAGCCGCTCCCCGACGGCGCCCAGCTCTCGCTGAACTCGACCGACCAGCCCGTCGAGCTCGATGACGCGTTCTCGACCTTCGACCCGAAGACCCGTGCGAACATCCAGCGTCTCGTCGCGTCGCTCGATCGCGGGCTCGAGGGCCACGGCACCCACCTGGCCGAGAGCCTGGAGCACAGCGACAAGGCCCTGCGCGAGACCGCGGCGCTCGTCGCGGACGTCGCCGCCGACGCGCCGGCGCTCCGCCGGCTCGTGCGCGAGAGCAGCACCGTCGTCGGTGAGCTCTCCGAGGATCCCGAGGGTCTGCAGGGCGTCGCCGATCAGCTGGCGGGGACCCTGTCGGTCACGGCCCGGCGCCAGCAGGAGCTCGGCCAGACCGTGGACGGGCTCGGCCCGGGCCTGCGCGGCGCACGCCGGTCCCTCGACGAGCTGAACTCCGCGATGCCCGCCCTGCGGTCGCTGGCCAAGGCCGCCGGTCCCGCGTCGCGGCAGGCGCGCCTCTCGGCTCCCGACATCCGGCGCCTGCTCGCCGCCGCTCCGGAGACGCTGACGAAGGCACAGGATCTGACGCAGACGGCGCCGGCCCAGCTCGAGGCCCTCCAGCCTCTGCTGAAGGAGTCCAAGCCGGTGATCCAGCGCCTGCCGAACGCGCTGAAGCAGTTCGCGCCGATCCTCGATCAGATGCGCGCGCGTGCACCGGACGCCCTCGGGTGGCTGCCGCTCCTCGGTGACGCGCTCGGGAACTTTGACGTCAACGGGCACGCCGCGCGCTTCATGTTCATCGCGGAGCCCGCTCCGGAGAACGAGGCCGACCCGGCCACCAACGGCCCGGGTCTCCTCGCGCGCCCGTTCGATCGCGTGCCCGGTGCCGCCAACGGCGAGCCGTGGCGGGACTTCAGGAAGTCCTTCGTCGGGGACAAGCCCTGGAAGCCCAAGACGGTCACGGAGGCGAAGAAGCCGTGAATCCGAAGATCGCGAGATGGGCCGGCTGGACGATGGTGGCGGCGCTGCTGTTCTCGCTGCTGCTGCTGTACGTCCTCTCCAGCGGCAAGCTGCTGATCTCCCAGCGCGGCGCGCTCGGTGGCTCGCTCGTCAAGGCGGAGTTCAAGAACGCGTGGCCGCTCGTGCCCGGGATGACGATCCGCGTCAACGGCGCGGTCGGCGGGACGGTCGAGAGCGTCAAGCTCACCGACCAGGGAACGGCCGCCGTCGGGTTGCGCCTGACGCGGGACGTCCCGGCGCCGCGCGCCGACGCGACCGCGGCGATCCGCCAGCAGGACATCCTCGGTGACACCTACGTCGCGCTCGAGCTCGGACACGCCAGCGAGCCGCTGCGCGGACCGGTCCCGACGTCGCGGACCATGGCGATGCCGCGTCTGGACGAGGTCTTCAGCACCTTCAAGGAGCCCGAGCGCCAGGCGCTGAAGGCGGTCGTCTCGGAGCTGAGCATGGCCGTGGAAGGCCGCGGGCAGGATCTCAACGCGGCGATGCTCAAGCTCCGCCCGGGCTTCGATGCCCTCGACGACCTGTTCAGCGAGCTCGACAGCCAGGAGGTCGACCTGCGCGCGGTCATCGCCGACTCGCAGCGCCTGACCGGCCAGCTCGCCGACTCGAACCAGCAGATCGACAGCGGCACGCAGGCGATCAGCGAGCTGGCGGCGACCACGGCGTCGAAGTCCGCCCAGCTCGACCGGACGCTCGCCAAGGCGCCCGAGGGCCTGAAGGCGACCCGCGACACGCTCAGCCAGGTGACCACGCTCGCCGAGGAGGCGCAGCCTCTCGCGAAGACGCTCGCGGAGGCGGCACCCGAACTGCGCGCCGCGGCGCCCCTGATCGCGCCGTTCGCCAAGGACGCGGGCGCCTCGATCCGCGAGCTCTCGCCCGTGTTCCAGAAGCTGCGGTCGACGCTCGCCGCCGCCGCCCCACTGACCGGTGAGCTGCAGAACCTCGACCCGGTCGACGTCTTGCTGCCCGCCGCAGGCCTGCTCGACGTGCTCTCGCCCGTGTTCGGCGACGGCGCCACGGCGCTGTTCGGCGCGAGCACGTACGGCACGGACCCGAAGGGCCAGACCGGCCTCGGCGCGGTCGCCGTCGAGCGCGGCGATCAGCCCACGAGCCCGAACGTCGACCCGGCCCGGATGTGGATGCGGACCGGCATCGTCCTGAGCTGCGAGAGCTTCGGCGTCCCGATCCGCCCGGGCTGCCTGGCCAAGATGCTCGGCGAAGGCGTCGACCAGCTCATTCCCGTCCAGCTCCGGGCCGCGGAGCGCGGCACCGCGAAGGGCGGCGAGCGCGTCGAGCGCAAGGACGCCAGTGACCCGCAGCTCCAGCTCCTGGACTACCTGATGCGATGAGCCCTGACGCGCGCACACCCACACACCGCCCCAGCCGACCCCTCGTCAGGCTCGCGACACCGCTTGCGGAGCATGCGCGGGCGATCGGGATCGTGGCGGTGCTCATCGGCCTGGTGATCTCGTACATCATCGCGCTGTCCGTCAACGGCGTGCCGTTCCAGAAGCGGTACAAGCTCGTCGTCGAGGTCCCGGGCAACGCCCTCCCTGTCGACGTGGCCGACCAGATCCGGATCGCCGGCCAGCGCGCCGGCGTCGTGAAGGCGACCACGCCGGAAGGCGATCACTCGCGCGCGGAGATCGAGGTGACGCCGGAGTTCTGGCCGCTGGGCGCGGACACCACCGCAGAGGTCCGCATCCGGCCGGCGTCCGGGCTCACGTACATCGAGCTCAAGCCCGAGGGCGACGGCGAGCTCGCCGAAGGCGCGACCATCGCGCAGGCGAAGGTGCGCTCCGGGACGAGCCTGCCCGAGCTCGCGGAGGCCTTCGACGCCTCGACGAGGACGGCGCTGTCCAACACGCTCGTCACGACCGGCAACGCCGTGCTCGGGCAGGGCGAGGAGACGAACGCGGCGCTCAAGCAGCTCCGCCCGATCTTGGAGGAGGGCATTCCGCTTCTGGATGCCCTGACACCGCAAAACGGCGCACTGGCCGGCCTGATCACGGGCAGCCAGACCGTCGCTCGCGGACTGGTGGGCAACGGGCAGGACCTTCCTGCCGTGCTGGAGGATTCCAGCACGTCCCTGCAGGCCGTTGCCCGCCGCCGCGAGGACATCGGCGCAACACTCGACAACGCGCCCGAGGTCGTCGACAAGCTCGTCGCGGTCCGTCCGCGGATCGAGAAGCTGACGACGCAGCTCACCGAGCTCACGACGGACGTCACGCCCGCCGTCGAGACGCTCGCCGCCGAGCTGCCGACGATCCGGCGCATGCTCGCGGCGAGTCCGGAGCTCCGCCGTGCGGTGACGCGCCTCGGGCCGGTCGCGGCCGCGGCCTTCGAGGAAGGCCCCGACGCGATGCGCTACCTGCTCGGCCCGGTGAAGCTGGCGATCCCCGCCGCGGAATCGATCAAGGTCATCGGCGACATCCTGGCGCCGTACCGGGGAGATCTCCTTGCCGGCGTCAAGGCGCTGGAGCAGACCACCTCGAAGCCCTACAGCGAGGGCGCCACGGCCCCGGGCAACCCGGGCCTGCGCTTCGCCCCGATCTTCACGTGCGGCTCGAACCGCAACCCGTACCCGGCTCCCGGGAAGTCGCGCGAGGACGCGGGGGCGAAGGGCCAATGCTGACCGGTACCAACAAGGAGATCCGGCGCCGCCGGATCGTCGGCGCGATCATCATCGTCGTGGTCCCCGTGCTGATCGCGATCGGCACCGTGCGGCCGGATCCGCGCGCCCCCGACACGACCGTGACGCTCATGTTCGACGAGGCGAAGGGCCTCGCGAAGGTCAACCGCGACGTGCGGGTCGCCGGGGTGAACGTCGGCGTGATCGGCGACGTCACGCGGGTCGGCGACGACGCGAAGATCGAGCTGAAGCTGCGGCCCGAGGCCGGGACGATCTACAAGGACGCGACCGCGTCGCTGCGGCCTCACGCGGCCTTCGAGGGTGACGCGTTCATCGACCTCGATCCCGGCACCCCGGGTGCCGGCCAGCTCGGCGGCGGCATGATCCCGAAGGACCAGACCGCCGTGTACGTCGCGCTCGACGAGTCCCTGCGCGGGTTCGATGCGCCCCGCCGCGAAGCGCTGCAGTCGATCATCGCCGAGCAGTCCAAGACGGCGACGCCCGAGGCCGAGGAGGCCATCGGCAAGATCCTGTCGCAGACCCCTGCGGCCCTGAAGGCTGCGGGTCCCGCCGCGCGGGCCATGCGCGGCCCGAAGGGCGACGAGCTGCGCGACACGATCCGCGACCTCGCGATCGCGGCGCCGGCCGTCGGCTCGCGCGCGGACAAGCTCCCGGGCATCGTCCGCAACGCCGAGCAGACGCTCGCGGCGGTCAACGTCGACAACGGTCAGGTCCTGGACGAGGCGCTCGTCTCGCTGCCCGGCGCGATCAACGACCTCCGCGATCGATCGGGCATGCTCATCAGCCTCACCTCGAAGATCAGCGACGCGACCAAGAAGGCCGGGCCGGTGCTCGAGGAGGCGACGCCGTTGCTCAAGGACGGCGCGCCGCTGCTGAAGAAGGCTGCGCCGATCGTCGAGGACGCGCCCCCGCTCGTGACCGAGATCCAGGGTGTCCTCACCGACCTCAGCGGTGCCTCTGGCGCGCTCCGCGCGCTGATCAAGCCCGTCAACACGGCGGTGGACGACCTCGACAAGAAGGCGCTGCCCTCTCTGACCAAGAAGTCGCGTCTCGGTCAGTCGTCGATCGAGCAGTTCCTCTCGGCCGGTGCGGGACTGACCGCGGCGCTGTCCCCGTTCCAGACCCGTGCGAACAACCAGCTGCTCGGCGCCGGCCACTACATGCGCGTCAGCGGCGACCTGCTCAACGGCCTGATCGGCATGGTCGGCACCTTGCCCGCCTCCCTGGCGGCCTCGGCCTCCGAGTGCGCCGAGGGCCTGATCAACGACCCCGCGTCCCAGCGGATGCGGGCCCAGGAGGACTGTCGCTGATGGGCGCGCTTCCGATGTACCGCGCGGCGCTCGTCGCCCTCATCATCGCGTCGGTGGTCGGCGTCGGCTACACGCTGCGGAAGGTGAGCGTCGGCCTGCCGTTCCACGAGAACCACTACACGCTGCACGTCCAGCTGAAGAACGCGGTGGGGCTCGACCAGGCCGACCATCCGCTGGCCACCGTCGCCGGGACGATCCAGGGGCGGGTCGCGGACGTGACCGTCAAGGACGGGCAGGCCGTTGCCACGCTCGAGCTCGACCCCGAGGTCGACGGCAAGATCTTCGACAACGCCAGCGCGGTCGTCCGGCCGATCGGCGCCGTTCCGGTGCTCTCGATCAACGTCGATCCCGGCTCACCGGATACGGGCGCGATGCCCGACGGCGGAACCGTCGCGATGGAGCGGACCAGCTCGTACGAGGCTCCCGACAAGCTGCTCTCGACCTTCGACGTCGACACGCGCGCGTACCTGCAGGTCCTGCTCGGCGAGGCCGACAAGACGCTCGACGGCCGCGGCGACGACCTCGAGCGCGCGCTCGTCGCCTCGGCCCCCCTGGCGGCCAGCGGGCGGCGGCTCACCGAGGCCGTCGCCGACCGCCGCCGCCTCGTCTCCCAGCTCGTCTCCGACGTCTCGACGATCGCCGACACCGTCGCCAAGCGGCGCGATGAGCTGGCGGTCGCCGTCGATTCGGGTAGCCAGGTGTTGAACGTCACCGGGAGCCGTTCGCCCGAGCTCTCGCAGGCCATGCGCGAGCTGCCGGCGACCATGAAGGCGGCCCAGCGGGCGCTCGACCAGATCCAGACGCTGTCCGGGCCGCTGAACGAGAGCCTCGACGCGACGCTCCCGGTCCTCGACGACCTGCCCGAAGGCCTGCAGGAGCTCCGCGAGCTCACACCGACGACGAAGAAGCTCATCGACGATCTCGCGGCGCTGGAGAAGCGCGGCAAGGAGCAGCTGCCGGAGATCCGCAAGTTCACCTCGCGGCTCGGCCAGGCCGCGACAGAGGGCCGGCCCGCGGTCGACGCCGCGGCGCGGACGGTCAACACGCTCTCGAACTACAGCGACGGCGTCGCGCAGCTCGGCGACGTGGTCAGCGGCGCCGTCTCGACGGGGGACATCAACGGCGCGATGGCGCGAGCGATCGTCACGGCCGTCGAGCCGGCGAATCCGGCCAACTTCGGCTTCGATCAGCGGCCCGAGGGAACAAGCGCGCCGAGGTCGGCGTCGACGGCGAGCAGCGCCTTCAAGACGAAGGCGCAGCAGCAGGCCGAGGTCAACGAGGGTCTCGCGACGCTCCTCGACCAGAAGTGCGCGACCGACCGCATCGCCTGCATCCTCCGGGCGATCGTGCCCGGTCTGCCCGGCAACGAGAAGGTCAAGGAGGAGCGCGGATGAACCGCCACGTCCCCGTCGCCGGCGTCGTCCTCCTGATCGTCGTCACGGTCCTCACCGGGATTGCGTTCTTCGTCTTCAACCGGGCCTTCGGCGGTCCGGGCAGCAAGGTGGGCCAGCCCCCGTACGAAGTCACCGTGCACATGGACGAGACGGGCCAGCTGCTCGAGAAGTCCCTCGTCATGGTCAACGGGGTGAAGGTCGGTGAGGTCACCAAGGTCGACGCAGACAGCAAGGGCGCGGACATCACCTTCGCGGTGCAGAAGAAGTACCGGCCGCTCCGCCAGGGAGCGACGGTCGCACCGGGCGCCCGAACGGCGTTCGGCGAGGCCTACCTGCGCCTGAACCGCGGCCCCCAGGGCAACCCGGAGCTGCCGTCGGGCACCGCGATCCCCGCGACGCCGATCGTGCAGCCGGACGAGGCGCTGAACACCTTCGGCCCGGGAACACGCGAGCACGTAACGGGCACCCTGGAGACCATCGACAAGGGGATCTCCGGCGGCGACGGGCTGAACCCGGAGCGGCTCCGCGCGACCCTCACGAGCCTCAACGAGTCGGTCCACCGGATCCGGCGGATCACGAAGTCGCTCGACGGGCAGGAGGATGCGATCGCCGGCATCGTCCAGAACGGCAACACGGTCGTGCAGGCGCTGGCGCAGAAGGAGCAGACGCTGCGCTCGATCGTCACGGACAGCCGGACCACGCTCTCCGCCGTCTCGGGCCGCACCCAGGAGCTGGAGGACGGCATCGCCGAGACGCGGCTGCTGACCCAGTCGGCCAACACGACGCTGACGAATCTCCCCGGGCTGGTCTCCGACGCCGAGCCGGTCGTGGACGACCTCTCGGCGACCGCCAAGACGCTCAAGCCGGTGTTCGGCGAGCTGCGGCCCACGGTGCGCGCGGCCGCCGGTCTCGTCGACAGCCTGCCGCAGTTCACCGACGCGACCGTGCCGGCCCTGAAGTCGGCCACGCCACTGATCGAGGGCCTGCAGCCGCTCTCCGCGTGGCTGGTCCCGAGCCTGCGGAACATCATCCCGCTGCTGGATTGGCTCGAGCCGCGCTCGAACGGCTACACGGGCGTCTTCGCCAACCTGGCCTCCGCGGCCGCCAGCGGTGACGTCAACGGTCCGTGGATGCGCGTCTTCCTGATGCTCGATCCTCGGATCAGCCTGGGCCGCGAGCAGATCTGCGACCCGAACCACAAGGGCGGCGGCGGTTCGTGCAACAGCGCGTACCCGCAGCCGAGCGACGCGCTGAACAACCAGGTCGGCAAGAAGGGTGACTACCCGCGCCTGGAGGCGGCGCCGGCGCCGTAGCCATGCGACCCCGGGTGGCGATCATCGGGGCTGGGATGTCCGGCATCGCGATGGCGGCCAAGCTGCTGCAGGCTGGGGTCGCGGACGTCCGGATCTTCGAGAAGGCGCAGGACTACGGCGGGACCTGGCGGGACAACACCTACCCGGGCCTGGCGTGCGACGTCCCGTCGCCGTTCTACAGCTACAGCTTCGCGCCGAACCCTGACTGGACCCACCGGTTCTCGGCCGGGCCGGAGATCCACCGGTACCTCTGCGACGTCGCCGAGCGGCACGGACTCCGTGAGCACACGGTGTTCGGGACGGAGATCGCGCGGTGCGACTGGGACGGCGCCCGCTGGACGATGGAGACCACCACCGGCGCGACGCACGTCGCCGATGTCGTGGTCGCGGCGACGGGCGTGCTGCATCGCCCGCGGCTGCCCGAGCTGCCCGGGCTCGAGACGTTCGCCGGGCCCGCCTTCCACTCGGCCCGGTGGGACCACGACGTGCCGCTGGAGGGCGCGCGGATCGGCGTTCTCGGCACGGGATCGACCGGCGTGCAGATCGTCACGGCGCTGGGCGAGGCGGGCCACCAGGTCACGCAGTTCCAGCGCACGCCGCAGTGGACCCTGCCGATGGGCAACGCCGAGTACTCGCGTTCGACGCAGCGCGCCCTGCGCCAGTGGCCGCAGCTCTCCCGGCTGCTCTACCGCTACCACCAGCGCATGCTCGAGAGCACGTTCGAGGGGCTGATCAAGCCGGGCGTAAAGCGCTGGGTGGTGCAGACCGCCTGCCGGCTGAACCTGTGGCGCGTCCGCGACCCGGAGCTCCGCGCGCGGCTCACGCCGAAGGACGAGCCGATGTGCCGGCGCCTGATCATGTCGGCGGGCTATTACAAGGCGGTGCAGCTCCCGAACGTCGAGATCGTCTCGGGCGGGATTGCGCGGGTGGAGCCCACGGGTCTCGTGACCGAGGACGGGCGCCTCCACGAGATCGACGTGCTCGTGATGGCCACCGGCTTCGACGCGCAGTCCTACCTGCGGCCGATGGCGGTCACCGGCGAGGACGGCGTGACGCTCGACGAGGTCTGGCGCGACGGTCCACGGGCGCACCGCACGATCGGCATGCCGGGCTTCCCCAACCTCTTCCTGCTGCTCGGGCCGAACAGCCCGATCGGCAACACGTCGCTGTTCCCGATCGCGGAGGCGCAGGTGGCCTTCGTCCTGCGGCTGGTTCGCCGGATCGCCGCCGGCGAGGCCACGGCGTACGCGCCCACGCCCGAGGCGTCCGCGAAGTTCACCCACGACATCCGCGAGGCGATGCCCGACACCGTGTGGGTCACGGGCTGCGACTCCTGGTACCTCGCGCCCGACGGGACGCCGACGCTCTGGCCGTTCACCCCGCAGGCGTTCTACGACATGCTCGCCGCGGGGCCGGGCGACGACTTCGCGTCGATCCCGGCGCCCGCAGCGGACACGGCTGCGACTCAGGCGTCCAGCCTGTAGGTGATGTTCAGGAACGTCAGCGTGATGTTCTGCGGCGTCGGCGTGGTGATGCAGGCCAGGAAGTTCAGCGGCAGCCGCGGGGTCTCCGCGCCGTACAGCGTCTTCATCTGAGCTGCGGTCATCTTGGCCCCGGGCGCGACGCGCTCGGTTGCGGTGGGATCGCTGCAGTCCCCGGTCTTCTTGCCCGGCTTGAGGAACATCAGCGTGGCCGACTGGCTGGCGTTCTGGGCCGAGAGCAGGGTGCCCTTGGCGCCGAACGAGCCGAGGTACGGGATCCACCCTTCGATGACCGGCTGAGCGCTCATGCTCACGCTGAACGACTGGGTCGGCGTCGGCCCGACCTGGAGCCAGCCGAGGTTGATGCCGTAGTTGCGGAACTTGTAGGCGACGTACTTGCTGACCCGCGTGTTGAACAGGGCGAAGTCGTTGCCCTGCTGGCCCTGCACGTTCCATTCATAGACGGGCGTGCGACTCCACTCCAGGTCGGCCTTCACGTCGCCGCGGTTCTCGTAGCGCAGGTACCTGCGGGTCTTGGTGTTGTAGATGGCGACCCGCTGGTCCTCGGCGATGGGGCCGCGACGGTGGTCGCGGACGTTGGGCTTGCCGCTGTCGCGCATGAAGACGAAGCGGCCACCGCTCTTGGTCCACTCCAGGTCGACGCCGAACGTGCGGTTGCCGTAGCCGAGCTGCCCGCCCTGGCCGTTGAACAGGTCGTACTCGGTGCCGGTCTGGAGGGTCGAGGCGTTGCGGGCCTCCCACTGTCTGGCGCCGCTTGGAACGTCGGCGTTCGCCGCTGAGGGCAGCGCCGTGACGGCGAGGACGGCGAACAGCGCGAGGATGATGCTGCGGAACATGGGGAACTCCCTTGGTCGGTCGGTCAGGGTGCATCCCAAGGTCCCAGCGGGGCGGCGCGCGCTCCGTCGACGCGGTCACGGGCGGAGCGTCGCCTTCGTGACAGTCAGAGCGTGGCGGGCAGCTCGAAGGTGGGGAAGACCTTCGGTCCGAAGGTGATGATCTCCGCGATCTGACCGTCCTCGATGCGCAGCGTGTCGAGCGCCATCGGCCGGAACGTGGTGTCGTCCGGCCGCTTGACGTAGCACGCGACGGCGGGCTGGCCGTTCGCGCGCGTGGTGATGCACCTGATCGGTCCCCAGGTCGGCGTCCCGAAGCCGCCCTGCTTCCACGCGTCGAGCATCTTGCGATTGCCGATGATGGAGAGCGGCTCCGGCGGCATGGCCCAGCGCGCGTCGTCCCGGATGGTGGCGAGCAGCGCCTCGTCGTCGGGCTCTTCGTTCGCGGCGATGTACCGCGCGAGCAGCTCCCGCTCGTCGGCGCTCGGATCGGTGCTCGCCGGCCACGCCTCCCGACGCTCCGGGAGCCGGTCGCGCAGCGTGTCGCGGGCGCGCTGGAGCGCGGAGTTCGCCGCGGGCACGCTGGTCTCCAGCGCCGCGGCGGTGTCGCTCGCCGACCAGTCGAGGATGTCGCGCAGGATGAACGCCGCGCGCGACTGCGGGGTCAGGTGCTGGATCGCCATGAGGAACGCCAGCTCGATCGTCTCGTTGGCGACGATCGCCGCGTGCGGCTCGTCGGCCGTCGGCGCCACCATGGCGTCGGGGAGCGGCTGCAGCCATGGGACCTCGAACGCGCTGGCGGGGTCCGCATCGGACGGAATCTCCCGCGGCTTCCTGTCGAGCGTGTCGAGGCAGACGTTCGTGGCGATCCGGTACAGCCAGGCGCGGAACGAGGCGCGCCCCGCGTACGTCTCGCGCTTGCGCCACGCGCGCAGGAACGTCTCCTGGACCATGTCCTCGGCGTCGTCGAGCGAGCCGAGCATCCGGTAGCAGTGGACGAGCAGCTCGCGCCGGTGGCGGGCGGTGATCTGGGCGAAGGCGGTCTCGTCGCCGCCCGTGGCGGCGGCGATCAGCTCGGGCGATTCGGTGGTGGTCATGTGCGTATGACGGTTCCGGGCGGGAGAACTCACCGCCCGTACCGTCGCACGCTACGTCGTGGTCAGTTCCCGCTTGAGGATCTTCCCCGTCGACGTGCGGGGGAGCTCCTCGAGGAAGATGACCTCGCGCGGGACCTTGTATCGCGCCAGATCGCTGCGGACGGCGTCCTTGATGGTGTCCTCGCCGATGGCGTCGTCGTCCTCACGGACCACGAACGCGCGGAGGCGCTGGCCGAACTCGTCGTCGGCGACGCCGATCACCGCGACCTCGATGACGCCGCCGATCGTCGCGATGAGGTCCTCGACCTCGCGCGGGTAGACGTTCTCGCCGCCCGACACGATCATGTCGTCGTCGCGGCCCTCGATCCGCAGCCGGCCCTTGGCGTCGATCGACCCCATGTCTCCGCTGCTCATCAGGCCGTCGACCTGCTCCTTGGTGCCACCGCCCGTGTAGCCGTCGAACGACGCGGACGCGCCGACGAAGATGCGGCCCGGCTGGCCGGACTGCGTGGGGCGCCCGTCGGCGTCGAGGAGCCGCACCTCGGCGCTGCTGACGATCTTGCCGGCCGTGGCCGGGTCGTCGCGCAGGTCTTGCGGGCCGGCGATCGAGACGATCGCGACCTCGGTGCTGCCGTACGTGTTGTAGGCGTTGTCGCCGAACTCGTCCATCCAGCGGACGGCGAGATCGCCCGGGATCGCCGAGCCGCCGAGCGCCACGATCTCCAGCGAGGAGGTGTTGTACTTCGCGCGGGTCTCCTCGGGGAGGTTCAGGATGCGCTGCGCCATGACGGGCACCATCGCGGCGGAGCGCGGGCGGTACTTGTCGATGGCCTCGAGCGTGCCCTCCGGGTCGAACCGGCGTCGCACGATCATCTCCATCCCGAGCAGGACACAGAGGCCGAAGTGCGAGAAGCCCCACGCGTGGAACAGCGGGGCGACGACGAAGTGCCGGTCGCCGTGGTGGAACGGGATCCCGTCGAGGAGGTCGATGATCGCGGCGACGGGCGTGCTCGTCGGGCGGCGCGCGCCCTTCGGGGTGCCGGTCGTGCCCGACGTCAGCAGGATCACGCGGCCGGGCTCGCTCGGCGGGTCCGGGTGGCCCGCGGGTGCGTCGGAGATGAGCGACTCGATCGAGTCACCCTCGACGCTGCCGTCGGCCCAGGCGACGACCGACAGCACGTCGGGCGCCTCGGCGGCGAGGGGCAGGAACTCCTCGTCGTGGATAAGGAACTTGACCTCCTCCCGCGTCATCACGTCACGCAGCTGCGGCCCGCTGAACGACGTGTTCATCAGGACGAGGTTGCAGCCGAGCTTGCTGATCGCGGCCGCACCCTCGACGAAGAAGCGGTGGTCGCGGCAGAGCAGGCCCGCGGTGTCGCCCTCCTTGAACCCGCGCGCGGCGAGCCCGCTGGCGAGCCGCGAGGACCGCTCGTCGAGCTCGCTGTACGTGACCGGACCGAGGTCGTCGTACATCGCGACCTTTCGGGGGTCGCGGGCGGCGTTCGCCGCCACCGCGCCCCCGAGGCCCGGCCCCCAGCGCTTCATCTGCTTGGCGAATCTCGCGAACGCCAGGGGCGATTCGGCCCGCAGGACTCCTGCACCGTGCAACACCGAGACTGCTCTGGTGACCCTGCGGACCGTCTCCTGCATGTCTGCTCTCTCCTCCTGGGGTACGGCTAGAGACCGAACGTCTTGCCGATGATGTCCCGCTGGATCTCGCTCGTGCCGCCGTAGGTCGTGGAGACCAGCGCCAGGCGGACGTGACCCTCCATGTCGTACTCGGTGGCGTAGCCGTAGCCGCCCATCATCTGCATGCCCTCGATGGCGACCTTCTTGGCCACCTCGGTGGTCTTGAGCTTGGCCATCGACGCCTCGCGCGGGAACAGCGCGCCGGGGTTCGCATCGACCTTGCGGGCGGTGTCATACGTCAGCAGGCGTGCGCACTCGATCTCGGTCGCGAGATCGGCGATGCGGTGCTTGAGCACCTGGAACGAGCCGATCGGGCGGCCGAACTGCTCCCGCTCCTTGATGTAGGAGAGCGCGTCGTCGAACGCGCGCTGCGCGGCGCCGATCGAGAGGCCGGCGATGATGAGCCGCTCGAGGTTCAGGCCGGTCATGAGCTGCATCCATGCCTGGTCCTCCTGGCCGATGAGCGCCGACTCGGGCACGAAGACGTCGGTGAAGAAGACGTCGTTGACGACCTCGCCGCCCATGGTGTCGATGCCGCGGATCTCGACGCCCTCGGTCGGGACGTCGATCTTCAGCATCGTCAGGCCCTCGTGCTTCTTGCCGCCCGCGGTGGTGCGGCAGACCAGGAGGATGTGCTTCGCGTACTGCGCCTCGCTGATCCACGTCTTCTGGCCGTTGACGATCCAGCCGCCGTCGACCTTCTCGGCCTTGCACTGCAGCGCGCCGACGTCCGAGCCCGCACCGGGCTCGCTCATGGCGATCGACTCGACGTTGCCGTTGACGATGCCGTTGAGGATCTCGTTCTTCTGCTCCTCGGTGCCGAACTTCTGGTAGGCGCCGGCGGAGATCATGCTGACCGCGAAGCCGCCGATCGGCAGCAGGCCGCGGGCGGTCTCCTCGAGGAAGAGCATGAGGTCGACCATGCTCCCGCCGAAGCCGCCGTACTCCTCGGAGATCGCGATGCCGAGCCAGCCGAGCTCGGCGACCTTGTTGTAGAGCTCGGGGACGTGCGGGTGCTGGCCGTGGTTGGTCAGCTTGTCGCGCTGCTCGCGGGTGCCGACCTCCCGTTCACAGAAATCGCGGATGGCCGCGACGAAGGCGATCTGTTCATCCGTCAGCGCGCTGGCGTTGGGGGCGATAGTCGTGCTCATCACAAGATGGTCCGCCGTGGGGCTCCGCGGCGTCGGGGGCTGGGCTACTCGGACCGTACCCGAGGGTGTGGTCGCACCACAACCGATCGACTCGCGGGTATCGGACGGCACAGCACGGCCATGTCCGATTTCCGCCAGTTTCCGACGTTGTGATGTGGCACGGTGTGTCCATGCTCCGCGATGCCGACCAGCTGTGGCAGGCCATTGAGACGAAGGACCCGCGCTTCGATGGGTGGGTCTACGTCGGGGTGCGCAGCACCGGGATCTACTGCCGGCCGAGTTGCCCCGCGCGGACGCCGAAGCGGGAGAACATGCGCTTCTACGCGACGCCGGCGGCCGCGCAGGAGGCGGGCTTTCGCGCGTGCAAGCGCTGCCGCCCCGACGCCACGCCGGGATCCCCCGACTGGGATCTGCGCTCCGATCTCGTCGGGCGCGCGATGCGCCTTATCGCCGACGGCGTCGTGGACCGCGAGGGCGTCGGCGGGCTTGCGGCACGGCTCGGCTACACCGAGCGCCACGTGCACCGCCAGCTTGTCGCCGTCGTCGGCGCGGGCCCGCTCGCGCTCGCCCGGGCCCAGCGGGCCCAGACCGCGCGCGTCCTGCTGGAGACGACGACGCTCCCCGCCGGGGAGGTCGCGTTCGCGGCAGGCTTCAGCAGCGTCCGGCAGTTCAACGCGACGATCAGCGAGGTCTTCGCCGAGCCCCCGCGCGCGCTGCGCGCGCGAGTGCGCCGTCAGGGCCGAGCGGACGACAGCGGCTCGATCGCGCTGCGCCTGCCCTACCGCGAGCCGCTCGACGCCGCGGGGCTGATCGCGTTTCTCGGCCGCCGCGCCGTGCCCGGGGTGGAAGAGGTCGAGGGCGAGGTCTATCGCCGGAGCCTCCGGCTGCCCCACGGCGCGGGCATCGTGGAGCTGGCACCGGGTGACGGACACGTGCTCGCGCGGCTGCGTCTCGACGACGTCCGTGACCTCGCCGCGGCGGTCCAGCGCTCTCGCGGACTCCTCGACCTCGACGCGGACCCGCGCGGCGTCGCCGAAGCGCTCGGCACCGACCCGCTGTTGGGCCCGCTCGTCACCGCGGCTCCCGGCCGGCGCGTGCCCGGGCACGTCGATGCCCATGAGCTCGCGATCCGCGCGGTGCTCGGCCAGCAGGTGTCACTCGGCGGCGCGGCGACGCTGGCCGGCCGGCTCGTGGCCCAGCACGGTGAGCCGCTCGCCCGTCCCCTCGGCGGGGTGACGCACCTCTTCCCCTCGGCCGAGGCCCTCATGCACGCGGAACCCGCGATGCCGCGATCGCGGGCCGCTGCCCTGCGGGGTCTCGCCACCGCATTGGCCGGCGGCGAGCTCGCGCTCGACGTCGGCGTTGACCGCGAGGAGGCGCAGGCCGCGCTCGTCGCGCTCCCGGGGATCGGCCCCTGGACCGCGTCGTACATCGCCATGCGCGCGCTGCGCGATCCCGACGCCTTCCTGCCCACTGACCTCGGCGTCCGTCACGCGCTCGAGCGCCTCGGGCAGGACGGCCGCCCGGCCGCGGTCGAGCGGCTCGCCGAGCGCTGGCGGCCTTACCGCGCGAGCGCGGTCCAGCACCTCTGGAGCAGCCTGGAACATCCGACGAACCTGGAGGCAGTGGCATGACCATCCTGCACACCACCATCGAGACCCCGATCGGCCCGCTGCTGCTCACGGGCGACGGCGGGACGCTCACCGGCCTCGCCTTCCAGGGCGGCCCGAACCCCCGCAAGATCGAGCCGGACTGGCGGGAGGATGCCGAGGCGTTCACCGACGTCGTCGCCCAGCTCGACGAGTACTTCGCCGGAACGCGCACGGCGTTCGACGTGCCGCTCGCGTTCGATGGCACGCCGTTCCAGGTCGCAGTCTGGGAGCAGCTGCGGACGATCCCCTACGGCGAGACGATCACGTACGGCGAGCTCGCCGAGCGGGTCGGCAAGCCGAGCGCGATGCGCGCGGTCGGCGCGACGAACGGCCGCAACCCGATCGGGCTGATCGTCCCGTGCCACCGCG
>JAEMSV010000287.1 GCA_016462625.1 Solirubrobacteraceae bacterium | reverse complement strand
GCGTGCGCAAGCGGCTCTCGAGCTGCGAGAAGGTGACCTTCGAGTACGGCTCGCTGAAGAAGCTCGGCAAGACCGGCGCCAAGATGACGGTCCGCGGAGAGCTCCACGTCCCGCCGCCGGCGATCGCGCCTCCGGCCGCCGCGTCCGCGCCGCCGCCCGCGGTCTCCACGTCGGCCGGCGGGGTGCCCGTCACGACGCCCGGCAGCAATCCGTTCGCGCCGCCCGCCCCGTTCACCGGGCAGCCGTTCTTCGTCCCCGGCGTGCAGGCCGGCGCGTCGCGCCGCGATGCGGTCGTGTCCTACGTCCTCCGCGCGCCGATTGCGCGCGCCGAACTGGAGATCGGGACCGACGCCGCGACGGTCGAGCAGGTGGTGCGCGGATACGCCAAGGGCGGGCTGCGGGTCCTGCTGCTCGCCGGCTTCCACGGCCGGATCCCAAGCGTCGCCGAGGCCCAGTCGCTGAAGGAGTGGGCGCGGGTCGCCGGCCCGGCCGCGCCTCTGTGGAAGGAGATCGGGCGCCCCGATCTCGCCGCGACGCAGATCGAGTTCGGCAACGAGACCTCGTTTGCCTACCAGGGGACCCAGAAGCGTGGCGGGGAGTACGCCCAGCGGGTCCGCGACGCCGCGAACGCGATCCGGTCGGTCGATCCGGGCGTCGGGCTGCTCGTCCAGGCGGACGACGCAAACCAGTCCGACAACTGGAACGACCAGATGTTCGCGGCCGTCCCCGAGCTCGCGAACTACTCCGCCGGCTGGACCGTCCACCCCTATGGGCCCCAGGACAGATGGCAGTCGCGCATCGACGACACCATCACGGAGCTGAGCTCGTATCCCGGGGCCGACCCGATCCCGATCATGATCACCGAGTACGGGATCGCGACCGACGACGGGAACTGCCTCAGCGACAACTACGGCTGGCCGCTGTGCCTGACGTACGCGCAGGCGGCCGCGGATCTCCGGTCGACCGTCCTGGCCATGAAGTCGCGGTACGGCAATGGGCGCATCGGGATGCTCCTGCTCTACAACGACATCGACCTGCGCGCGCACGGGGAGACCGGCGATCGCGAGCACTACTTCGGTGCCCGGCAGGTCGACGGCCAGCGCAAGGGCGACTACACGGCGGCGGTCGAGGAGCTCATGGCGGCGGAGGCCGGGTGATCGCCCGCGTCCTCGGCTGTTGTGTGGTCTGCGCCGCGTTCGCGGCGCCGGTCCCGAGTGCGCTCGCCGCCGCGCCATCGGGGTTCATCGGGATGAACGCGGAGGACACGTACGCGGGCGACGACGCGTACCAGGAGCGGATGCTCGCGATGCAGAAGGACGCCGGCGTCGACGTCGTGCGCCAGAACTTCCGCTGGTACTACTCCGAGCCGGAGCGCGACCAGCTCGACTGGCGTCAGCTCGATCGCTACGTGCTCGCCGCGGCCCGCCACGGCATCCGGGTCCTGCCGATCCTCTACGGCGAGGTGAAGTGGGACACCACCCGGCCGCCCGGGAACAAGGACGACTGCACCTACCCGCCCAAGCACAACGGGGACTTCGCGACGTGGGCCGCCGACATCGCGCGGCGGTACGGCCCGGGCGGGGACCTCTGGCGCGCGAACCCGGCCGTGCCCAAGCTGCCGCTGCAGGCCTACGAGATCTGGAACGAGCCGAACGCCGGCCGCTACTGGGCCTGCAAGCCCGACGCCTACGCCTACGTGAAGATGGCGCGGGAGGTCGCGAAGGCGGTCCACGGAGTGGATCCGAAGGCGGACATCATCAGCGCCGGCAGCCCGAAGGATCCGAAGCATCCGGGGAAGTACCTGCGGGACACCTTCAAGGCGGGAGGGCGCGCGGTGTTCGACGGGCTGGGCGTCCATCCGTACGAGCCGAGCACGGCCGCGGTGATGCAGCTGCTGCAGGACACCCGTGACGCGCTGGACGACCAGGGCGCCACGGCGATGGACATCTGGGTGACGGAGTTCGGCTGGTCGACGGGCGGCCCGGCGGCGGGCGGCCACACCTATGACGAGACGACGCAGGCGCAGCTCATCAAGAACTCGCTGACGAAGATGATCGAGCAGCGTCACGAGCTGCAGCTGCGCTCGGCGGTCTACTACGACTGGATCGACCTTCCGCCGGCTCCGGGCGAGGACGACTACTGGGGACTGCACACCGGGATCCTGCGCGTTGACGGCAGCGCCAAGCCGGCGCTCGCGGCCATCGGCCAGGCGGACAAGTACGCGGGGTGAACCGTCGGTCAGGGCGTCTACGCTCCGGCCTGAAGGGTCAGCGTTCGTCCACCATCTGCCAGGAGGCACCACGATGTCCACCCAACCGAACCGGCCGGAGCCCATCTCCGGCTGGGCCGTCGGCGGCGCCGCGTTCGCGGGCTGCCTGCTGCTCGTCGCCGGCGCGTTCCAGTTCATCACCGGCCTCGCCGCGGTCATCAACGACGACTACTTCGTCGTCGCGCGCAACTACGCGTTCGACCTCGACGTGTCCGCCTGGGGCTGGATCCACCTGATCCTCGGCGCGCTGCTGTTCGGCCTTGGCGCGGCGGTGCTCGCGCGCAAGACGTGGGCCGTGATCGGAGCGGCGGTGCTCGCGATGTTCAGCGCTGTGGCGAACTTCTTCTTCATCCCGTTCCAGCCGTTCTGGTCGATCGTCGTGATCG
>JAEMSV010000038.1 GCA_016462625.1 Solirubrobacteraceae bacterium | reverse complement strand
ACGCGGCGCCGTATGCCTCGAGCGCCCACACCTCCATCTCACCGAAGCGCTGGCCACCGAACTGCGCCTTGCCGCCCAGCGGCTGCTGGGTGACGAGCGAGTACGGGCCGGTCGAACGGGCGTGGATCTTGTCGTCGACCAGGTGGTGGAGCTTCAGGATGTACATGTAGCCGACCGTCACCTGCTGCTCGAACGGCTCGCCGGTGCGGCCGTTGAACAGGGTGAACTTGCCCGAGGCCTTCTCGCCCTCGCGCGCCGAGTGATCGATGTTCATGTCGATCCGGCCGGTGTGCTCGGCCTGCCACTTCACCAGCGCGGTGTCGACGTCCGAGACCTCGGCACCGTCGAACACCGGCGTGGCCACGTAGACCTTGCCGTTGCCGCCCTTGGCGTGCGCCTTCTGGTACGCCTCGCTGCCGTCGTCGTACCAGCCCTCCGCGGCGGCCCACCCGAGGTGGGTCTCCAGGATCTGGCCGACGTTCATGCGCGACGGGACGCCCAGCGGGTTGAGGATGACGTCCACCGGGGAGCCGTCCTCCATGAAGGGCATGTCCTGCTCGTCGACGATCTTCGAGATGACGCCCTTGTTGCCGTGGCGGCCGGCGAGCTTGTCGCCCTCGGAGATCTTGCGCTTCTTCGCGACGAAGACGCGGACGAGATCGTTGACGCCCGGCGGCAGGTCGTCGCCGTTGTCGCGGCTGAAGGTCATGACGTCGATGACGACGCCCTCCTCGCCGTGCGGCACCTTCAGCGACGTGTCGCGGACCTCACGGGCCTTCTCCTTGAAGATCGCCCGGATGAGCTTCTCCTCGGCGGTGAGCTCGGTCTCGCCCTTCGGCGTGACCTTGCCGACCAGCAGGTCGCCCGACTTGACCTCGGCGCCGACGCGGACGATGCCGCGGTCGTCGAGGTTGCGCAGCGACTCTTCCGAGCGGTTCGGGATGTCGCGGGTGATCTCCTCGTCGCCCAGCTTGGTCGTGCGGGCGTCGATCTCGTACTCCTCGATGTGGATCGAGGTGAGCTCGTCGTCCTTCACGAGGCGCTTGCTGAGGATGATCGCGTCCTCGAAGTTGTAGCCCTCCCAGGACATGAAGGCGACGCGCAGGTTCTTGCCCAGCGCCATCTCGCCCATGGAGGTCGAGGAGCCGTCGGCCAGGATGTCGCCCTGCTCGACCTTCTGCCCGCTGTGGACCAGCGGCTTCTGGTGGATGAGCGTGCCCTGGTTGGACCGCATGAACTTGTTCAGGCGGTACTCGTCGAGGCCGTCGCTGGTCTCGATCGTGATCTGCTCGGCGTCGACGTAGGCGATCGTGCCGGCGTTCTTCGCCAGCAGGACGTCGCCCGTGTCCATCGCGGCGCGGCGCTCCATGCCGGTGCCGATGACGGGCGCATCGGTCTTCAGCAGCGGGACGGCCTGGCGCTGCATGTTGGAACCCATGAGCGCGCGGTTGGCATCGTCGTGCTCGAGGAACGGGATCATGCCCGTCGCCACCGACCAGACCTGCTCGGTCGAGACGTCCATGAGGTCGACCTCGGCCGGCGGGACCGACACGTACTGACCGGCCTGCGTGCGGCAGACGACCTCGTCCTGCGTGATGTTGCCGTCCTTATCGGTGTCCGTGTTCGCGAACGCGATCTTGAGCTCTTCCTCCTGGGTGGCGTCCAGGTGGAGCAGCTCGTCGGTGACCTTGCCGTTGTCGACCTTGCGATACGGGGTCGTGACGAAGCCGTGCTCGGAGACCTCCGCGTAGCTCGACAGCGAGCCGATGAGGCCGATGTTCGGACCCTCAGGGGTCTCGATCGGGCACATCCGGCCGTAATGGGTCGGGTGGACGTCGCGGACCTCGATCGGCGCGCGCTCACGCGTGAGGCCGCCGGCGCCGAGGGCGCTCAGACGGCGACGGTGCGTAAGGCCGGACAGCGAGTTCGTCTGGTCCATGAACTGCGAGAGCTGCGAGGAGCCGAAGAACTCCTTCTGCGCGGCCACGACCGGGCGGATGTTGATGATCGTCTGCGGCGTGATCGTGTCCGCGTCCTCGGTGGTGAGGCGCTCGCGAACGACGCGCTCCATCCGGTAGAGGCCGATGCGGAAGGCCTCCTGGATGAGCTCGCCGACGGTGCGCAGACGGCGGTTGCCGAAGTGCTCGTACTCGTCGAGGTGGTCCTGCACGCCCTCGCGCGGGTACGTGACGGCCTCGGCGGCGTAGTCCTTGACCTCCTCATCGGGCTCCTCGGGCATGCCGAGGTGCTTCGGGAGCGTGACGAGCTCCTTGATGAGGGCGATGATGTCGTCCTTGGTCAGGGTCCGCGTCTCGAGGTCGGCCTCCTGATTCAGGCGCGCGTTGAGCTTGTAGCGGCCGACGCGCGTGAGGTCGTAGCGCTTCGGGTCGAAGAACAGCTGGTGCAGCAGCGCCTTCGCGTTGTCGACGCTGGGCGGCTCGCCCGGACGCTGCTTCTTGAAGAGCTCGATCAGCGCGCCTTCCTCGGTCTTGGTGACCTCGGTGTCGGCGTCGATCGTGTTCCGGATGTACAGCGAGTTGTCGAAGAGGCCCAGGATCTCCTCGTCCGTCGCGTAGCCCATCGCGCGCAGCAGGACGGTGACCGGCAGCTTGCGCTTGCGGTCGATCCGGACGAAGACCTTGCCCTTCTTGTCGATCTCGAGCTCGAGCCACGAGCCACGGGCCGGCATGAGGTTCGCGACGAAGACCTGCTTCTCGCGATCCTTGGCCTCCATGAGGTACGCGCCCGGCGAACGGACCAGCTGCGTCACGACGACGCGCTCGGTGCCGTTGATGATGAAGGTGCCCCGCTCCGTCATCCACGGGAAGTCACCCATGAAGACCGACTGCTCGCGGATCTCGCCCGTCTCCCGGTTGACGAACGCGACGGTCAGCGTGAGCGGACGCGCGTAGGTCAGATCCTTCTCGCGGCACTCCTCGATCGTCGCGACCGGATCGTCGAAGCGGAGCTCGCCGAAGTCGACGGCGAGGTTGCCGGTGTAGTCCTCGATCGGCGAGATGTCGTCGATCGTCTCCCGGAGACCACCGGTCTGCGGGTTGGTCAGCCACTCGAACGACCGACGCTGGATGTCGATCAGGTTCGGGAGGTCATGGACTCGGTCCAGGCGCGCGAAACTGCGGCGCACCCGCGGAGCGTCAAGAGGCGGCAAGACAGCGGCTCCTCAGCGGGGTGGAGGGGAGGTCAGCGAGGCGTACGGAGGCTCAGTACGCGGACTCGCCAATTTAGCACAACGAGGTGATGCCCCAGCAGGGGCTGTCGGTTCTCACGGACCCCGCTCCCGGAACACCGCGTATGTGGCGCGATGTCGTGTCTACGACTGGAGCGGCTACGGCTATCGACCGACGCGGGGATTGTAGGGGAATGGCCCAAAACGCGCCATCCGGCGATTCGTCCGGTAACTGCGGGCTGTGTCCGCCCACCCCCGCCGCAGACGCTGGTAGCTTCGCTGCCTCTGTGAACCTGACCATGGTCGCCAGCCCTTCAGTCCGCTCGGTGCTCGCTTCGCACCACCCCGTCGGCGCGTCGACCGGATGCTTCGCCCGGCTGCGCGGAGACTGGCCCGCCCAGGTCGCCGCCGCGCACGAGATCTCGAGCTACGCCGCGGAGCTCTCGGCACTCCAGGCGCGCGAGTTCGAGGGCCTGCTCGCCTACCTCGACCTCGAGCCGGCCCTGCCGTTCCGTGACCTCTCGGTGCACGCCCCGACGAAGGGCCTGCGCGATCCCGCGCACCTGCGCGCGCTGCTGGACCGGCTCCCGCCCGGCGTCGAGACGATCGTGGTGCACCCCGACACGCTGGGCGACGACGACGCGTTCGCCGCCCTCGGCTCGCGCGTGGCGGTCGAGAACATGGACGCCCGCAAGGCGTTCGGGCAGACCCCGGACGAGCTCGCAGACGTGTTCGCCCGCCTGCCCGACGCCGGCTTCTGCTTCGACATCGCGCACGCGTGGTCGCTCGATCCCTCGATGGGGCTCGCAGAAGCGCTCATGGACCGCTTCGCCTCGCGCCTGCGCGAGGTCCATCTCAGCTCACTGTCTGCGGACGGCCGCCACATCGGGCTCACGGATGAGCACGCCGCGCTGTTCGCGCCGCTGCTGAGCCGCTGCGTCGACGTGCCGTGGATCCTCGAGGCACCCGTCTCCGCGAGCTGACCTCGGGCGGCGGGCTGGCTGCGCTTGCCGCCCGCGGCGGCGAGCCGCTCCCGCAGCTCATGGCCGCTCGCAAGCGCTCGCTGCTCGAGCGCGATGATGCCGCGGCCAAGCTTGCGGAGCTCCCGCGGCAGGACGACGTCTCGGTCGTCGTCATGGGGTCGTGGGGCCGGCTGGAGCTGACGTCGGGCAGCGACCACGACTTCGTCGTCCTGGTCGGCGGGGATCCGCGCATCGCGGTCTCCCCCAGCCCGGACCAGGTCGGCGAGGTGCTGAACAAGGCGCCGAGCCGGTCGGGCGCGTTCGACGACGTCGCCTACGTCGACCACCTCGTGACGCGGATCGGGCGCCGAGCCGACGACAACGACAACCTCACCCGCCGGATGCTGCTTGTCCTCGAGTCGATGGCGATCGCGGGCGGCGAGGCGCACGAGGCCGCGCGCCGAGCCGTCATCGAGACGTACGTCGACACCCGCGTGAGCGACTACCGCCCGCCGCGGTTCCTGCTCAACGACCTCGCGCGCTACTGGCGCACGATCTGCGTGGACTTCGAGGGCAAGCAGCGAGACCGGCGCAGCAACGACAAGTGGGCGCTGCGGGCCGCGAAGCTCCGGACCTCGCGCAAGCTCCTGTACGCGAGCGGGCTGCTTCCGGTGCTCGAGTGCCACGACCTCACCGCCGACGAGATGCGGATCTGGCTGGTCGAGACGTTTGCCGCACCGCCCGTCGACCGGATCGCGGACGCCTTCCTGCGCCACGAGGCATTCGACGCGGGCGTCCGGACGCTCGTGGCCTACGACCGGTTCCTCGGACGCCTCGACGACGAGGCGTTCCGCGACGAGCTGCGCGGCCTCACCCGCGGCGAGGAGGACCGCTCGGCCGCGTGGATCGAGGCGCGCCGGCTGGGCCGGCAGATCGAGGAGGGGCTACTGGCGCTGCTGTTCGATCGTGACGCGCTGGCGCGGCTGGTCCGGCAATACGGTGTCTTCTGATGACGCGCTCGCCCGAGCTGTTGCACCACGTCACCGAGCTGCTCGAGCCGTACGGCCCGCCCGTCGAGGTCAAGCGGATGTTCAGCGGCTGGAGCCTGCAGCGGGAGGACGTCCCGTTCGCGATGATCCTCGACACGCTGTACCTCCGCGTCGACAACGAGACGCGTCCTGCCTATGTGAAGGCCGGCTGTCAGCCGTTCCGGTACGCGAACAGCAAGCGGGAGGTCTCGGTCGAGCGGTACTACAGCGCGCCCGCCGAGGCCCTGGACGATGGCGCGCTCCTGGCGGACCTGGTGGACGAGGCCGTCGACGCCGCGCTGCGCGACCCTGCGCCGAGCCGTCGCAAGCCCCGCGCAACGTGAACGTCGGTTCCCCGTCGCCCTGGCGACGGCAGAACGACGTTCGCGGTGGATGGGCCGCTAGGGCGCCAGCCGACGCTGGACGACCTTCGCGACGGGCTGCGGCAGCACCCCGAGCGCCCGCAGCGCGTGCGGCAGGGCCTTGCGCTTCCAGCCGCTGAACGCGACCGGGACCATCGCCTCGATGAGGTGCGGGCCGGGCTCGGCGAGCGCGTGCTCCAGCGCGGCCGTCAGCTCCTCGCCGGTCTCCGCGCGGACCGACGGCACGCCCAGGCCGGTGCCGAGTGCGACGAAATCGAGATCGGGCCCGGCGAGATTGAAGAGCGACTTCGCCTTGGGGCCGTCGTTGTCCGCGCCCACGCGCTCCAGCTCGATGTCGAGGATCGCGTAGGAGCGGTTGTTCAGGATCACGACGGTGACGTCCAGCTGCTCACGGACCATCGTCCACAGGGACTGGATCGTGTACATCGCCGAGCCCTCGCCCTCCAGGGAGATCACCGGCCGGCCGGGACACGCGACCGCGGCACCCACGGCGACGGGCAGGCCCTGGCCGATGGCCCCGCCGGTGAGCGTCAGGATGTCGTGGCGGGGCGCGCCGGCGGTGTGGGTGGGCAGCGAGAGGCCCGACGTGATCGCCTCGTCGGAGATGATCGCCCCTTCGGGGAGCAGTGCGCCGACCGCCTGGCAGACCTTGTCCGCGGTCAGCGGGCCGGTCGGCCTCGCCGGTCGGGACGGCTGCTGCAGGGCCGGCGTCGCGGACGACACGCCGAGCGCCTCGGCGAGCGCCTCGAGGCTGCCGACCGCGTCTTGCTCGGGTGAGGACAGCTCATGGACGGTGCACCCGTCGGGCACGAGGTCGCTCGCCTTGCCGGGATAGGCGAAGAACGAGACCGGCGACTTGGCATCGACGAGCACGAGGTGCTTGATCCCGGCCAGCTGGACCGACGCCAGCTCCGCGAAGTACGCGAGCCGTTCGACGGGCGGCAGGCCCGCTCCCCGTTCGAGACGGGTCGGGAAGACCTCGGCGTAGACGCGGGCGCCGGTGGTCCCCGCCACGCGGGCCGCCGCGAGGAGGCCGGGTTCGCGCAGGGCACGGCCGCCCAGCAGGATGGCGGTGTCCGCGCCCGCGGACAGCGCGGACGCGATCGACGCGACCACGTCTGGGGGCGCCGGCACCCGCGCGGCGGTCGGGACCGCCGCGGCCGGCGTCGCGCCATCGCCCCACGACACGTCGGCGGGCAGGATGAGCGTCGCCACCTGGCCGGGCGGCCCCATGGTGGCGGCGACGGCCTCCGCGGCATCGCGAGACAGCTCCTCGGTGCTGGCCGACGTCCGCACCCACCCCGGTGAGACGTTGCGGGCGACCGTCTCGATGTCGGACTGCAGCTGCGCGTCGTAGCGGACGTGGTAGGTCGCGTGGTCGCCGACGATGTTCAGCACCGGCACCTTCGCCTTGCGGGCGTTGTGCAGGTTGGCGAGTCCGTTCCCCAGGCCGGAGCCGAGGTGCAGCAGCGTCGTCGCCGGGCGGTCGGTCATCCGCGCGTAGCCGTCCGCGGCGCCGGTGGCGACCCCCTCGAACAGCGCGAGCACCGCGCGCATCTCGGGCGCGGAGTCCAGGGCCGCGACGAAGTGCATCTCCGACGTGCCGGGGTTGGTGAAGCAGGTCGTGACGCCGGCACCGACGAGGGTGCGCATGAGCGCCTGGGCTCCGTTGGGCATGTGGGGCGAAGCTACCGGAGCGTCAGGACCCTGGCTTGGAGCAGGAGGTTCGGCGTCGTCAGCCGGCAGCGCCAGAGACACGTGCGCGGGACGTCGGTGAGCACCCCCGGCGACCCAGCCGACGTCAGCTGCGCCGCGATCTCATCGGGCGTGGCGTCCGACGAGAGCTCCAGCAGCTGGGCGGCGACACCGGCGACGTGCGGCGTCGCCATCGAGGTGCCGCTGTGGGCGATCAGGCCAGTGTCCGACGCGGCGTCCGCGGAGACGACGTCGACGCCCGGGGCGACGATGTCGACGCAGCGGCCGTGATCGGAGAACCGGGCGAACCGATCGTCGCGATCGGATGCGGCGACGGTCAGCGCCGGGCCGACGCGCGCGGGTGAGATCCAACAGGCGTCGACGCTCCAGTTGCCGGCGCCGACGGCCGTGGGGACACCGTCGGCGATGAGGTTGCGCACGGCGCGGTCCAGGAACCCGTTGGCGATGCCGCCGAGGCTGAGATTGGCGACCGCGGGCTCCCCCGTGTGATGGTCGGCGATCACCCATTCGATCCCGGCGAGGAGCGCCGTCGCCAGCGTGTAGCCGTTGCAGTCGATGACCCGGACGCCGACCGGCTCCGCCTGCTTGGCGACACCGGTGGTGGCCCCGGCGATCGTCGCGGCGACGTGCGTCCCGTGCCCGTTGCAGTCCCTTCCTCGACCGCCCAGGGCGTCGAAGCCCCGGCGGGCCCGCCCGCCGAACTCGACGTGGGTCTCGCGGATCCCCGTGTCGATCACGTAGGCGGTGACCCCGGCGCCGGTCGCCTCGTCGGGATGGGAGTACACGCCGTCGAGCGGCAGGGCGGCCTGATCGAGGCGGTCGAGATTCCACGGCGCGTCCGTCTGGATGCCCAGCGTCGAGACGACCGTGTCCGGGCGCAGCGACCGGAGTCCGGGGAGGGACAACCGCCGCGGACCGGGCAGCTCGACGATGGCCCCGTTGATCGCGCGCTCGAGCACCTGAACCACGCGCCCACCGGCCGCCTCGACCTCCTGCTCGATCGCGCCCCGCTGCTCTCCGGCGTCGACCGACGCGTCCAGCTCGATGACGTACCGCTGCGCCGCCGTGGCGGTCTCGATCGACCACCACGTCATGAGGACCGCCAGCAGCACCACGAGGACGAGCCGAACCACGTCCCGGACCCTACCCGCCGCCGTCGGTGAGCAGGCTCAGCCGAAGCTCTGGAGCAGCCGGTTCGGCGTCCGGACGCGGCAGTCGTACCACCACCACACCCGTCGACAGGTGGACCGGATCGCGCCGATCTTGTCCGGCGCCGTCGCTTCGAGAACCGCGGTCTGGATCTGCGCCGGCGTCGCCGCCGGGTTGGTCTGCAGGAGCCGCGCGGCCGCGCCCGCGACGTGCGGGGACGCCATCGACGTGCCGCTGTACGTCGCCGTCGCCGTGTCAGATGACGACCCGGCGGACACCACACCGACCCCCGGCGCGATGAGATCGACACACGTTCCGTGGTTCGAGAAGGAGGCGAACTGGTCCGTGCTGTCGCTCGCCGCCGCCGTGATGGCGGGCGCGACGTGCGCGGGCGACGTGCCGCATGCGTCGCCGGAGCCGTTGCCCGCGGCGACGGCGACGCTCACGCCATCGTTGATGAGATTCGTCACCGCGGTGTCGAGGGCGGCGTTGCTCGCCCCGCCGAGACTCATGTTCGCGACGGCGGGCTGGCCGCTCGCGTGGTCACGGATCACCCAGTCGATGCCGGCGATGATCTGCGACACCTGCGCGGAGCCCTGGCAGTTCAGCGCGCGGACGGCGACCAGCGAGACGGCCTTCGCCACGCCATACGTCGCTCCGCCGATCGTGCCCGCCACGTGCGTGCCGTGGCCGTTGCAGTCGACGCCATTGCCGCCGAGCGCGTCGTAGCCGATCCGCGCGCGACCACCGAAGTCGGCGTGCGTCGGGCGTATCCCCGAATCGATGACGTACGCCTTCACGCCGGCGCCCGTCGCGGTGTAGGTAAACGTGCGGCTGAGCGGGAGCGAGGCCTGGTCGATGCGGTCGACGCCCCACGGCGGGGACGTCTGGGTCGCCTGCGAGGTCACCGTCGTGTCGGCCGAGACGGAGACGGCACCGGGGATGCGGAAGTTGGAGGGCAGCCCGTCCGGCAGTCTGATGACCAATCCGTTGATCGCGTGGTCGAACGACCGCTCGACGTGGCCCTGCCACGCTGCGAGCCGCCGGTCGATCGCGGCGCTGCGATCGCTCGCCGCTCCGGTCGCCCGATCGAGCTCGACGATGTACCGCTGGCTCGCATTCGCACTCGACGCGAGCCCAAGCGCGGCCGTCACGACGACCGCACACGCAAGACCCTTCCGCACCATCAGGACCCTCCCCTCGGACACCTGGGACGCCGCGAGCCTACCCAGGACACGGTGCCCCGCACACACTTGGGCGAGAACGGGGACTGGGCACTTCTTGTCCGAGGGGTGGACACCAAGTGACCCACGCCGCGCGGAGGGGCGACAGCGGGACCGGGGCCCGGGGTGGTGGTCGTTCGGGTGCCGTGACCGGCTGACTCAAACGAAGCGGCCACCAGCGAAGACGGAGACGACCACCACCCCTCCCGCGAGCGGTCAGCCCGGGCATGGCACCCGAACGACCACCACCCGCAAAGCACCCCGAGAACGACGAAGGGCGCCACATGGGGCGCCCTTCGCAAGACAGCGGATGAAGCGGTGGCTACTTGAGCTCGACGCTCGCGCCGGCCTCTTCGAGCTCGGCCTTGAGCTTGTCGGCCTCGTCGCGCTCGATGCCTTCCTTGACGGGCTTCGGGGCCTCGTCGACGAGCGCCTTGGCCTCCTTCAGGCCCAGGCCGGTCGCCGCGCGGACGACCTTGATGACCTGGATCTTCTTGTCGCCGGCGCCCGTGAGGACGACGTCGACCGTCGAGGACTCCTCCTCGGCGGCAGCCTCGCCGCCGCCGCCACCGGCGGGGGCCGCAGCGGCCACGGCCGTCGCGGAGACACCGAACTCCTCTTCGAGCGCCTTGATGCGCTCAGCCAGCTCGAGGACGGAAATCGCCTTGAGCTCGTCAATCCATTCAGCGGTGGTAGCCATAGTCGTTACTCCTGGTCGTTCTCAGTGGGGGCAGCGTCGGCGGGTGCCTCGGCCTCTGCAGTCGTGTCCTCGGCGGGGGCCTCAGCCTCCGCCTCGGGGGCGGCTTCTTCAGCCGGGGCTTCCTCCGCCGGAGCGGCGGCCTCAGCCTCGGGGGCAGGCGCGGGAGCATCGCCGGACGGAATCTCGCCCGACTCCTTCTTCTCCTGCACGCCGGCCAGCGCGATCGCGAGGCCACCCAGCAGCCCGTTGAGGCTGCGGGCCAGGCCCGTGATCGGGGCGGCGACGATGCCGACGAGCTGTCCGTACAGGACCTCGCGCGACGGCAGCTTGCTGATCGCCTTGATGTCGTCGACGCTCAGCTCGTTGCCGTCCATGAGCCCGCCCTTGAAGGGCAGCAGCTCGATCTCCTTGGCGGCGTCGCTGATGGTCTTCGCGGCCGCAGCCGCGTCGCCCTTGACGAACGCGAGCGCCGTCGGACCCTCGAGGAGGCCCTTCAGCGACTCGGCACCGGCCTGATCGGCGGCGCGCTCGGTCAGCGTGTTCTTGACCACCCGGAAGGTCGTGTCCGACTCGCGCAGCTTCGTGCGCAGGTCGGCGACCTGGGTGACGGTGATGCCGCGGTAATCCACGGCGAACACGGCCGAACTCTCGTTGATGTCGGCGGTGATCTCCTCGATCACCGCAGCTTTCTCTGCTCGGTTCACAAGCCTCCTCGGCCGGGCTTCTCAGCGGGGCTATCGGAGCCCCGCGCGCCGGCGGTCTGTGGTGGCCTCGTGGGGGCTACGCAGCGGCGGGCGTAGCCTCCCCGAGGATGTCGCGGGTCCGGCTGGGATCGACCTTGATCCCGGGGCCCATCGTCGACGTGATGGTGATCGTGCGGAGGTACTTGCCCTTCGCGGCGGACGGCTTCGCCCGCTGGAGCTCTTCGATCACGGCGGCGTAGTTCTCGAGCAGCTGCTGCTCGGGGAAGGACTTCTTGCCGATGACGAGGTGCACGATCGCGGTGCGATCGGTGCGGTACTCGACCTTGCCGGCCTTCGACTCGGTGACGGCCTTCGTGACGTCCATCGTCACGGTGCCGACCTTCGGGTTCGGCATCTTGCCCGACGGGCCGAGGATGCGGCCGAGGCGGCCGACGACCGGCATGAGGTCGGGCGTCGCAATGGCGATGTCGAAGTCGGTGAAGCCCTCTTCGATCTTCTTGGCGAGATCGTCGGCGCCCACGATGTCGGCGCCGGCGGCCTCCGCCTCCTTCGCCTTGTCGCCCTGGGCGAACACGGCGATCTTGACTTCCTTGCCGAGGCCGTGCGGCATCGCGATCGTGCCGCGGAGCTGCTCGTCGGCGTGGCGCACGTTGAGGCCCGTGCGGATGTGGATCTCGACCGACTCGTCGAACTTCGGGCCCGGGAGGGCCTTCAGCAGCGAGATCGCGTCGCCGGGCTCGTATTCGCGGTCACGGTCGACCTGCGAGAGCGCTTCCTTGTGGGTCTTGCCCTGCTTGGCCATTAGTCGACCACCTCCACACCCATCGAGCGCGCGGTGCCGGCGATGATGAGCATCCCCTGGTCCACGTCGTGGGCATTCAGATCGGGGAGCTTCTTCTCGGCGATCGCGCGGAGCTGGGCCTTCGTGATCTTGCCGACCTTGTCGCGATGCGGCTCGGCCGAGCCCTTGTCCAGGTTGATCGCCTGCTTGATGAGGACCGCGGCCGGCGGGGTCTTCGTCACGAACGTGAACGAGCGGTCCTCGTACACCGTGATGACGACCGGGATCGTCGTGCCGTTGTCCTGGGCCGTCTGGGCGTTGAACGCCTTGACGAACTCCATGATGTTGATGCCGTGCTGACCCAGCGCCGGACCGACCGGCGGAGCCGGGCTGGCCTGGCCGCCGGGGGCCTGCAGGCGGATCGTTGTCAGAACCTTCTTTGCCATCTCAGATCTTCTTCACTTGGTCGAAACCGACTTCGACCGGGGTCTCACGGCCGAAGATGGACACTAGGACCTTCAGCTTGGACTGGTCCTCGTTGATCTCGGAGATCTCGCCGGAGAAGTCCGAGAGCGGGCCGGAGATGACCTTCACGGCCTCACCGACGCTGAACTGCGTGCGGGTCCGCGGACGCTCTGCCGTCTCGCGGTGCAGGAGGCGATCCACCTCGGCCTGCGTGAGCGGCACCGGCTCATTCGAAGCCCCGACGAATCCGGTGATGCCCGGGGTGTTCTTCACCACGCTCCACGAATCCTCGTTGAGGTCCATGTTCACGAGCACGTACCCGGGCATGGTGCGCTTCTCGGTGGTGACCTTCTGGTTGTCCTTCATCTCGGACACGGTCTCGGTCGGCACGACCACCTGGCGCACGTTGCGCTTCTGTCCCATGGACATGACGCGGTGCTCGAGGTTGTGCTTGACCTTGTTCTCGTGCCCGGAATAGGTGTTGACGACGTACCAGCGGAACATGGACTCGGCTTCGGATCGGAGGGTGGTGAAAGGAAGAGCTAGATGATGAGGTCGACGAGCTCTTGTGCGAGCTTGTCGGCGGCCCCGAGGTACAGGCCCGCCACGACGACGAACCCAAGCGTGACGGCGGTGCCCTGCCCGACCTGGCGACGGTCGGGCCACTGGACCCGCTGGAGCTCGGCCCAGGACGCGCGCAGGAACTGCACGAAGCGCGGACCGCCCTTGCCGGTGGTCGCCGCGCCGGGAGCCTGCGCGATGTGCGCGCCCGTCTGCTCGTCTGCCGGGATGTCCGTGAGGTGCTCGGGGTGCTCGGAGGCGTCGAGTTCCTCGGCGGCGACGAGCTCCGCTTCGGTCAGACCGCCGGCTACTTCGCCGTCGGCGCCCGCGACGATGGACGCCTCGGCCTCCTCGACCTCGTACGAGGCGTGCTCGAGCTCACCGGGAACGTTCTCCCGGTGGATGTGCTGGTCGTCGGCGCCAGGCTTGGCGTCGTCTCCCTTGCGCAGGCGCTCCTTGCGCTCCTTCGCACGCTCTCGATTACGCGACACCGCAACAGCTCCGAACCCTTAGCGGGTTTCCTTGTGCGACGTCTGCTGCTTGCACCACTTGCAGTACTTCCGCAGCGTGATGCGATCAGGGTTGTTGCGCTTGGACTTATTGGTCTGGTAGTTGCGCCGCTTGCAATCCTCGCAGGCGAGGGTTACAGCAATGCGCACGTCTCCGCGGGCCATTGGGCGAGCTCCGGGGGCTGGCGTGGGGCAGAAAAACGACCTGCGCCTGGCAGGTCGGAACGACCATGGTAGCGCGGTGGCGCGAACGCCGGACGCATCCCTCCAGGTACCGTACCGCTCCAGTGTCCTACGGCGTCTCAGATCTCCAGCCGGAGTTCCTGCGCACCCTGCGCGGAGACGAGGGTCCGCTGCCCCCCGGCCCACAGGCGCGGCCGCGCGAGGAGGTCGGCGAGGTGCACCGCCGCCGGCTGATCGCGGGCATGGCCGAGGCGACCGCGAAACGGGGGATCGGCGCGACGACCATCGCCGATGTCGTGCGCTGCGCCCAGGTCTCGCGCCGGACGTTCTACGAGCACTTCCCCGATAAGCAGGCGTGTCTGCTGGCGACGTACGACGCGAGCTCCGAGGTGGTGATGAACGGCGTCGAGGCGGCGTTCGCGCAGCGGGTGGGTCAGACCTGGGACGAGCGCCTGGTCAGCGGCGTCCGCGCGTACCTGGGGATGCTGGCCGCCATCCCCGACCTGACGCGCGTGTTCATCCTCGACATGCCCTCAGCGGGGCCCGAGGCGCTCCTGCGGATGCGCGCGTCGCACGAGCGCTTCGCGACGCTCATCCTGAAGATCGTCGACGAGCACCGCGACGACTTCCCGCCCGCCGTCGGCATGGAGCCGATCATGGCCACCGCGGTTGTCGGCGGGATCAACGAGATGCTGCTCCAGGCGCTGTCCGCCGACGAGCCGATCGACGGGCCCGCGCTCGAGCTGGCAGCCGTGAAGCTCCTGCTCGGCGCGATGTGGCCCGTCGAGGACCTCCCCTACGGCTAGATGCCCGGGCCGTAGCTCCGGCAGTCCGGCCTGAACGCCGGGTCGTCAGCACCGAGCTCGTTGAGCACGATCTGCATGGTGGGCCCGTCCAGGATGATGCCAGCGTGGCTCATGCGGTCTCGCGGGCAGAGCGCCTGGACGAGGATGTTGTCGGTGTCTGGGCCGTTCAGATACTGGGTCTTCCACGGCGTGACGACCCAGTCGTACCGCGTGGAGATCACGGTGTAGCTGACGCCGGGCACGGTGTCGCCACCCGCCCAGAGCCGGCGCTGGAACTGATCACCCTTCAATTGCTGCTGGACGCCGCGGGCGCCGCCGTCGGTCAGCACCTGGTTTGCGACGTTGAGGATCGGCTGCCCGATGAAGCTCAGTGACCGGGCCAGCCGGATCAGCCCCCACAGGTCGGTGCCGTGATTACTCGGCGCCAGGCCGATGAGCTTGTGGACCTTGTCGGCTCCGCCCAGGAACTTGACGTAGTGGTTCGGCATCATCCCGCCCTGCGAGTGGCCGACGATGTCCACCTCGGCCGCCCCGGTCGCGGCGAGCACCCGGTCGACGAAGGCGGATAGCTCACCGGCCGACCTGCCGATGTCGCCCAGGCCGTTGATGCGGCCGCCCACCGACAGGCCCGTCGACCCGTAGTTCAGCGCGAAGACGCAGTAGCCCGCGTTCTTCAGCGTCGGTGAGACCAGGGTCCAATTGGCCCCCAGGTTCAGAAACGTCCCGTGGACGAGCACGACAGGGCGGGGGTGCTCCGCTGACGGCTTGCACGACCAGTCGTTCGCGCCGGCGACGCGGTTCGGCGTCAGGGCGAAGCCGCTGATCGCCTCGGGCAGGCCGCCGACGGGCACGGCATGGGCGGACGGGGCGGTGGCGCCGGCAACCGCCGCCGCTACCCCCGCAGCGGCGGCGGTGCAGCGCAGCGCGCAGCGAGCGCGCACGACGAACGTCTCGAGCATGGGACGACCTCTCTCCTCCGTCGGCCCTGCCGCGCTCTCCCCAGAGCGGCACTCCGCAAGACCGTTCGAGCGGCACCGTATCAGGCTGGTACGTCTACGTACACCCCGGTAACGATGCTCGGTCGATCAGGCGCGCGCGCTGGTCTGCGGGTCGAGGCGCGTCATCTCCACGTTGGCGCTCAGCTTGGCGCCCGCAGCGCCCTGGTAGACGCCCCGGATGGGTGGGATGTCCTGATAGAAGCGGCCGTGACCGATCTTCACGTGCGACTCCCCGGCCAGGCGGCGATTCGTCGGATCGGCGCCGACCCAGACCGGCTCGCCACGGCCGCCGTCGCCGGGCATCAGCGCCTCGACCCAGGCGTGCGTCTCAAGCTCGAGCGAGTCGTCGCCGCCGTCCTCCGGCGCCGCCCAGAGGTACCCGCTGACGTACCGGGCCGCGATCCCGTGGTGGCGCAGCAGGATGAGCGCGAGGTGCGCGAAGTCCTGGCAGACGCCGCCGCCACCGTCGAGGAGATCCGCGACCGTGGACCCGACGTAGGTCACCCCCGCCTGGTAGCGGAAGCGGTCGGGGATCAGCTCGGTGACCCAGCGCAGCGTCTTCAGGGGGCTGTTCGCGCGTGAGAGCGGGATGAGCTCGGCGAGCAGGGGATGATCCGGCTCGTCGGGGTCGGCGAGCAGGAACTCTCCTGCGGCCAGCTGGTAGGCCGTGCTCGTGACGCCCTCCCAGGGCGCGTCGGGCGGCTCTCCGGGATCGTTGGTCACCACGCGGGCGCGCACGTCGATCGTCAGGTGGTCGTGCGGCCGGCTGATGCCGAACTCGATGACCTCGGTGCCGAAGTAGTCCTCGTGGCGGCCAATGCGCGCCTCGGGCTCGACGCGGACCTGGAAGTCGTCGAGGCGCTGGTTGCTGGTGGTCGCCGGGCGCACGCGCAGCGCGTTGAGGTTGTCGGTGACCTCGTGGTCGTAGTGGTACTCGGTGAGGTAGCGGATCGAGAAGTTCATGCCGCGGCCGGTGCTCCTGCGAAGTAGCGGTCGTGGACGTCGCGGTCGACCTTGCCGAGCTCGGTCTGGACCTGCCCACAGATCTCGGCGAGGCGGTTCCCCGACTGGGTGTCCTCCTCGGCGCGGCGGCGGAACTCGAGGTCGGCCGTGAGGCGCAGGAGCCGCAGGACGGGCTCGGCGTTGCGCGGGTTGTCATCCGCGCGCGAGAGGGACTGCTCGAGCAGGTCGACCGACGCGGCGACCGAGTCGGGATACGCGCGCTCGAAGAGCAGGAACCGCACGACGGGCGCCGCGTTGGGCGGGCCGGGCACGGCGCGACGGTAGGCCTGGAAGCCGCCGACCGCTTGCAGCAGGCTCAGCGCGTGGCCGTCGTCACGCCCGCCGGCGCTCGCCGCGAGCGCGACGCGGAGCATGCGGAGCATCATGTCCGCGGACTCCAGCCGGCCGCCCGCCTGGAGGAAGGAGTACGCCTCGTCGCGCAGCATCGTGCGCCGGGTCAATCCCCAGAACAGCGCCGAGCGCTCCTTGACGTACTGGTAGACCGAATACGGGCCGACGAGGAGGCGCTCGGAGAGATCGCCCTCCTGCATGCCGAGGTTCGTCGTGTTGATCGACTCCCACATCTCCTGGGAGATGACGTCGCGCACGGTGCGGGCGCCCTCACGCCCCCGGCCGATGCACGAGATGACCGAGGCGGGGTTGTCGGCGTCGAGCGTGAGGCTGCGCAACACCTGGTCGCGGTGCGGCGGGACGCCCTCCTCCGTCTCGGCGCCCATGATCGCCAGCAGTGAGCCCCAGCCGAGCGTCATCCCGGCCTCCTCGGAGCGGGCCTGGATGTCGGCCTGGAAGATGCCGTCGAGCATGCGCGCGGTGTGCTCAGCGCGCGAGAGGTTGCGGCCGAGCCAGAAGAGCTCGTGGGCGATGCGGGCGAGCATGGCGTCAGCTGGTCTTCGCGTCGGTGGGTGCGGTCTGCTGCTGTTGCTGCTGGGCCTGCCCGGTCCACTCCGCGTAGCGCAGGCCGGGGAGTGCGGGCGGAAGCGTCTGGGCGATGTCGGGTCCGGCCTGATCGGCGTCCTTCGCGGCGCCGTCGTCGAGGACCCACGTGTCCTTGCTGCCGCCGCCGCGCGACGAGTTGACGATCATCGAGCCCTCGGTCATCGCGACGCGCGTGAGTCCGCCGGGCACGATCTTGATCTTCTCACCGAAGACCGCGAACGGCCGCAGGTCGACGTGGCGGGGCGCGAGCGTGCCGTCGACGCCGGCCGTCGGGACCGTCGAGAGCTTCACGACCTCCTGGGCGATCCACTTCTCCGGCGCCTGCAGGATGGTCTCGCGCAGCCGCTCCAGCTCGTCGGCCGGGGTGCTCGGGCCGATGTGCACGCCCTTGCCGCCCGACTCGCCGGTCGGCTTGAAGACGAGCTGGTCCATGCGCCCGAGGGCGTGCGCGAGCTGCTCCGGGTCGCCCAGCAGGAACGTCTTGACGTTCTGCAGGATCGGCTCCTCCCCGAGGTAGAACTTGATCATCTCGGGGACGTAGTGGTAGACGGCCTTGTCGTCGGCGACGCCGGTGCCGACGGCGTTGGCGAGCGCGACGGAGCCCGAGCGATATGCGCGCATGAGCCCGGGGACGCCGAGCAGCGAGTCCGGCCGGAACTCGAGCGGGTCGATGAAGTCGTCGTCGAGCCGGCGGTAGACCGCGTGCACGCGCTTGAGCCCGCTCGTGGTCCGCATGTACAGGACGTCGTCGCGGACGACGAGATCAGAGGCCTCCACGAGCTCGACGCCCATCTGCCGCGCGAGGAACGAGTGCTCGAAGTACGCGCTGTTCATCGAGCCCGGGGTCCAGACGACGACGGTCGCCTCGCCCTCGGTGGCGGGTGCGACCGCGCGCAGCGCGGCCAGCAGGAGCTGCGGGTAGTGGTCGACCGGGCGGACGCGGTACTTGTTGAAGAGCTGCGGGACGAGCCGGGTCATCGCCGTGCGGTTCTCCAGCACGTAGCTGATGCCCGAGGGCGTGCGCACGTTGTCCTCCAGCACGCGCCAGGACCCGTCGGCGTCGCGCACGAGATCGCAGCCGGCGACGTGGCAGTAGACCCCGCCCGGCGGGCGGACGCCATGCATCTGCCGGGCGAAGTTCGGCCGGCTGACGACGAGCTGCCACGGGATGATGCCCTCGTGGACGATCTCGCGCGCGTGGTAGACGTCGTCGACGAAGTGGTTCAGCGCGCGGATGCGCTGGGCCAGGCCGCGCTTGATGTGGTCCCACTCGTGGCCGGGCATGATCCGCGGCACGAGATCGAGGGGGAACGGGCGGTCCTTGACCGGGCCGTCGTCACCGGTGGCATCGAACGTGATGCCCTGCTGGATGAAGATCGCGTCGCGGCGGCGCCCGGCGCCGGCGAGCTCGGCCGCCCCCAGGCGCGCCAGCTCGGCGACCAGGGCCTGCGCGTACTCGCGCGGCACGCCTCCGGGGCCGAAGACCTCGTCGAAGATCCCCGCGGGCGGGCGATAGACGGCGGGCTCGCGGAGGATGAGCGGTTCGGTCATCTGCGTCGATTGTGTCGCGCGCCGAGCACAGGGGCCACCGCCAGTCGGTAGAGACTGGCGCCCCCGCGTTTGTCCACCTGGACGGAGGGCCTCAGGAGGGGACCACGGTGAGCCGGTAGACCATGTCCGCCGCGATCGGCGCGAGATCCAGGATCTGCCCGATCTCGCCGTCCTCGACACAGATGAGCACGAGCTCGTGCAACCCGCCGATGACCGCGAGTGCCTGCTCGGGCGGCAACTCGCGCGACGGGACATCGGCGTGACGGGCGCGCCCGTCGGCGAGGACGCGCTGGAGCACCTCGGCGAGCCGCTGCAGCAGGACGCGGCGCGCAGACAGCGCCCGCGGCCCGATCGCCGTCATCTCGGCGAGCCCGGCGCGGGTGAGCGCCGGGAAGGCCGTCAGCGCGACCAGATACGCGCGCGACGCGCCCGCCATCTCCTCGAGCCAGTCGTCGTGCTCGGTGACACCCTCCTCGAACACGCGCACGAGGCGCAGCCCGAGAATCTCGTAGAGCGCAAGGAAGCAGTCGTCGCGATCGCGGAAGTGCTCGTAGAACGTCCGCCGCGATGCGCGGGCGTGGCGGACGACGTCCGCCACCGTCGAGGCGGCCAGGCCGCGCTCCTCGATCGCCGCGGCCATGCCGACGAGCAGTCGCTCGCGGGCGGTGGCCGGCGGGTTGTCCGTCACGAGTGTCCATAGCGCCGCAGCTGCCTCCGGCGTGATCGCCGGAAGTGGCTGGCGCTCCCCCCGGGCGCTTGCCATGTTCGCAACGGTACATGCTGAGACAAATGAGACGACTTGACGTGGCGTCAAGCCTCCGGATACCTTCAGAGCCCGCCACCGAGACACGGTGTCCCAGTGGCGACGTGCCGGGCTCGGGTACGCGACTCCGACGAAGGCGATGGCCGGCGGTTCCCCTCTTCATTCCGCCCGGTCATCGCCTTCGGGAGTCGGCGGCGCGGCAAGCGTTCAGGACCGTTCGACGACGACCGCGCGGAACAGCGCGCGGACTGTTCCGGCGAGCTCGGGGAGCCGATCGGCCCGGCCGAGGTCGAGCTCGCGCAGCAGCAGTTCGTTGATGCCGCCCACCAGGGCGGCGGCCGTCTCCTGGTCGATCTCACGCACGCCGGCGCCGGGCTGACGCGCGCGCGTGGCCGAGAAGGCCTCGCGCAGGCCGGCGGCGAAGCGCTCGTGCTGCTCGCGCCGCGCGGCGAGACATGCGTCGCCCCCGGCGATGATGTCGCTGAGCGTCGCGCGCGTGAGCGTCGGGGAGGCGCCGAGGGTCCCGACGTACACGCCGGCGATCGCGGCGATCTGGTCCTCGACGGGGACGGTCTCGTCGAGGATCGCGGCAAAGCGCGCCGCCATCCCGTCGCAGATCCCGCGGTAGAGGGCGAGAAAGCACGCCTCCTTGTCGTCGAAGTGCTCGTAGAACGTCCGCTTCGACGTGCGGGCGTGGCGCGCGATGTCGTTCATCGTCACCTCGTTCAGTCGCCGCTCCGCCAGCGCCTGCACCAGCCCCCTGAGCAGCCGCTCCCGGACGGGGCGGACGGACGGGCTGGCGGTCGTCATACGGCCAACCGTAGTGGTCGGCACGGGCTCGGGTTCGGGACGGAGATAGCCTGCGGTCCGTGGAGGCAGGCACGCTCAGCCGACGGGTCGCCACCGCCCTGCGCGACCAGCCCGCCTTCGGAGCCGCGTTCGGCGTGTGGTGCGCGACGCTGCTCGGCTTCCTCGCGATCGGCGCGGTGCTGCCGGTCCTGCCCCGCTACGTCAAGGGCCCGGTCGGCGCGGGCGACATCGCCGTCGGGGTCGTCGTGGGCATCTTCGCGCTGTCGGCCGTCATCGGCCGCCCGGTCGCCGGCCGTCTCGCCGATCTGCATGGCCGCCGCCCGATCGTGCTGGCCGGCCTGCTGCTCATGTCCCTCTCGGCCGCCCTCCTGTTCGTCCCCGGCGGCGTGGCGTGGCTCGTGCTCGCGCGCCTGGTCGTGGGCATCGGCGACGGCTGGCTCTTCACCGCTGCGGTGACCTGGGTCGTGGACCTCGCGCCGCCGGAGCGCCGCGGTCAGACCATCGGGCTCTTCGGCATCGCGGTCTGGGGCGGGCTCAGCGTCGGGAGCGTCATCGGGCAGACGGTCTACGACCTCGCGTCATACGAAGCGGTCTGGGGGCTGGCCGTCCTCTTCCCGCTCGCGGGAGCAGCCGTCGCGCTGCGCCTGCGCGACGACCACGAGGCGGTCCCGGCAGAGGCCCAGCCCGCCTTCCGGCTGCCGCGCCAGGCGATCGGCCCCGGCATCGCGCTCTCGCTGGCGAACATCGGCTTCGGGACCATGCTCGGGTTCGTGGTGCTCCATCTCGACGCCCGCGACATCGCGCACAGCGCGACCGTGTTCACGGTCTTCGCCGCGGCGGTCGTCCTCACGCGGCTGCTCGCCGGCAGCGTGCCGGACCGCTTCGGCGCGGCGCCGACCGCGGCGTTCGCCTTCAGCATGGAGGCCCTCGGCCTCGCGATCATCGCGCTCACCCAGAGCTTCCCGATCGCGGTCGTCGGCGCGCTCGTCATGGGCTGCGGCTTCTCGATGCTGTTCCCGGCCCTCGCCCTCGCGGTGGTCAGCCGGGTCGACGAGCGCGAGCGCGGTGTCGCCATGGGGGCGTTCACCGCGTTCTTCGACATCGGCGTCGGCGTCGGCGGACCGCTCGCCGGCGCGGTCGCAGCGATCTCCGGCTACCCCGAGGCGTTCTGGATGGGCGCGGCCTGCGCGGGCGTCGGCGGCGTCATCGCGACGCTGAGCTCGCGGGGCGCGACGGGGCCGGCCGAGCCGGCGGTCGTCACCCCCGGCTGACCCGGGTTGCTTCACGAAACCACCCGGGTACAGTTGAGGGGATGCTCCCGAACACGTACGAGGGCGAGAACTGCTCGATCGCCCGGGCACTGGAGCTCGTGGGCGAGCGGTGGACCCTGCTGATCCTGCGCGACGCCTTCAACGGCGTGCGGCGGTTCGACCAGTTCCAGTCGCACCTGGGCATCGCGCGCAACGTCCTGCGCGACCGCCTGCAGCGCCTCGTCGACGAGGGCGTGCTGGAGCGGCGGCCCTACCAGGAGCGCCCGGTACGCCACGAGTACCGCCTGACGCCGAAGGGTCGCGACCTGTGGCCGACCCTCATCAGCCTCGCCCACTTCGGCGACCGCTACTACGCGCCCGACGGTCCGCCCCGGCGGTTCCTGCACAAGGACTGCGGCGGTGAGCTCGACGACCGCCGGCGCTGCACGCGCTGCGGCGCGGACCTGAGCCTGTACGACGTGCGGGTCGTGATGGGCCCGGGCGCGGACGTCGCCGCGGCCTAGGCCTGAGCCGTGTCGGCGGCCGCCTCGCCGGCGACCATCGACAGCCACGAGCACTCGTCGCCGGCCCCGCTCAGCAGCTTGGCCGAGATCCGCACGAGGGCCGCGAGGTCCTCGTCGTCGAGGTGGTCGCCGAACTCCCGGTCGACGAGCTCGAGCAGGGCGGGCGTGGCCTTCGCCTCGGCCTTGCGGCCGGCGGGCGTGAGCCGGGCGTAGGTCGCGCGGCGATCCTCGGGCGGCGTGATGCGGTCGACGAGCCCGGCCTCCTCCATGCGCGCGACCAGCCTGGTCGCGCCGCCGCGGGAGACCAGCAGCTCGTCGGCGAGCTCGTTCATCCGCTTGCCCTCCGCGTCGGCGCCCGACAAGCAGGCGAGCACCTCGTACCAGCTCATCGGGATGCCGGTGCGGGCCTCCAGGACGGGTGCGACCCGGTCCATCGTGCGCGCCTCGACCTGGAGCAGGCCATAAAAGGCCAGAAAGGCGGGTGTCTTGAGGTGATCTCCCATCGTGAAGGAATTGTAGACGAAATGGTTGACAGGTCAATCCTGGTGTGGTTGCCTTGCGATCTCAATAGTTGACGCGGTAATCGTTGCCGCAGAAAACCTCCCTCCCCAGGAAGGCCATCCGCCATGTCTGCCAGCCCCGAATCACCGCCGCCCCAGACCACGAGCCTCGCCCGCCTCGCCTCCGCGATCGTGCGCCGCCGCGCCGTGGTCCTCGGTGCATGGGTCGTCGCTCTCGTCGCCGTCATCGGCCTCGCGCCGACGCTCGCCGGCGAATGGAGCGCCGACTACACGACGCCGGGCTCCGACTCCAAGTCCGCCGAGCAGCTCATCGACGCGCGGTTCCCCGACCGCTCGACGAGCAGCCTCGACGTCGTCTGGCAGACCGCCGCCGGAACCAGCGCCGCCGCGGCGGACCGGCGGGTCGACGCCGTGCTCGCGAAGGTCCAGGGCCTCGAGCGCGTCGGCGACGGGATCACCGCCGCGGACGCCCAGCGCTCGGCCGACGGGCGCACGGCGGTCGTCCGCGTGCCGCTCGACGACCGTCCCGCGAACGTGGCCGAGGCGAGCGGTGAGCAGCTCGTCTCGCTCGCGAAGGCCGGCGCCGGCGCCGGCGTGACGATGGCGTTCGGCGGGCAGGTCATGGACGAGTCCGAGAACGGCGCGATCTCCTCGGAGGGGATCGGCCTACTCCTCGCGCTCGTCATCCTGCTCGTGACGTTCGGCTCGGTGGTCGCGGCAGGCCTGCCGATGCTCACCGCGCTGTTCGGGCTCGGGATCGCGGGCGGCCTCATCACGGTGCTCGCGGCGTTCGTGGACACGCCGGACTGGGCGGAGCAGGTCGCCGCGATGGTCGGCATCGGCGTCGGCATCGACTACGCGCTGCTGATCGTCACCCGGTACCGGTCGTCCCTGTCAGCGGGCATGGAACCGGAGGAGGCGATCGTCGAGGCGACCTCCACCGCCGGCCGCTCGGTGCTCATCGCCGGCACGACCGTCGTGGTGTCGATGCTCGGCCTCTTCCTCATGGGCCTGCCGTACCTCTACGGCGTGGCGCTCTCGACCAGCCTCGCCGTGCTCGTCGTCATGCTCGCCTCGATCACCCTGCTGCCCGCGCTCCTCGCGCTCGCGGGCCGGAAGATCGAGCGGCTGCACATCCCCGGTGCCCGGCGGTCCGCCGGGAACGAGGGCGCTGTCGCCGCCCGCTTCAGTGGCACCGTGCAGCGGCGCCCGTGGGCCGCGATCGCCCTCGGCCTGCTCGCCGTCGGCGCGCTGGCCCTCCCGGTCACCGGGCTGCGGCTCGGGTTCCCCGACTCCGGCAACGACACGGCCGAGCGCCAGACGCGGCAGGCCTACGACCTGATCGCCCAGGGCTTCGGCACCGGGGCGAACGGACCGCTGCTGGTCGTCGCCGACGTCGGCGCCAACGGCGAGGCGAAGATCGCCGAGCTCGGCCGCGGCCTGCAGGCCGACGGCGGGGTCGCCGGCGTCTCGGAGCCGGTGATCAGCCCGGACGGCAAGGCGGTGCTGTTCACCGTCCAGCCCAAGGGCTCCCCGCAGGCCACCGCCACCGAGGATCTCGTGCACGAGCTGCGCGACGAGGTCGTGCCCGCCTCCCGGCTCGACGCACACGTCGGCGGGTTCACGGCGAGCACGGTCGACCAGTCCGAGGCCACGGCCGCGCGGCTGCCCCTGTTCATCGCGGGCGTCGTCGGGCTGTCCTCGCTGCTGCTGCTCATCGCGTTCCGGTCGGTCCTCATCCCGGTGAAGGCGGCCGCGATGAACCTGCTGAGCATCGGCGCCGCCTACGGGATCGTCGCGCTGGTCGCCCAGGGCGGCACCCTGGGCTCGCTCGTTGGGATCGATACCCCGACGCCCGTGGCCCCGTGGATCCCGGTGATGATGTTCGCCGTCCTGTTCGGCCTCTCGATGGACTACGAGGTGTTCCTCCTCGGCCGCATCCGCGAGGCGTGGCTGCGCGACGGCGACGCGCAGCGCGCGATCACGGAGGGCGTCGGCGGGACCGCGCGCGTCATCACCGCGGCGGCGGCGATCATGATCGCGGTCTTCGGCGCGTTCGCCCTGAGCCCCGAGATCCCGCTCAAGCTCGTCGGGGTCGGGATGGCGACGGCGATTCTCGTCGACGCGACGATCATCCGGATGGTGCTCGTCCCCGCGCTGATGCAGCTCATGGGCAGCCGGACGTGGTGGCTGCCCTCCTGGCTCGACCGCGTCGTGCCGCACGCCGAGCTGGAACCTGCGCCGGCGCGCTGATCCGACCGGCGCACCGAGTGGGGTGATGGCGAAGGATGGACGCCGTCACCCCACTCGAGGAGCACCGACATGCCGCCCGACCCGTATCCCGTGACCTATGACGTGGACTACCCGGACCGGCAGCTCAACCGGCTGAGCACGTTCTTCCGGCTGTTCGCCGTGATCCCGATCGCGATCGTGCTGGGCACGGTCAGCGGCGCGACGTGGTCCGCCAGCTACGAAGAGGTCAAGACCTACGGCACCGCCGCCGGAGGGGTCCTCTTCGCGGGGCCGCTTCTGATGATCGTCTTCCGCGAGAAGTTCCCGCTGTGGTGGCAGGAGTGGAACCGCCAGCTGCTGGCGTTCACCCTGCGGGTCGGCGTGTACATGGCCCTGCAGGACGACCGCTACCCGTCGACCGACGAGACGCAGTCCGTGACGCTGCACGTCCCCGACGTCGACGCCAAGGAGCACCTGAACCGCTGGCTGCCGCTCGTGAAGTGGTTCCTGGCGATCCCGCACTACATCGTGCTCGGATTCCTCTGGCTCGCCGGGTTCTTCGTCCTGATCTTCGTGTGGTTCTCGATCCTCTTCACCGGGCGATACCCACGCGGCGCGTTCGACTTCCTCGTCGGCATCGAGCGCTGGCACGTGCGGGTCATCTCCTACGCGTTCCTGCTCGTCACCGACAAGTACCCGCCGTTCAGCCTCAACCCCTGAGGCGCGACTCCAGCTCGTCCGGCGGCAATGGCCGGTCGAGCAGGAAGCCCTGGGCGTACTGACAGCCGAGCTCGCGCAGCCGGTCCAGCTGCGCCTGGGTCTCCACCCCCTCGGGGATCACGTCGACCCCGAGGGCGCTCGCCATGCGCACGATGGCGGTGACGATCGCGAGGTCGCCGCTCTCGTCGTCGGCGATGCCGTCGATGAACGAGCGGTCGATCTTCAGGACCTCGATGGGATAGCGCTTGAGGTAGCTCAGCGACGAGTACCCGGTGCCGAAGTCGTCGATCACGAGCCGGACCCCGAGGCGCTGCAGGCGGCGCAGCGTGTCGGCCGTCGACTCGGCGTCCTCGATCAGGACGTGCTCGGTGATCTCGAGGCCGATGTCGGACGGGTCGAGCCCCGCGTCGGCGATCGCCTCCGAGACCGTGTCGACGATGTCCGGCTGCGCGACCTGGCGGGCCGACAGGTTGATGGTCAACCGCAGGTGCTCGGCCCCCGGGACCGCATGGCGCCACCGTGCGAGCTGCCGGCAGGCGCGCTGGAGCACCCACGCGCCGAGCGGCACGATGAGCCCGCTCTCCTCGGCGACGGGGATGAACTGGTCGGGGCCGACGAGCCCGCGGTCGGGGTGGTTCCACCGCACGAGCGCCTCGCAGCTGGCGATCGCGCCGAGGTTCAGGTCGTGGATCGGCTGGAAGTAGAGCCTGAGCTCCTCGCGGTCCAGCGCGCGGCGCAGCTCGTTCTCGACCTGCAGCCGGGCGACGGCACGGGAGCGCATGCCCTCGTCGAACAGCTCGTAGCGGCCGCGGCCGGCCTCCTTCGCGCGGTACATCGCCGCGTCGGCGTCGCGCAGCAGCTCCTCGGCGCCGGCGTGCCCGTTGGCGACGACGAGGCCGACGCTGGCGGTCGCGAACTGCTGCTCGCCGCCGAGGGCGAACGGGCGCAGGAAGCACGCTCCGAGGCGCTCGGCCATCTCCTGGGCCTCGCGCTCGTCCTCGAGGTCCTCGCACAGCACGGCGAACTCGTCCCCGCCGAGACGGGCCACGGTGTCGCTCGGGCGGATGGCGCCCGACAGGCGCGGCGCGACCTCGCGCAGCAGCTCGTCGCCCACCACGTGGCCGAGCGAGTCGTTGATCAGCTTGAAGCGGTCGATGTCCAGCAGCAGGACGGCGAGCGGGGAGCCGTCGCGCTCACTCCGGGCGAGCGCCTGCGTCAAGCGATCGCTGAAGAGCACGCGGTTGGGCAGCCCTGTCAGCGGGTCGTGCATCGCGTCGTGCCGCGCCTGGTCCTCGGCGCGGCGGGCGGCGATGGCGGCGGCCAGGACGTGCGAGATCGCCTGGAGGAGATTCGTGTCGTCGTCGGTGAAGACGCGCTGCTCGGTGCTGTACGCGCACAGCATGCCCATGGGGCGGTCGCGCTCGCCGACAGGGACGCCGACGCCGCTGACGACGCCGTGCTCCCGCAGCGGGCCGGTGAAGACCCCCTCCGGCTCGTCATCGAGGTCCACGAAGCGCTGCGGGCCGCGCCCGAGCTGGCGGATCGCGGCGCGGCGCACGTCGACAGGCGGCATGAACCGCGCGCCGAGCGTGCCCGGATTCGTGCCGACGCCGGCGGCCACGAGGAAGTCGCTGCTGCCGTGCTCGAACTCGAGCACGATCGCGATCGGCACGCCGAGCGTGCGGCTGACCGCCTCGCACGCCTCCCGCATGAGGTCGTTGACCGGCATCCCCGCCAGCGCGCGCTCGCCCAGGAGGGCAACCGCGGACTGCTGCTCGAGCCGGTGCTCCAGCTCCTGCGCGGCACGCCGCCGCTGGGTGATGTCCGTCGTCGAGCACCGCACCTCGACGATCCGGCCGTCGTCGTCGTCGATGCCCGCACACGTCGTCTCCAGCCAGCGCTGCTCGCCGTCGACGTTGAGCCGGTAGGCGACCGTCACGGTCTCCCCCGCGCGGATCGCCGGGTCGATGGCGCCGCGGACCCGCTCGCGGTCCTCGTCCTGGACCAGGTCGTAGATCGGGCGGCCGACCAGGTCGCTCGGCGTGATCCCCAGATCGGCGACCGACGGCGAGACGTAGAGCACCGTGCCGTCGGGTGTGTGGCGGGAGACGATGTCGGTCGCATGCTCGGCGAGCGCGCGGAACTCGGTCTCGCTCTCGCGGAGCTCGAGCTCGGCCTGCTGGCGGCGCGACGCGTCGAAGCTGACGGCCAGGCCTCCGACGACGCGCCCGGCGCTGTCGCGGACCGGCGTGGCGACCACCAGGTAGAGGCTGCGCTCGTCCGGCGTGGCCAGTTCGAAGTGCCGGTCCTGCCCGGCGAGGACCGCCTCCCAGACGGAATTCGACGGCGCCACGACGCCCTGGGGCAGCGCGTCGACGAGCGGTTTGCCGGCCCCACTGCCGGCGACGATCTGCAGCTGGGCGTCGAACCTGTACACGCCGACGCCAGGCACCCCTGTCAGGTCCCCCGTGCTGTCGGATCCAGGGACAGCGGAATCGCGCCGGGTCGGCACCGTCACGGGCCAACTATCGGCAATTGCGCTGCGTAACTCAAGGTCGGAGGCGCGACGGGCGCGGAGACGCGTCGAGGCAGGCGAGCACGCACAGGAGAAACTATGTATTGTCAGTCGACAATACGGGAATAGTACGTACCCGTGTGCATCACTGCCCAAACAGGAGTCGGACAACGCATGACCCACACCCACGGAGGGCGCCGCCTCGCCGCGGCCGCTCTCACCGCCGCGGCGCTCGTCGCCCCGGCCTCGGCGGCCGCAGCGCCGTCGGTGTTCAGCACGACGGCGAAGGTGATCCCGGCCGGCCAGACCCCGGATGCCACCTGGACTCAAGCGAACCTGGACCCCCAGACGCGGTACTCCCTCAACGTCAACGGCTTCCCGGTCACCCTGAACGAGACCAACGGCGACCTGACCGGCGGCGTCGTCGGCTACGACGTCCTGCCGCCGCTGTACCGGAACCTGTTCGCCAAGCCGCGCTGGCTCACCGAGGGCGCAACGGGCGCACAGCCGCACGCCACGTGCGACGTTGCGGCGCTGACCGCTGACAGCGCGGTCCTCGCCTGGCAGGGTGACGAGCCCGCCTACGCGTACATCCCGTTCCAGGCCACCTCGGCCGGGATCGGCGACGACCCCGCCAAGTGGCTGCCCACGGTGAAGACCGCGACGGGGCTGACGCTGACCGAGACGACGGACCTGTCGGCCGCCTGCACCCAGCTGGGCGGCACGTTCACGGCCGCCGACACGATCGTCGACAAGCCGGCCGTGCTGGCCTCGGGTCTGACGGCCCCGCTGGAGACGAAGGTCACCGAGCTGAACACCAAGGTCACCGACCTGACGAAGGCCAAGTCGACCGCCGACGCCCAGATCGCGGCGCTGAAGCTCGAGGCCGCGCAGTTCAAGCTCACGATCGACGCGAACACGCTCCTCGCCCGCGGCCTGAAGGCCACGGTCACCGGGCCGCCGAACCGTCCCGTGTTCATCCGCGCGCTGGTCACGCAGAAGCAGCAGAAGATCCTGAAGCTCAAGTACCAGACGCTCGGCACGGGCACCGGCGCGACCGACGCCAAGGGCAAGGGCGTCGTCGTCATCCAGCCGAACAAGAAGACGGCCGGCATCCTGCAGCGCTGGCAGGTGCCGATCCCCGTGACGTTCGACGCCCTCTCGGGCGACCGTCACACCACGCTGGTCCAGCACCTCGGCGGCTGACCCACCGTACGGTCCCGGCCGCCCCCGCGGGGGCGGCCGGAGTCGTCCGTCAGTCGTCTCCGGGCTCGATGTTCCGAGCCCCGGCGAGCGTCGTCGGAATGAGCGACGGCGCCTTCTTCGCCCGAGCCAGGGCCTTGTAGCCCAGCGCGTCCTCGATAGTGCGTAGAAGGGCGTTCGGATCGAGCTCTTCCTTGTTCTCGTCTCCCGCGCGCGCGAAGGGCGAGAGCAGCAGCGTCCCGTTGACCGCGGGCGCGTCGGTCGTCGCACCCGCGGCGCCGGCGAACGTGATCACCAGCAGCCCGTCCTGCTTGTACGCGGGTGACGCGAGGATCTTCGGGACCCACGTCTTCAGGAACGCGTCGGCCTCGGGCAGGCCGCACGGCGCCTCCGTGCCGGAGTTGCACAGATTCGGCGCGATGTACGAGAGCGTCGGGGTCTTCTTGGCGGACGCGAGGTCGGCGTCGAGCGCCGTCAGCGGCCCGTCGTTGGCCTCGCAGTCGCTGAGGTCCAGCAGAGAGTGGAAGTAGACGAACGGGTTGCCCCGCGCGAAGTATCCGTCTCCCGGGCGTCCGGTCTGCGTGTCGTCCACGGCGTTGGAGACGGGCCGGCGGCAGTTCACCGCGCCCTTCGGGCCCTTCTCGAGATCCTCCGCGTAGGCCTTCCAGACGCTGCCCGCGCTCGTGACCTGGTCGGCGAGCGTCGTGATCGTGTTCGGGTAGACACAGCCGTCGACGGTGACGTCGCCCGCCTCGTCGGGCTTCGTCGACGCCGGAATCTCCTGGTAGGTCGCGCAGTTGCCCCTGGTGGCCGCGTTGGGCGGCTGACCGCTGATCAGGGCGAGCCGATCGGGCAGGTCCGCCTTGCCGAGCGACTGGAACTTCGACAGCAGCGCGCCCTTCGGCCGGAGCTCCTTGGCGAGGTACGGCGCCTGCGACGCGGGACCGAAGGCGGCATCGGAGCCGCGCCCCTGGAGCGTGATCACGAAGACGTGCTTGATCTTCGTCGGCTTGGGCGCCTCGGTCTGGGCGGCCGTGTCGCCGGAGCCCTCGGTGCTGTCGGGCGTGTCGTCGAACTCGTCGATGTCGATGTCGGTGTCGCCGACGGGCACGTCCTCCTCCGCCGCGGCCCCGTCGTCTGCCGCCGCCGTGTCCGTGGCAGCGTCGTCGGTCGCGGAGGCGTCGTCGCTCGCGTCGCTTTCCGTGGTCTCATCGTCCTCGACGGGCGTACTCGACGACGCGGCGGCCACGGTGACCTGCCGGCTGAGCGCGGCCTTGTCCTCGCCGGAGATCCCGGACGCGCCGACGCCGGCCACGAGGACGCCGACCGTCGCAAAGGCGGACAGCACTCCGACGATGAGGACCTGCAGGCGGGTCACGACGGCGACGACCCGTTAACCGCCGGGAGCGCCTCGGCCTGGAGCCCGTGCCCGCAGCTCGAGCAGAACCGGGCACCGGGCAGATGCCCCGAGCCGCACGACGGGCACCGCTCGGTCGCGAGGCTCAGATCGCCTCGCAGCGCCGCCTCGACCTCCGCGAGCTCACCGTCGACGCGCTGGAGCGCCGCGGCCTTCTGGGTCAGCACGTCGAGCCGGATGTGATCCCGGATCGCCATCTCGTAGAAGATGCCGCCGAGCTCGGCCTGGAGCAGCGTGAACTGCTCGGTGAGCCGATCGCGCTTGGCCATGAGCTCGCGCTCGTAGGGGGGGGAGCTCCGGCTCGGCGCCCTCGCGGCGATGCTTCGTCGCGATCTTGTCTGCCGGGACCATTCCTTCCGGGAGCCCGTCCTTCGCTCCGCTGGGTTTCAGGCCGCTCAGACGATCGGTCCAGCTCATGGGATCGTGATCTGGTCGGGCAGGTCGCGCTGCGAGTCCACGTACTCGTCGCCCTTCGTGCTGTTGATCTTCTCGACGGCCTTCTTGCTCTCCGCGAGGTCCTGCTTCGACGGCTTGCTGCCCTCGAGCTTGCGGGCCGAGCCGGTGGGGCCGGTCGCGAGGATCTCCTTCTTCGTCGTCGTCTTCTCGGCCTTGGCGTCGTCGCCGGTGGCCTTCGCGTCCGCGTCGGCGGAGTCACCGGTCGCCGCCGCGTCACCGGTCGCCGCGCCGCCGCCGGCCGTCACGACCTGCACCTTCTGCGCCTTGAGCGCCTCGACGACGGCCTCGTTGTCCGAGGTCGCGCCGCGACCGACCAGGATCCCGACACCCGCAGCGACCGGCAGGAGCGCCAGGAGGATGCCCGCGGTGAGCGCGGGCACCGTCGCCCGCGAGGACGACGCCTTCTCGGGCGCCGCCGCCGGCTTCGGACGACGCGCGCCCGAGAAGAACCGCGCGGCGGGATCGTCGGCGCGCCGCTGGTGTGCGCCGCAGACCACACAGAAGCGCTGCTTGGGATCGACCGGGGACTGGCAACCGTCGCACTGCTCCCAGGGCGCCCGCGCAGGCGGGGCCGCCGGGGCCGCCTGCGGAGGCGCCGCAGCGAACGGCGGAGGGTGATCCGTGAACGTCATGGCTAGCTCCTCATCGGAAGATCGTCGGCGCCGCGAGGACGCGCAGCGGCGCGTTCCCCTGCTCGCCCGTCAGGGTGATCGAGACCGTGCGTTCCTTGTCCTGCTCGAGCGCGCCCACCGTGGCCGACCCGGCCGCGACGTAGCGGTCGCCCGTCTTCGCGACGGCGTACAGCTGAAGCCCGAACTGCGTGACACCGGACGTGTTGCGCACGCGGGTGCGCACCTTCCCGGCCTTCGCACCGGCCAGCGCGGCGTCGAGCTTCGGCACGCTGACGGCCGTGCTCACCACCTTGCCGCCGGGAATCCCGACCCGGACGACGGCGCGGTCGGTCGGCCGTGTTCGGCGGCCGAGCGGGACGGACAGCACCCACGTCGCCGTGCCGCCGGCGGGGATCGCCGGCACGTGCGTCCTGAACCACGGCAGGTCCTTGCCGGCGTTCAAGATCACCGTCCGGCTGCCGCGCCGGACGCCGACCTCGATCGGGGCGTCGGTGATCGGCTTCGCCGCGCGGCTGCGCAGGTCGACGACGACCGCGGACCGTCCGCCTCCGCGCACCAGATCCGCCCGGACGACCTCGACGTCCGGGTTCGCCTTCGTCACCCGCTGCGGCTCGCGGCCCGAGATCTCTCGCAGGGCCGCCAGCTTCGCGCGCTCGTTCTTCTCCTGCGTGCTGTCGCAGGCGGCGAGCGCCGGGCTGAGGGCGACGGCGAGCAGGGTCACGGCTCTAGCCGAACGCGCCACTGACGTAGTCCTTGGTCCGCTGCTCGCGCGGATGGTTGAACACCTGCTCGGCCGGCCCGTACTCCACGAGCTCACCCAGGTACATGAATGCCACGTAGTCGGCGATCCGGTAGGCCTGCTGGAGGTTGTGCGTGACGATCACGACCGCGACCTCCTCGCGCAGCTGCACGATGAGCTCCTCGATGACCTCCGTGGACTGCGGGTCGAGGGCCGAGCACGGCTCGTCGAGCAGCAGCACCTCGGGGTTCGCCGCGAGCGCCCGCGCGATGCACAGGCGCTGCTGCTGGCCGCCGGACAGGCGCAGGGCGGGATGCGAGAGGTCACCGGCGACCTCGTCGTAGAGGCCCGCGCGCTGCAGCGCGTCGGCGACCTGCCCCTTGAGGTCGCGCTTCTTCGGCCGCCGCGACGCCTGCTCACGCAGCACGTAGGCGACGTTGTCGAACACGCTCATGGGGAACGGGTTCGGCTGCTGGAACACCATCGTCACCCGGCGGCGGAGCATCGTCGGCTCGAGCGCGGTGATGTCGTCACCGTCGAGGGTGATCTCGCCCTTCAGCGATGCGGTCTTCGTCAGCTCCGTGAGGCGGTTCAAGGACCGCAGGAGCGTGGTCTTGCCGCAGCCCGACGGGCCGATCAGCGCGAGCACCTCGCCCTGGCGAATGGGCAGCGAGACGTCCTTGACCGCGAGCTTCGGGCCGTAGGCGATCGAGAGGTCCTCGACCGCCATGCGGTCGATCGCCAGCGTGGCATCGCCGGCGACGCGCCGCTTGCGGGGCGAGGAGACGAACCCGTTGGCGGGCGTCGAGCCGTTCCCGTTGCGGGTGATGGTCTCGGGCGTGACGACGTCGGGCTGCTCGCCGGCGAGCGGCAGCTTGCGGACGGGAGGCGGGTCTACGAGCCCCACATCATTCTCCTTCCGCGGCGTACGACGACGTCGACCGCGGCGTTGAGGAACAGGACCATGGACAGGAGCACGAACGCCGCGGCGTACGCCTTGTTCGGCTGGTTCGCCTCCCCCGTGGGGGCGTTCTGGTAGACGAAGGTCGTCAGCGTGCTGCCGGTCCCCCGCAGGGTGTCGTACACCGGGATGTCACCGACGCTGTGGATCTTCAGCGTCGCGCCGAGCAGCAGGATCACGATCGCCGTGTCGCCGATGACGCGGCCCACGCCGAGCATCGCGCCGGTGACGACCGACGGCCGCGCGGCGGGCAGCAGCACGCGCCGCGTGGTGGCGATCTTCGTCTTGCCGACCGCGTACGACGCCTCGCGCACGTGCGCGGGGATCGCTTGGAGCCCCTCGCGGACATTGGCGACCACGAGTGGCAGCGCGATCAGCGACAGCATCACGGCCGCCCCGAAGAACGACCGCCCGATGACGATCCCATCGTCGGTCGTCTCGCTGAAGAAGCCCATGACAGGCGACTGGAACAGCAGCAGCCCGAACAGCGCGAAGACGATCGAGGGCGACCCTGCGAGCATCTCGATCGTCGACTCGGTGACCCGTGCCAGCCAGCTCGGGCGCCCGTACTCGCTGAGCCAGACCCCGATCGCAACGCCGAGTGGGAACGCGATCGTCATCGACATGATCGCCAGCGTGATGGTCCCGATCAGCGGATCGAGGAATCCACCGCGCTCGCTCTCGGTGAACCCCGCCGACGGCGAGCTGACGAAGTAGTCGAACTTGATGAACCTGATGCCCTGGACCATGAGGTAGAGCACGATCCCGGCGGTCAGGACCAGGAACCCGACGCCGAGCGCCCAGGCGAACGCAAGGCCCAGGCGGTCGGTCCAGCGCCACGAGGCGCTCGAGTCCTGCGCCTTGTGGCGGGGCTTCTGCGGGGCGGGGGCCACGGCACTCATGCGCGCACCCCGTACTTCTTCATCGGCTGCTTGACCGCCCAGCCGGCCAGCGACAGGAACAGCGAGCTGAACAGCAGAATCGACGCCATCGCGAAGATCGTGTCCCGCATCGGCGGCGAGGTGAGCTCCTCGGCGGACTGGAGGATCGCAGCGGCGATGGGCTTGGCCGGCTCGACGAAGAAGATCAGCCCGTCGGCCGGGTTCGGAGCGAAGCCGACGCCGCCGCAGACCATCGCGAGCATGACGACCTCACCGATGGCGCGCGCGGTGGCGAGGACCGTGCCGGCCACGAGCGCGGGGCGCGCGGTCCGGACGCCGATCTTCCAGAACGTGCGCCAGCGGTTGATGCCCAAGCCGAGGGAGCCCTCCAGCCAGTTGCGCGGCACCGAGCGCAGGCCGTCGACGAACACGGCGACCATCAGCGGCGCGATCATCATGCTCAGGATCACCACGCCGGCCAGCAGGCTGTAGCCGTTGAGGGAGATGACGTACGACACCGAGCGGCGCTGGGCGTCGGTGATGAGGGTGTTGCTGATGAACGGCACGAGGATCAGCACGCCGAGCAGCCCGAAGATCACCGAGGGCACGCTGGCCAGGAGCCGGACGACCGGCTCGAGGATGCGCCGCATCCACTCGGGCGCGAACTCGACGATGAAGACCGCGACGTAGAGCGCCGCAACGAAGCTGACCGACACCGCCAGGCCGGTGATGAGGATCGTGCTCCAGACGATCGGCCACGCGTGGAAGGTGTAGACGTGCTCCTTAAGGAGGTTCGCCGACGTGAAGATCTCCTCGATCTGCCGATCGACGTTGCCGTCGTTGGAAAACCACGCGAAGCCGTTGTGCGCGAACGACGGCCAGCCCTCGAGGAACACGAAGACGAAGAGCGACAGCACGAACGCGAGCACGCAGACGACCAGCGCGCCGAGCAGAAGCTCGGCGCGCCGGTCGGACTGCAGGCCCTGGGGAGCCTGCGGGGCTTGGACCTCAGCCGCCAACTACTTCTTCTTCTTCTTCTTCGGCTTCGTCGCGTTGAACGCGGGCACGGCGCCGGCCTTGTCGATGACGACGCCCGCCTCGTAGCTCGAGCGGATCCAGTCACCGAACTTCTGCGCGTCCTTGTTCGGCTTGTCCGCGGAGAGGACGAGCCACGCGTAGCGCGAGAGCGGGTAGCTCAGGTTCTTGATCGCGCCCTTCGTCGGCGCGATGCCGTTGAGCTTCAGGCGCTTGACGCCTGCGGCCGGCTTGGAGTTCGCCAGGCCGACGTAGCCGATGCCCTGGGGGTTCTTCGCGAGGGCGACGGCGACCTCGCCGTCCTTGTCGAGCGGCGTGACGTTCGTCCCGTGGGCTTCGCCGTCGAGGACCGCGCTGGTGAAGAACGTGTACAGACCGGCGGTGCTCACACGGCCGAACGCCGAGATCGGCTGCGTGAAGCCGGAGTCCGGGAACGCGGACCACTCCGTCACCTTGCCCGTGAAGATGTCCTTGACGGACTTGACCGGGAGGTTGGTGAGCTTGTTCTGCGGGTTGACCGAGACGGTCAGCGCGTCGAGGAACAGCTTCGAGTAGCTCAGGCCGGAGTCGGAGGGCAGCGGCGGGCGCGTCTGGATGGCGAACGCGCTGCGGCCGGCCTGGACGTCCTTCGCGCCGGCGTTGCCGTTGTTCGCGTTGAACGTGAAGGTGTTCTTCTTGTCGACCTTCTTGTAGGCCTTGAACAGCGCCTCGACGTAGGGGGCGCTGGCGCTCGAGCCCGACCCGACGATCGTGGCGGCGTGCGCGGCGGCCGGCGCGGCGGCGACCGCGGCGACTGTCGCCAGCGCGGCGAGCCCTCTCGACGTGTTCTTCATGTGGTTCCTCTTTCAGGGGGAAGCGCGGAGCCGGTGGAACCCACCCCACCGAACCTCCGCAAACTCGTATTCCCGATCGAGTTTATAGACATTCCGCACCATTGTGCAGTTTCCCCGTCGAAAATACGGGTAACACACTCCGGCCGAACGTCCCGGTGCCCGGAAACGCGGCCGATAGGGTTCGCTCCATGACCCCCAAGCTGGACACGGCAAGCACGCTGGAGCGCATCTTCGAGACGTACTCCCGGCAGTTCGCCGTGCTTCTCCCCACCGCGCTCATCATCTTCCTGCCGGTCGCCGCCCTGCAGGTCGCCGTCGGCACGAACGTGGGGCTCCTGATCCTCGCCCTGCTGCTGACGTTCGTCGCGACGCAGTGGTACAGCGGGGTCGTCGTCCTGGCCGTGCGCGACCTGCAGGACGGCAAGCGCGACTTCTCCGTCGGCCAGCTGATCTCGGCGTCGCTGCCGTTCCTCGGCCCACTGCTCGGCGCGGGCGTGCTCTACGGCCTCGGGCTCGTCGCCGGCTTCATCCTGCTGCTCATCCCCGGGCTGATCCTGCTGACGATCTGGGCGGTCATCGCGCCGGTGATCGTGATCGAGGGCAGCGGGATCGGCGGCGCGTTCAGCCGCAGCCAGGCGCTCGTGAAGGGCAACGGCTGGCGGGTGTTCGGCGTGCTGATCGTGATGGGGATCATCACGTTCCTCGCGCAGCAGATCTTCGCCAGCATCGGCCGCGGGATCGCCGACGAGATCGGCGCGGGCGTCGGCTTCCTCATCGCGGTGACCCTGACCGCCCCGCTCTCGGCGCTCACCGCCGCGACGCTCTACTACACGCTCCTGGGCATGAGCGAAGGCGTGCCGGCGACCCCGGATCCGCCGCTGCCCGACCCGCC
>JAEMSV010000037.1:3951-37290 GCA_016462625.1 Solirubrobacteraceae bacterium | reverse complement strand
ACGTAGGTCACGACGACGATCGGCAGCGAGATCACGAGCAGCAGATCGAGGCTGCGCTGCAGCATGTCCTTGGCCTGCTCGAGGTCCTTCTTCAGCGAGTTGGCCAGGAGCGGCAGCAGGGTCGTCATGAGCGCGACGGGGACGAAGTGCGACTGGTCGAGCAGCCGCGCCGCGACCGCGTACAGGCCCGCCTCGGTGCTGCCCTTCATCTCGTAGACGAAGATCTGCGGGGCCCGCGACGTCGCGCTGATGAGGACGACCGCGCCGCCGATGCTGATGCCGGTCACGACGATCTCGCGCCACAGGTCGCGGCCCGTCGACAGCGGCCCGCGGCGCTGGCGCAGCGAGAGGATGGCCTGGACCACCGCGCTGATGAAGGTCGAGGCGACGAACATCGTGGCGTAGGCGAAGATCCCGCCGTCGTGGGCCGCGACGAGGACGACGCCCAGCGCCCACAGCACGCTGTTCGTGGTGAGCGCGATCATCGTGATGTCGTTGCGCACCCGCAACTGGGTGATGGCGCGCAGGGCGCTCGGAACGCTCGCGATCAGCGTGAGGCTCAGCAGGACCCCCGCGAGGAACATGTCCGTCGTGTCGGCGATGACGGCGCAGGCGCCGATCGAGATCAGCGTCGCCGGGATCGCGAGCGCGCCTCGGAGGATGACGAGCGCTCCGATCCATTCGCCCTCGCGCTCCTCGTCGGCCGCCGCCCGCGAGACCACCGCGGGCTCGAGCCCGAGGTCGCTGAACGTCGCGGCGAGCTGGATGATCGTCAGCAGCGTCGCCCACTGGCCGAAGCCCTCCGTCCCGAGGTGGCGGGCGAGGATGAGCGTGACGACGACGCCGAGCGCGAGGTTCGCCCCGCGAGCGATGACCTGGATCCCGATGTCCTGGACGATGCGGCGGGCGTTGACCTTCATGACGCCCAGGGAGCGCGCCCCGCGCGCCGGTTCGCGGCGACCTCGGTGAAGAGCTCGTCGTACTTGCGCCACTGCTCGTCCCAGCTCGTGGCGAGCACCGACTCGCGCGCGGCGGCGCGCATCGCGCGCCGGGCCTCAGGCGAGAGGTCGAGGAAGCGCTGCACGGCGCCGGCGATCTCCTCGGGGTCGTGCGGGTCGCGCAGCAGGAATCCGTCGCGGCCGTCGGCCATCAGCTCGGCGCCGCCCGCCGTGGCCGTGGTGATCACGGGCGTGCCGCAGGCCAGGGCCTCGGTGATGACGAGGCCGAACGGCTCGTACGCGGTGGGGAAGACGAACGCGTCGGCGGCCTGGAAGTACGGGGCGATCTTCGGGCGGTGGCCGGTGAAGTGGACCTGGTCGGCGATCTGCAGCTCGGCGGCGAGCGCGCGGAACGGCGCGTCGTCGTCGCCGCCCACGACCGTGAGCGTCCACGGGCCCCCGCGCAGGCGCGCGAGCCCCCGCAGCAGCGGCTCGAGGCCCTTGCGGCGGAAGTACATGCCAGCGAACAGGAGCATGACCCTGTCGTCGGCAGCGCGCTCGTCAGGTGGAATGGCCGCACGGGCGGCTGCGGGCGAATCGGCCGGCCGGAACGTCTCGACGTCGACCCCGTTGTGGATGACGCGGATGCGGGAGGGGTCGATGTGCAGGTACTGCTCGAGCTCCGAGGCGACGACCCGGGAGATGGCGACGATCACCGCATCGCCGCCCAGGCCTCGGCGCTCCCACCGGTCGGTCATCACGTGGCGCGGGTAGACGCGGCTCAGCGCGCCCTTCAGCCCCGCGCCGCGACGGACGTCGTCGAGCCACGCGGCGTAGCAGGAGTGCGCGGTCTGGACGTCGGCGTCGGGGGTCTGGCCGTCGTGGGCGTGGACGACGTCGTAGGCGGACCGGTCGAGCCGCCGCTCGACGCTCCGGGCAAAGCTCGGCAGGGCCAGCAGCGCCGGCCGCTCGCGCATCGGGGTGTCAACGAATCGCACCTTCGTGCCGGGCAGCGCGTCGAGCACCTCGTGGGCGTAGACGTCGACCTCGTGGGTCGCCGCCGCGCGCTCGGCCAGCTCCGCCATCACGCGCGAGACCCCACCCTGCCGGTTGTAGTACCGGCCGATCATCGCGAGGCGCATGCAGTCAGTCGTCCGGTGTCCCCGCGACCCGGAGGCACAGCTCGCGCCACCGTGCCGCGAAGGTCCCGAGGTCGTGTTCGGTCCGCACGATGTCGGCCGCCTGCGCGACGGCCTCGGCGTGGTCGCCTGCGCGCAGCCGGTGCAGCCCGGCGGCGATGCTCGCAACGGTCGGCTCGATGATGAGGGGCTCGTAGGCCGGGACGCGCGCGGCCAGCTCCTCCATCCAGCCGACCCGGGTCGTCAGCACGGGCGTGCCGCAGGCCATGGCCTCCAGGATCGCATAGCTGCAGGCCTCCCAGCGCGTGGGAAAGAGCATCGCGTCGACCGCGCTCAGCGCCTGCGCGAGCTCGTCCGGGGACAGGACGCCGAGGGCCCGCGAGCCGGCCAGCTCGCGGTCGCCGGCGTGCAGCAGCTCGTACCCGCCGGCCTCGGCTCCCTCGGCGAGGACGTCGCTGCCCTTGCGGGCCATCGCCACGCCCACGAACAGCACCGACGGCCCGGTGATGCCGAAGCGCTCGCGGGCCGCGGCGACGTCGCGGCGGGTGTAGACCGCCGTGTCGACCCCGTTGCCGATCACGGCGTCGGTCTTCATCCGGTAGTGGCGGCGCAGCTCGTCGGCGGTGCTGTTCGACACGCCCACGACGGTCGCGTGGCGGCCGGCGAACGCCTCCGTCGCGGCCTGGAACGTCCGGCGGCGGAACAGCTCCTGGGCGGGCAGGTCCATCGGCGCGGCCTTCGTCTGCCCGGCGATGGTGCCGTGGTAGACCTGGATGTGCGGGGTCTTCCTCGGGACCCCGAACCCGAGCCAGTTGTTGCCGACGACGAGATCGGGCTCGAGCTCGTGGGCGGCCTGGGCCGCGGCGCGGGAGCGGACCGCCGTGCCGAGGCCAAAGCGATCGATCAGGGGCGACGGCTCTGCGCCGTAGCCGGCGATGTGCGTCTCCCAACCCCCGTCGCGCAGCGCGCCCGCGAGCAGCTGGGCGAACCGCTCGACCCCGCCGGACGGCCGGTCGGGATCGGGGGACAGGATCACGGCACGAGGCACCCGGCCGAGCATATGGAGGAGACCGGTCGCCGGAATAGCCTCTGGCGATGCCCGCGCGCACCCACGACCCCCGCGTGCTCGGGGCCGTGGCCGTGGGCGGCGCGGTCGGCACCCTCGCGCGCGCGGGACTGCTGGAGGCGCTGCCCGCGGACGCGACCGGGTGGCCCTGGCCCACGTTCGTGGCGAACATCGTCGGCGCGTTCCTGCTGGGCTGGTTCGCCGTGCGGCTCCCCCCGCCCGAGCGGTCTCCGTACGCGCGCCCGCTGCTCGGCGCCGGGTTCTGCGGGGCGCTGACGACATTCTCCACGCTCCAGCTGGAGGTTGTCGACCTCGCGCGGGAGGGCGTGCCCGAGCTCGCGGTCGCCTACATGGCGGTCAGCGCGGTGCTCGGTGTCGTCGTGGTGGCGGCGGCGACCCGGATCGCGCGCCGGACCGGGGCGGCACCGGCGTGAGCCTGCTCGCCTGGTGTGTGCTGCCGCTGATCGGCGCCGCGGGGGCGGTCGGCCGGGTCGTGCTGCAGACCGTGGTCCAGACCCGCGTGGCGTCGGACTGGCCGTGGGGGACGCTCGCGGTGAACGTCCTCGGCTGCCTCGTCCTGGGTGTCCTCGCGGGCGCCGATGTCACCGGAGAGGCGCGCTGGCTGCTGGCCGTCGGCGGATGCGGCGCGTTGACGACGTACTCGACCTGGGCGCTGGAGGGCTGGGAGCTCGCCGAGGAGGGCCGCCGGGATCTCGCGCTCGCCTACCTCCTCGGGAGCCTCGCGGCCGGCCTGGCCGCGCTGGGCGCGGGCTGGGCAATCGGCCTCGTCTTCTAGTCCAGACCGCAGCTTTCCGGCCCTTGAGCGGTTACAACTGATCGTGGTGCGTGTCTCGCCGGTGACGACTGGTTCCTTCACGCGCGGGGGCCTGCTGGCCCTCGCCTGCTTTCTGCTGCCCGCGATTCCCGCCGCTGCCGCGCCTCAGCAGCTGATCGTCGCGCACGAGCCGGGGCTCTCCCGCGCCGAGCGCATCGACCTCCGTGACGACGCCGGAGTCGACTTCGTCCGGACGATGAGCCCGGACGACCTGGAGGTCGTCGAGGCGCCCCAGGGCCAGGCGGACGACGCGCTCGCCGAGCTCCGCGCCGATCCCGACGTCGCCTACGCCGAGGTCGATTCGCGTGTCCATGCGATGACGACCGACCCGCTCTGGACGGACCAGTGGGCGCTCAGCAACACCGGTCAGCTCGGTGGCACGCCCGGGGCGGACATCGGCATCGCGTCGGCATGGGCGCTGGGGACGGGGACGGGGCAGACGGTCGCCGTGGTCGACGGCGGCGTGCAGATCGGGCATCCGGACCTCGCGGGCCAGCTCGACCTCGCCGACGCGTACGACTACGTCGACCGCGACGCGACGCCACAGGACCTGGATGGGCACGGCACGCATGTCGCGGGCACGATCGCGGCACTCGCCGACAACGGCGTTGGCGTGGCCGGCGTGGCCCCGGGAGCCCGCATCCTGCCCCTGCGGGTGATGGACGACAAGGGCGAGGGCGACCTCTCCGACGTCATCGATGCCTTCGACCGGGCTGGCGATCTCGGCGTCCGTGTCGTGAACGCCAGCTTCGGTGGGGCGAGCGGGTCACAGGCCCTGTCCGACGTGATCGCCGCGCACCCGCGGACGGCGTACGTGGCTGCGGCCGGCAACAAAGGCACCAACAACGACGTGACCCCGACCTACCCGTGCAACGTCCCGCTGGCCAACGTCATCTGCGTGGGTGCGACCGACCGCACGGACCACCTCGCGTCGTTCACGCGGGGCGGCACCAACGTCGGAGCCACGACCGTCGATCTCTTCGCTCCCGGCCTGAGCATCCGGTCGACCTATCTCGGCGGATACGCGACGCTCAGCGGGACGTCGATGGCGGCGCCGCACGTCGCGGGCGCGCTCGCGCTCATGTTCGCCCGCGAGCCGGAGCTGTACGCGGCCCAGGCGAAGAGCAAGCTCCTGGCCGGAGTCACGCGCCGCGCCTGGCTGCAGGGCTACGCCGTCGCGGCGGGCCGGCTCTCCCTGCGGGCGGCGCTCGACGCACCGGCGGGCGTGGCGGACACCGATGAGGACGGGATCGTCGACGGGAGCGACAACTGCGCCGGCAGGCCGAATGGCGACCAGGCCGACGCCGACGGCGACGGGATCGGCAATGCGTGCGACAGCTCGCCCGAGCCGCCGCCGGTGCGGCCGGTCACGCCGGCGCCTGTCCCGGCGCCGACGCCGCTCGCGACGCCGCGCCTGACCGCGCTCAAGCGCATCGGCAGCACCGTGAAGGGCTGCAAGGCCAGGCAGCGCATGTGCAAGCCGTCGTCGGTCACGCTCCGCTACACGCTGACCGAGCAGGCGACGGTGCAGTTCGTGCTGGAGCGCAAGGTCTGCGTGCGGCGCAGGTGCTCCTATCGGACGAACGTCACCCGCTCGGTGATCGGCAAGCCCGGCGCGAACGCGTTGACCGTCGGCGCGACGCTCTGGGGCAAGCGCCTGGCGAAGGGCAGCTGGCGCGCTTCCGTCAAGCTCGGGACGCAGCGTTTCACCCAGGCGTTCACCGTCAAGTAGCTCCTGTTCTAGGGTGCCCGTCATGAGTGATGACGGGGTGCAGCGACTCGCGGAATTGATCGTCCGGTTCGGGGCGAACGTCCAGCCCGGCCAGGTCGTGGCCGTCGGCGCGGAGCCCGGCAAGGAGCCGCTGGCGCGGGCCATCGCCGTCGCGGCCTACGAGGCGGGCGCGAAGTTCGTCGACGTCACCTACTTCGATCTCCACATCAAGCGCGCGCGGGTGCAGTACGCCGCCGAGGACACGCTCGAATACGTCCCGGACTGGTACGGCGAGCGCCTCACCCAGCTCGCCGACATGCACGGCGCGCGGATCGGCCTGACGGGACCGGTCGCGCCGGGCCTGCTCGACGACCTCGACCCGCAGCGCGTCGCGAAGGACCAGCTGCCGTTCCTGAAGGAGACCATCGGGATCGTCAACGCGCGCACGACGAACTGGTGCGCCGCGCCCTGCCCGACCCCGGCGTGGGCCGAGCTGGTCTTCCCCGACCTCGAGCCGGCCGCAGCCCTCGACAAGCTCTGGGAGCAGATCCTCCACGTCTGCCGCCTCGACGAGCCCGACCCGGTGGCCGCGTGGGGCGAGCGGGCCGAGAAGATCGTGGGCGTTGCCGGCCGACTGACCGACCACCGCTTCGACGCGGTGCGGTTCGTCGGCCCGGGCACGGACCTGACCGTCGGCCTGCTGCCGACGTCCAAGTGGATCGCCGCGCGCTTCGAGACGGTTGACGGGCTCGTCCACATGCCGAACCTGCCATCGGAGGAGATCTTCTCCACGCCCGACCCCGAGCGGGTCAGCGGCCACGTCACCTCGACGAAGCCGCTCGTCGTCGCGGGAAACATCATCCGGGGCCTGAAGGTCACGTTCGAGAACGGGCGGGCGACGCAGATCGACGCCGACGAGGGCGCCGAGGTCATGCGCGGCATCGTGGAGCGCGACCCGGGCGCGGCCCGGCTCGGCGAGGTCGCCCTGGTCGACGGCGAGGGCCGCATCGGCCCGCTCGGCACGGTCTTCTACGACACGCTGCTTGACGAGAACGCCGCGTCGCACGTCGCGCTCGGCAGCGCGTACGCGCTGTGCGTGGACGCCGAGGACACCGACAAGATCAACACGTCGGCGATCCACATCGACTTCATGATCGGGTCGCCCGAGGTCGACGTGCTGGGCGTGACGGCCTCCGGTGACGAGATCCCGGTGCTCACCGGCGGTGCCTGGCAGGTCTAGGGGTCGCTACCCTGCGGGATTGCAGGTCCAGGAGAGGTGCCGGAGCGGCTGAACGGGCACGACTGGAAATCGTGTGTGGGCTTTACGGTCCACCGAGGGTTCGAATCCCTCTCTCTCCGCTTCAGCTCGGCAGTCCAGCGGTCAGCAACTTTCTGCGTCGCCCGCCGTTCCAGCGCGCATGCGGACACGAGCACACGCGACGCGACCGATCAGGGTTGCTGTGATCGCGACGGTTTCCCTGGCGATCGCGCCAGCCGGAGCGGACGCAGGACCTCGGCTGCGGGCGGTCGCGACCAGTGTCCCGGGCGCTGCGGTGACCGACGATCGAGGCGTGGCCGCGTGGACGAATCGTGATGGGCAGACCACGGTGTGGGATACGCGACGCGACGTGCGTCACCGGCTCCGCACTCCACTCGGCATGCGAGCGGTGGCGCTGGGGGGCGGCTTCCTGCTGTTGACACCGACATCGGGAACGGGCCGGGTTTCTTTGCTGGAGTTGCGCACGGGCAGGCAATTCACGCCCACGACGTCCCCGAGCCTCCCGGCGGAAACGCCCTGCGTCGATGGCGCCGCATCGATCACGTTCCACAGGGTGGGATCTCAAGGTCTAGGTGGCTCTTGTCCGACCGGCCGGAGCAGGACTCCGGTGCTCTACAACTGGCGCAGCGGAGCGACGTTCCTTCCCGACATTGACACCGCCACGAGCCGCGGTGATCAGGTCGAGGACCTGTCCACTCCGGCGCTCTTGCGGGAGCTGTGCAATCCCCTGCGACGTGTGGCTTCCGAGCAGCTGGCGGCGTTTCCTGGCGGGGCGTTCCTCCCGTACGTCACCGAGGGTCGATACGGATTGACCTACAACAGGTCGCTGCTGGTCGGGCCCGAGCTGTGGCAGGGGATCAGGCTGGAGCGGTGCGGGAGCGGCTGGTCGACGGTGCTATCCGCGCAGCCCGCAGGCAGCGCGCAACTGGGCGGCCGCGAGGCCAGTTGGTTGTCCGCGCGAGTGACAGGCGACACCGTTTCCAGCGCGACGGCCGTCCTCTACTCGCTCGCGCGGCGAACAGCGGTCGAGTGGCCGGTGCAGGCAACGAGGTCGGCTGCGGTCCCCGAGGTCGCGCACACGCATCGCCGGATCTTCGTCTCGGCGCCATCTCGGACGGTCGGGGCGGCCTTCGACATCTGGACAGGTACATCAATCAGGTGATCCGCGCTGGTCTGGCCTCACTGGCGGGCGAGCGGTCCGCCTGTCGGTAGCTCGCCTCAGCCGCCGACGGCCTTCGCCGCGGTCACGATGAGGGCGGCGGTCTCGTCGGGGTGGGACACCATCGCCACATGGCCGCTCTCGACCTCGACCGTCGTCGCGCCCATGCGCTGGGCGAAGAGCCGCTCGGCGTCCGCGGGGATCGCCTCGTCGCCGGTCGCCACGAGGTACCACGACGGCAGGCCCTTCCAGGCAGGCACGCCCATGACGTCGGCGAGCGTCGAGGTGTGCAGCGGCTGCTGAGCGGCCCACATCACCCGCGCCTGCGCCGGGTCGACGTCGCCCGCGAAGTGCGCCACGAAGTCGTCCTCCGGCAGCCACGCGTAGCCCAGCGCGTCGATGTCGAGATGCGCGAGCGCGGGGGTGGGCTCGCCGCCCTCGAGGAGGCCGGCGATCGACTCCCCCTCGTCGAGTCCGAACGCCGCGATGTAGACGAGCGCCGCCACATTCGGCGTGTCCGTCCCGAGCGAAGTGATGACCTGGCCGCCGTAGGAGTGGCCGACGAGGACCGTCGGGCCGTCTTGGCGCGCGAGCACCTGGCGGACCCGCGCGACATCGTCGGCGAGGGACGTCTCCGGCAGCTGCGGGGCGGTGACGTGGTAGCCGTCGGCCTGCAGGCGTTCGATGACCGCGCTCCAGCATGAGCCGTCGGCCCAGGCTCCGTGGACGAGGACGATGTTCGGCTGCGGGGACATTGCTGGACGGCCTTTCGTCGCGCTTGCGGTGAGGGGAAGTATCACCCCGGCCGCGCGATTCCGGAAATCACCGTGCCACGACCGTGGCGGCCAGCGCGATCCGGTGGTCCTTCGTCCAGGGCGGTCCCAGCCGTTCGCGGGGGCCGTTCAGGATCGCGTCGGCCCGCGCGCCGAGCACCCGCTCGGCCCGCCCGACCACGTCCTTCGCGCTGTAGACGCAGACGTCCCAGCCGCGCTCGTGCGCGAGCTCGGAGAGTTCCTGGCGGTACATCACCGCGTCCGCGCGGGCTTCCCACGGCGAGCGGCGCAGCACGGCGATGTCGTCGGGAAAGTCCGGAGGCCACGCGCGCAACGACATGGAGACGATCGGCGCGGGCAGCGAGGCGGCGAGCTCGTCGAGCGCGGCCGCGGCAGCCTGGGCGATCGAGACGCGCGTGTCGAGGACCAGGGCCTCGGTCGCGTCGGCGTCGAGGCGCCGGCTCTCGTGGTGGATCGGCGCCTGCGACATTCCCGGCTCGACCAGCTCGATCCGCCGCCGGTCGACGACGTGATGCCGGTCCGACGCGGTCACGGCGACCGCCCAGCCGAGGTGATCGGCGATGCCCAGGCGCATGGCGCCGAACCTATCGCGCATGGGGCGACCTCGATACCGTCCGAGCATCGTCGAGCACCGAGAACTCGCCGCCACCTTCGTGCAGATGCTCAACACGCACGACCCCGACCTCGTCGATCGCTTCGTCGCCGTCGACTACGTCAATCACAACGCGTTCGTCGATGACGGCCGCGAGGCCAACCGGGCGTTCTGGACGGACTTCTTCGCCGCGTTGCCGGACCTGCGCGCGACCATGGACGACCTCGTCGTCTCCGGGGACCGCGTGGCCGGGCGGTTTACCTATCGCGGAACCCATCGCGGCGAGTTCTTCGGGATCCCCGCGACCGGCCGGTCGATCGAGATGCGCTCGATCGACATCTGGCGGGTCGAGGACGGGATGTTCGCCGAGCACTGGGACGAGCTGAACACGCTCGACCTCATCCGCCAGTTCGGTGCGGTCGGGCTTCTGCGCGCCGGGCTCGTGCTGGGGACGCGCGGCACAGTCTCCCGCCTGCGGCGCGCCTGACGTCCCGTCTCCTCGCACCCCGCGATACCGTGCCTCGGGCGTGGACCCCTCGACCGTTCTCGGCGCGGCCGCCGGATGCGTCTCCTCCTCGATGTCGAGCATCGCGGTGGCGCTCCAGGCCGCGGAGGCACGCCACGTCCCGCTCGATCACGCCCTTCGCGCTTCGCTGCTGATCCGCCTGATGCGTCGGCCCCGCTGGGTCGGCGGGCTCGTGCTGGGCATCGTCTGCTGGCCCGTGCAGGTCCTCGCGCTGCTGCTGGCGCCGCTGACGGTCGTCCAGCCGGCGCTCGCGTTCGGCCTGGTGATCCTGCTCGCCATTGGGGCGCGCCAGCTCGGCGAGCCCGTCACGCGGCGTGACTGGGTTGCGGTCGGCGCGCTGATCGGCGGGGTCGGGATGCTCGCCGCGATCGGGCCGCCACAGTCCGACGAGGTCGCCGACCCGGTCGCCCTCGCGGTGACGCTAACCGTCATCGGCATCGTCGCGGTGCTCCCGTTTGCGGCTCGCTCGCGCCTGCACGGACAAGGCCTCGCGCTCGCCGCCGGCGTGGCGTTCGGCTGGATCGGCATCTCGTCGAACCTCGTCGCCGACGCGCTCGATCAGGGCGACGTCGTTGCCCTGCTCGCGTGGACCGTGGCGACCGGCGTGGCGTTCGGCGTGGCGATGCTCACCCAGACGACCGCGTTGCAGCTGCGGCCGGTCACGCGGGTGGTGCCGGTCGTCTTCACCATGCAGCTCGTCGTCCCGGTCGTGGCGGCGCCGCTCGTGACCGGCGAGGACTGGTCGGCGGCGCCCCTGGGCGCGGCGGGGATCCTCGTGGCCGTGGCGTTCACGGTCGTCGCCACCGCGGTCCTCGCGTCGTCGCCCGCCGTCGCGGCGGTCGAGGGATCCGCGTTCGCTGGGGAGCCGCCGGAGCCCGCGCCGCGATAGCCGTACCCCCACTTCTGGCCACGCTCGGGCGAACTGGGGATGCGTCCAGCCGCAGTCGGTCCAGAGTGCGCTCGGATGTCGACGGCCGGGGTATCTCACGCCGATGACCTGATCGGGCGCGCTCTGCCGCGCGCTCTCATCCCCCTCGGACAAGGACGTCCCCGTGCCGTATCTCCGCCGCGCGGCGAGCATGATGCTCGCCTGCACTGCCCTGCTCATCCTGCCCGCTGGCGCCCAAGCCGCCGGCGCGCCCGCCGGCATGTTCGGCTTCGGCGACTGGGGGTGGCCGTCGACGACGACGCTCGACCGCGAGTCCGCGCAGGGCGTGCGGACGTGGCGGGTCCCGCTCGACTTCCGCGCGATCGGGGCGACCAAGGGCAGCTACAACTTCACGGGCTTCGACGGGCTCGTGCTCAACGCGGCCCGGCGCAACGTCCGGATCCTCCCCGTGCTGACCGGCTGCCCCGCGTGGGCATGCCCGAGCGGCGGGCCCGCGAACTCGGCGACCGCGCTGCCGGAGTGGAAGGCCTTCGTCACGGCAGCGGTCAAGCGCTACGGCACGGGCGGCTCGCTGTGGGCGGCGAACCCCACGGTCTCGGCGCGGCCGGTGCTCGAGTGGCAGGTCCTCAACGAGGTCAACGGGTCCGACGCCTGGCCCAACCCGAGCGCCGCGGCGTACGCGCAGTTCCTCGTCGCCACCGCGCCCGCCATCCGCGCGGCGGATCCGCAGGCGAAGGTCGTCCTCGCGGGCCTGCCGCAGAAGATGACGATCTGGATGCAGGACTACCTCCCCGCGCTGTACGCCCAGCCCGGGTTCAAGGACGCCGTCGACGTCATCGCGATCCACGGATACGCGCCGACGCCCGGCGAGACGCTGACCACGCTCGACACGGCGCGGAAGATCATGGTTGCCAACGGCGACAGCGCGACGCCGCTGTGGATCACCGAGATGGGCTGGTCGACGGGCGGTCCGGTGCACCCGTTCACGGTCACCGAGGCGACGCAGGCGGCGAACCTGCGCTCCAGCTGGACGACGATGGTCGGCTGCCGCGCGCGCTGGAACCTCGAGCGCGTCATGTGGTTCGGCGTCCGGGACATCACCATCACCACCGGCATGACGGACTACTGGGGCTACCACAAGGGCATGTTCCGCCTCGACGGGACCGCCAAGCCGTCGCTCGCCGAGGCCGACCGCCTCACCAGCGGCGCGGATCTCGGCGCGGCCGGGTCGACGTGCTCGCTCCCGGGCGGGACCACGATCGACACGACGCCGCCCGAGACGACGCTGGCGAGCACGCCGGGCGCCCGGACGCAGAGCTTCACGCCGGCGTTCCAGTTCGCGTCGAACGAGGCCGGCGTGACCTACGAGTGCCGCTACAACGCCAACGGGTTCCGTCCGTGCCCGGTCGATGCCAACGGGACGTGGACCGCGTCGACGCTGTGGCAGGGCGCCTTCACGTTCGACGTGCGCGCGCTCGATCCGAGCGGCAACGCGGATCCGACACCAGCGCACACCTCGTTCATCGTCGACCGCCAGATGCCCGACACCTACGTCAGCGGGACGTGGGGCAACGTGGCCATCGGCCCGGTCTCGCTGACGCTGAGCGCCAGCGAGCCGGTGCTCCGGTACGAGTGCCGCGTCGACAGTGGGGCCTGGGCGACGTGCACGAGCCCGTTTACGACCACCATGCCGGCGGGCTCGCACACGATCAGCGTGCGCGCGACCGACCTCGCGGGGTGGGTGGACACCAGCCCCGCGGTGCCGTGGTACCAGGCGCGCTGAGCGAGGTCAGGCCAGGGCGGGCTGCCGCGTCACCGACGGCATCCGGTCGTCGGTGCGGTACCGGGGCTCATGGCGCACGGTCAGGAGCCCCGGCGCAGCGGCGCACACCGGCCCGACGGCATCGAGCAGGGCGCTGGCGACCAGCAGGTCCTCGGGCCGGTCGGCGGTGGAGCTGGCGAACTCGATCTGGGTTCCGCCGGCTCCGCGCACGCCGGTGACGCCCACCGTGATGCAGGTCTCCTCGGTGAAGCCGCCGAGTGGCAGGTCGGCGCCGCGGTCGGCGTGCTCGGCGCCCAGGTAGCGGATGATCTCGTGCGTCACCGCGGTGCTCCGGCCGAGCTTGGCGGTCCGCGTGACGTGCACGGCGACGACCTGCTTGCCGGCCACGCGGTGCTTGATCTTCGTCGTGAACGTCAGCCTGTCCGTCGCGACGCCGAGCGCGGCCGCGGCGGCGGCATCCACCGTCATCGTCGAGCGACCCTCGATCGAGGCGAGTGCGGTGTCGGCATCGACGCGGACGTCGCTGCCGAGGCCGAGCGCCTCGCGGCGGGCCTCGTCCGCGCCGGCGAGGTCGAGCGCGTCCACGTACCGGACGTGCTTGACGCCGCTCGTCCCGCGGGACAGCAGGTTGACCATGCGGCCGGCGACGACCGAGGCGTGGTTGCCGGTGCTGTGCAGCGTGGCGCCGGCGACGGCTTCGGGTGCGGGCCCGTCCGTGACGACGTCGATTCCCGCGGCGAGCAGCTCGGCGACATCGGCCGCGCCGGTCACGACCGCGCAGTCCACGCCGATGGCGACCACGTCGGCGGCCCGGTCGAACTGCCCGACGTGCTCGATCTCGGGGCGCTGCTCGGCGAGTCGCGCGACCGCGTCGGCGACGCGGCTGCGGCCGAGGATCGCGATCCGGCGCCGCTCGGCCTGGCTGGCCGCCCAGCGATCGGGCGCCGTCAGCGTCGTGCCGTCGGCCGCGTCGTAGGCGGGGCGCATGTCGTTGATGAGCACGCCCGACTCGTTCTCGATCGCGGGGACGAGGGCGTCGAAGACCATGTTCACCGAGACGTCGGTGACGCCGCCGAACCCGGGCTCGGTCGAGGTCACGGTCATCTGCGAGCGGACCGTGAGCGGGTCGGCGTCGATCACCATCGTGTAGCCGCCCTGGCCCATCGGCCCGAAGGGGACCGTCTCGGAGTAGTAGCCGTTGGGGACCCCGACGAACCAGCACATCTCGTTCGTGTAGAAGAGCTCGCCGGTGCGCTCGTCGCGCCCGTGATGGGTCTGGTTCAGGACGGCGGTCTGGCCGGGCTCGATCGTGATGCCGCCCGCGGTGATCCGCTCCTTGGCGGGCAGGGCGCGCAGGTCGACGTCCTGGTCGATGGCGTCGGGGTGCAGGCCGAAGACGGAGTGCCCGACGTTCGCGACCACCTCCGGCTGGTAGATCTCGCTGCCGAGCGCGAAGGCGTGCGTGGGCCCGATGCTCTCCGGCTCGGAGCCGAAGCCGATCCCGTCGAGGCCGACCCACATGCCCTCGGGCGCCTCGGATAGGTCGCCGCACTCGACGAAGTGGATGTGCCGCACGCCGTCGACCAGCCCGGCGAGGGCGACGGTCACCTGCTCGGCCATGTAGCCGGGGTTCAGCCCGGTGCCGTGCAGGGTGGTCCCACCCGCGGCGAGGGCTTCGGAGAAGCGACGCGGCGCCGGGCGCCGCAGCTCGAAGCGGTCCACGATCGCGCCGAGTCCGCGATCGATCGCCGGCAGCGCCGCCGAGCGGACTCCCGGCAGGCGGGCCGCGGAGTTCACGAACCGGGCGACCGCCTGGCCGCCGCGGACGGCGCGCGGCATCGGGCCGGTCGCGGTCGCGACCGTGGCGAGCTGCTCGCTGAGCGGGCGCTCCTCCGACATCGAGCCGGCCAGGCCGGGGCAGAAGTAGGAGAGGGTCGACACGACGTTCTTGCCCGACTCGAGAAGCGCGAGCACCTGGTAATCGCCGCCCTGCATCGCCGCGAACGGCTTCGGGGTGTGCACGACGACGTCGGCGTCCAGCGCGTAGATCTCGTCGACGTCGGTCGTCGCGCGCACGCCGACCGGGTTGAGCCCGACGAGCGTCCCGATGTCGGTCCCGTGCTTCGACGGGCTGTAGACCTTCACGCCGACGACGTCGATCCCCGGATCCAGCAGCGCGCGCTTCAGAGCAGCCGCGCCGATTTCGCCCGGGGCCCACACGATCAGCTTCATACTCATGCCGTGCACTCCATCGAAACTGGACCGGAGAGTCAAGATTTGCGCACGCGCCGGAAGCACCCGACCGACGAGAAGCTGCTGGACGCGGTGCTCCCGGTCGTTGCGCAGTCCGGTGTCGGCGACGTGACCATGGACGGCCTGGCGGCGGCCGCGGGCGTGTCGAAGCAGACGATGTACGCGCACTTCGGCAGCAAGGACGCGCTGCTGGAGCGCCTGCTGTCCCGCGAGTTCGAGCACCTGCGCGCGAAGGTCGACGACGCAGCGGCGACGTTCCCGGCCGACGACGCCGACCCGCTCCGGGTGATCCGCGGCCGGATCGAGCCGGCGTACGCCTACGCCTTCGAGCGGCCCGACGGCGCGCGGCTGCTCCTCGACCCGCGCGCGCCCGATGCCGGGATGCGCGTCCACAGGCTGGTCGCCGACGCCGTGACGCGCGGGCTCGCCGAGATCGGCGTCGACCCGGACGACCGCGCGCTGGCGGACACCGTCCGGGTCGTGCTGCCAATGGCCGCCGCCGCGGCGATCGCGGGCACCCAGGCGGCGCTGGTCGGGGGGATCGACCAGACCCGCGCGCTCGATGCGACGGTCGCGTTCGTGGCGGCGGGGGTCTGGTCGGTGCTGGGCGCCAACGACTGACCTCGCTCAGGCCGAACGGCGGTCCTGTGTCGCTATAGCGACACCAAACCGCCGTTCGGCCGGTTTGGGCTCGCTACGCCGGCTTGATGTTCTGGTTCAGCCGGAAGCGGTTCTCCGGGTCGTAGGCCGCCTTGATCCGCGCCAGCCGGGCGTGGTTCTCCCCGTACGTTGCGCGGACGGTCGCGTCGTTGTCCTCGAGCAGTCCCGGGAAGTTGAAGTAGGTCTGCCCGGTGGACAGCGGCGCGGCGGCGTCGTGGAACGCCCGCGTGTAGGCGACGTTCGTGCGGTCGCCGGCCTCGTCGCGCCAGGTCGAGTCGATGCTGAGCATCCACTGCGCGCTGCGGTCGCCGAAGGCGGTCGCGTCGGCGTCCACGCGGGAGATCGCGCCGCCGCAGTGGCGGATGATCACCAGCGTGTCGTTCGACGGGCGGCGCTCCGACCAGTCCGCAGTCAGCGCGATCGCCTGGTCGTCGAGCTCGGACAGGTACAGCGCCTTCCAGTAGTACCGCAGGCCCGCCGGGAAGTACGCGTCGAGCGACCGCTGGTGGTCGGCGTAGGGGACGGGGCCGCTCATGTCGATCAGCGGCGTGCCGAGCGCCCGCAGCGGCGCGGCGATGCGCTCGCCCTCGGCCGGATCGCCGGCCCACATCCCGCCGATGCCGACGTACGGGCGGCCGCGCAGCTCGGCGGGCAGCTCCTCGACATCCGGCAGCGACCAGATGAACCCGGCCGTCGACAGCTCGTCGGGCGCGTCGGCCACGAGGTCCCGCCAGGCCGCGAGCACGCGCGCGGCCTCCTCGACGGGGTAGGCGACGTTGATGCCGAACACCTCCGGGCCGAGGTCGTGCAGGCGCAGCTCGAACCAGACGACCACGCCGAAGTTCCCGCCGCCGCCCCTCAGGGCCCAGAAGAGGTCGGGATGATCGTCGGCGCTCGCGCGGACCCGGCGGCCGTCGGCGAGGACGACTTCGGCGGAGACGAGGTTGTCGATCGTCATGCCGTCGCGCCGGCGCTGGTGCGAGACGCCGCCGTTGAGGGCGAGGCCCGCGACGCCCGTCTCCGAGACGACTCCGCCGGTCGTCGCGCGGCCGAGCGGCGCGGTCACGGCGTCGACGTCCGCCCAGGTCGCGCCGCCTTGGACGTGGACGGTCTCGCCGGAGGGATCGATGTGCACGGAGCGCATCGCGGAGAGGTCGACGACCAGACCGCCGTCGCAGACCGCGGTCCCGGCGACGTTGTGGCCGCCGCCGCGCACGGCGAGCGGAATGCTTCGGTCACACGCGAAGCGGACCGCGACGCCGACGTCGCTCGCGTCGGCGCAACGGGCGATCAGCGCGGGATGGCGGTCGATCATCCCGTTCCAGACCCGGCGCGCGGCCTCGTACTCCGGGTGCTCGGGCGTGATGACCTCGCCGGTCATGTGCTCACGCAGGACGGCGGGGTCGAGGTCGTGGGTGCGGATGGCCATGGTGCTGCTCCTTCGTCGATGGGTGACGAGAAGCAGCGTCGTCGCCGGGGGGTCTCCACAGAAGAGCGATACTTCGCACGACCGGTCCATTTCTGCCATTCGGCTCGAATTGCCCCAGCGCGTCTGCATCCTCGCCACCCCCGACTCGATGGCCTCGCCGATCAGCGGGCTGTTCGAGGCGCTCCGCTCCGTGGGTGAGCTGACGGCGCCCGAAGACCGGGTCGAGGGCGACGAGCAGCCGTTCGTCGTCGAGGTCGTCGGAGAGCGCGCGGGGGTGCTCGAGAGCGCCAGCGGCCTGGAGGTCCATGTCCACCGCGCCGTCGCGGAGGTCGACGACGCCGACATCGTGATCATCCCGTCGATGGCCTTTGGGACGGAGGAGGAGTGGATCCGCGGGCGCTACCCGACCGTGGTCCGCTGGCTGTCGGACATGCACGGCGGGGGAGCGACGATCTGCGCCGCGTGCACCGGAACGAACCTGGCCGCGGAGACGGGTCTGCTCGACGGCTGCGAGGCGACTGTCCACTGGGCGTCGGTGACGGACTTCCGCCGCCGCCACCCCGAGGTCCGGCTGCGCCCCGCCGACGCGCTCGTGATCGCTGGCGACGGCGGTCGGCTCGTGACGTCGGGCGCGTCGTCGGCGTGGCACGACCTTGCGCTGTACCTCATCGCCCGCGACGTCGGGCCGTCCACCGCCCAGGCGGTCGCGCGGTTCCTGCTGTGGCAGTGGCACCAGGACGGGCAGGCGCCGTTCCAGGTCTTCGCCCCGCCGACCGACCACGGTGACGCCGCGATCCTCGCGGCGCAGCGGGGGATCGCCGAGCGCTTCTCCGTCGCGTCGCCGGTCGACGAGATGGTCGGCTGGTCGGGCCTGCCCGCGCGGACGTTCGCCCGGCGCTTCAAGGCGGCGACCGGGCACACGCCGATCGACTACGTCCAGCGCATCCGGATCGAGCAGGCCAAGCGCATGCTCGAGACCAGCACGAAGCCCGTCGACGAGATCAGCTGGGGCGTGGGGTACGAGGACCCGGCGTCGTTTCGGCGGCTGTTCAAGCGGCTGACGGGGATGGCGCCGAGGGACTACCGGCAGCGCTTCACGCTGCCGGATACGGTGGCGCGCTGATGGATCCCCGTGAGGACATGGACGAGCTCGTCGACTACCTGCTCTCGTTCGCCGAGCATCAGATCCGCGCGCGCGGAGAGTTCTTCCCGTTCGCCGCGGCGATGACTGCCGATGGCGAGGTCGCCGCGGTCGCGGTCGACATGGGCGACGACCACCCGGACCCCAGCGACGTGATCGACGGGCTGATCGAGGCACTGCGCGCGGCGACTGACACCCGCGCGGTCGGCATCTGCGTCGACGTCCGGGTCGAAGGACCGGACGGCATGACCGACGCGGCGCGGGCGATCATCGAGCACCGCGACGCCGACCCGGTTGCCGTCTTCCTGCCGTACCGGCGCAAGCGGCTGCGCGGGTGCAGCTTCGGTGAGCTGTTCGCCTCGCCGGCGGACCCGCTCGTTTACGCCTAGGGCCCAACAGCGCCGAACGGCGTTCCTGTGTCGCTATAGCGACACCAAAACGCCGTTCGGCTCGATGGGGGCGGGCGCTACGCCGTCGCGATCTGCGCCCGGATCGTCCGCTTGCCCTTCACGCCCTGCTCGGAGACCGTCACGCTCGCGGTCTTGCCGCGGCCCGCCGTCGGGACACTCACGCGCTTCGTCGTCTTGCCGGCGATCCGGTAGGCGACCGTCCCGCGCTTCTTGCCGACCGACACCCACACCCGGCCGGTGCAGGCCTTGTTCGTCACGCACTTGAGCGAGACGGCGGCCTTGCGGTCCGCCACGCGGATCTTCGAGCTGGTGATCTCGACCGACTGCTTCTCGTTCGCCGGCGCCCGGTCGATGCGCGCGCAGCCGGCCTGACGCAGCCCGAAGTCGTCCGGGGTGTCGACGAGGTCGACGAACGCGCGGGAGAACCGCAGCGAGAAGCGCGACTCGAAGTTCCGCGCGAACCGGCCGCAGAACACCTGCTCGGCGATGCCGTCACGGGAGTCGACGAACCGGGCCGATCCGGGCCCGGTGAACGTGTCGGTGCCGTCGCCGCCGATGACGTCCTGCACGCCGTCGCCGGCCAGGGTCAGGATGTCGTCGCCGGGGCCGCCGTCGATCGACGTGCCCTGGTCGGCGCTCAGCTGATCGTTGCCCTCGCCGCCCAGGATGCGGCCGCCTTCGCTGCCGCCGTTGAGGGTGTCGTCGCCGCCGTTGCCCTGCACGCCGCCGCCGCCCGTGCTGGGCAGCAGCGTGTCGTTGCCGGCGCCCAGCGTGATCGTGTCCGCGCCGATCCCCCCGAAGATCTCGATGGGATCGGGGAACGAGGGAACGACGCTGAACGAGTCGTCCATCGGCCCGAGGCTGGCCTTCACCTGCGGGGTGGTCCGCTCGCAGATGACGACGTTGACGCCCTGGCGCTCATCCGCGGAGACGCAGCCGAGGCCGGCGTTCAGCCCGCGCCCGCCGAACTCCGGCATCTCCACGCGGTACTTCGTGACGCCGGCGACGTCGATGAGCGAGAGCTGCACGCGGTTCAGCGTGTTGTTGGTCTCCTGCATTCGCAGGCCCTCTGGTCCGGATCCGACTTGCATTGCGTGCGCGGGGGCTGCAGCAGCACCGGTGGCGACGACGGCGGCGAGGATGAGGGCGGGGCGGGTGAAGCGGGACATGGCTGATCTCCTGACACAGGGGGTTGGGGGTGTCTGAGGACCATGGTGCGGCGGGGGACCCCCAGGCGCATGAGGGGTGATCCCCCAGATAGATTCCGGGCCGTGGCCACGGAGGCGCTCGAGCGCGAGGGCGAGCTGGAGCGCATCGACGACGCGCTGATGGAGACGGCCGCGGGCAGTGGCCAGCTGCTCGTCGTCGAGGGGCCGCCGGGCATCGGCAAGAGCCTGCTCACAGAGGCGGCGCGCGAGCGCGCGAAGCGGCTCGAGTTCGGGCGGCTCAAGGCCGTCGGGGACGAGGCCGAGCAGGCGTTGCCGTGGGGTGTCATGCGCCAGCTCGTGGAGCGGTCGGTGCTCCGGTACTCGGGCGACACGCGTGACGCCATCCTCGCCGGCCCCGCCGGGGACGCGCTGATCGCGATCGACCGCGCGCAGGCCTCAGGCGCCGACGAGGTCACGACGGCACGGACGCTGCACGCCCTCTGGTGGGTCGCCGCGGACCTCTCGGCGGACCGCCCCCTCCTGATCACCGTCGACGACGCGCACTGGGCGGACCTGCCGTCGCTGCGGTTTCTCGCGTATCTGGCCCGGCGCCTGGGGGATCTCTCGGTCATGCTGCTGGTCGCCACGCGGCCACCGGCGTCCGCCGACGGCCCGCTCGTCGAGCTGACGGCCGCCCGCGCCGGGCACCACCTCACACCCGCTCCGTTGTCGGAGCAGGCGATCGCAGCGCTGGCTGCCGCCGCGGGAGATGAGGTGCTGCCCGAGGTCGTGCGCGCGCTGCACGCCTCGAGCGGCGGCAATCCCTTCTTCGCCGGGCAGATGCTCAGCGAGCTGGCCCGCAGCGCGCAGCGGACGGACGATCCCGCGACCGCCACGGCGATCGCGGGGCTGGGCCCGAGTGCGATCTCCCGTGCCCTGCTGGTCCGGCTGTCCTCGCCGGCGGTCCGCGTCGCGGGTGCCGCCGCCGTGCTCGGCCATCGCAGCCCGGCCGAGCTGGTCGCGGAGATCGCCGGCCTGCCTGCAGGACAGGCGGCGGAGGCGATGCGAGAGCTGCGCCATGCCCGCGTCTTCGCCGAGGACGCGGCGACCTGCGCGTTCACCCATCCGGTGGTCCGCGAGTCGATCCTCGCGGGACTCGACGCGGGCGAGCGCGGCGCGCTGCACGCCGGGGCAGCACAGCGCCTGCACGAGACCGGAGCGGCCCACGACCGAGTCGCCGGGCATCTCGTCGATGCGCCGGCCGGCACGCTGCCCGAGAGCGGCGCGATCCTGCGCGCCGCAGGACTGGAGGCGCTCGCCGGCGGGGACGCACCCACCGCCGCCCGGCTGCTCCGCCGGGCACGCGAGGAGGACCCGGCGCTCCCCGGGCTGGACGGCGAGCTGGGGCGCGCCCTGCTGCGCGCAGGGGAAACCGTCGAGGCGCGCGAGCTCCTGCGGCGCGCCGCGCGCGCGGCGGACGACCTGCCCGTCCGCGCGGGGCTGCTGTCGTCGGCGATGGAGGCGACCGCTGCGCTCGAGGGGCCGGTCGCCGCCGCCGACGAGGTCCGCGGAGTGCTCGCCGACTGGCCCGCAGACGACCGCTCGCGCCTGATCCTCGACGCCCGCCTGGCGCAGCTCTCCTCGTTCGTCTTCGAGGGGCTGCCCGGCTCGGGCCGGCACCTCGCGCAGTTCGCCGACCTCGAGGCCGACAGCGTGGAGGCGCGCATGCTCCTCTCGATGCTGTGTCAGCGGGCGCTGAACGGTGGCGAGCCGGCGGTCCGCGTGGTCGAGCTCGGCCGCCGCGCGCTCGCCGGCGGCGCGCTGTGCGCGGACCTTGCGACGAGCATCGTGCCCTGGACGATCGCAACCGCCGCGACCGCGAACGCCGACGGCATCGAGGACGCCGAGGCCGAGATCCGGCGGGCCCGCGCGCTGCTCGCCGCCGGCGGCTCGCCGGTCGACTTCGCGTCCATCGCCGGCGCGACCGCGCACCTCGCCTGGCGGCTGGGTGACCTGGGGCGCTGCGACGCAGAGGCGGCCGCGTGCCTGCAGGCGCTCCGCCTGGCCGAGCCGAGCCCGATGGCCGACGCGATGCGGGCGGTGACCACGCGCTTCGCCGCACTCTGCGCGATCGAGCGCGGCGACCTCGACGCGGCCGGCGAGGTGCTCGCCGCGCACGACGCGTTCCCGCCGGTCGACACCGTCCCCGTCGCCCGGCTCGTCGAGGCGCACGCGGCGCTCGCGCTCGCGCGGGACGAGCCCGCGATCGCCCGCGAGCACGCGCGCCGTCTGCGCGACGCCGAAGCCCGTGCCGGCGCCGCCAACGTGACCGTGCCGTGGCGGGTGCTGCTCGCGCTGGCCGCGGAGCGGCTGGGCGACGACGACGAAGCCCGCGAGCTCGCCTCCGAGCAGCTGGCGACCGCCCGCCGGTGGGGCGCGCCCAAGGAGATCGGCGAGGCCCTGATGCTGGAGGCGCGGCTGCATCCCGACCGCCGCCTCGCCGCGCTCGAGGAAGCGGTGGACCTGCTCGAGCCGTCACCGGCTCGGCTCACCCTGGCCCACGCGCTGCGGCGCCTCGGCGAGGCGCTGCGGGTCGATCGCCGCCGAACGGACGCGCGCGCCCCGCTGGAGCGCGCCGCCGAGCTCGCCGACGCCTGCGGTGCCACCGCGCTGCGCCAGCACGCGATCGAGGCCTTCGCCTCGCTGGGCGACACGCCGCGCAAGCTCCAGTTCTCCGGCGTCGACTCCCTGACCGCGAGCGAGCGGCGCGTTGCCGAGCTGGCGGCGGGCGGCCTGACGAACCGCGACATCGCGCGCGAGCTCTACGTGACGCCCAAGACCGTCGAGAACCACCTCGGTCGCTCGTACGTGAAGCTCGGAATCAGTGGCCGGCGCGAGCTGCGCGCGGTCGTCGCACGGCCCTGATCCGCGCCTCGGCCGGGAACTGACGCATCGGCTGGTCGGATTCTGAGAGGGTCTTCGCCGATTTATGGTCCGCTTGGTTGGGATCAGCTTCGCCATTTCGGCATTGCTGACCGCGCCGGCGTTCTCCACGCCGCCGCCGGTCGGTCCCGTCGACCTCCGCAGCGAGTCCCAGCTGCGGCTGGACGGCCCTGCCCGTGCCGCCGGGACCGGGTACGACGTGGCTGCCGCGGGGGACTTCGACGGCGACGCGCTGCCCGACGTGCTCCTCGGCGCGCCGTTCGCCGACCAGCCGGCTGGGACGCACGGCGGCGCGTACGTCGTCTTCGGATCGCTCACCGGGACCGCCGACCTCGCGAGCATGGGCCCGGCCGCCGTCCACATCCAGGGGACCCGGCGCGAGAGTCCCGACGGTGCGGGCCCCGGCGTGGTGGTGAGCCCCGCGGGCGACCTGAACGCCGACCACATCGACGACATTGTCGTCGGGGACACCGACACCTCGCGCGACGGGATCCATGGGCGGGGGACCGCGTACGTCGTGTTCGGCGGGCGCGAGCGCACCGGCGTCGACCTGGAGAACCTCGGACTCCGCGGGTTCCGGGTCGACGGCGCGGGTGGCGACCACCTCGGCTGGAGCGCCGTGCCGCTCGGAGACATCAACGAGGACGGCCGCGACGACCTCGCGATAGGCGCGCCCTTCGCCACGGTGCGGGGCCGCAGCCTGGCCGGCGCCGTGTACGTGCTCTTCGGAGCGCTCGACGACACCGCGCCGATCGACCTGGCGCGACCGCTCGGGGACCGCGGCTACCGCGTCGACGGCGCCGCGGCCGGCGACCGGACGGGCGACGATCTCGCAGCGGGCGACGTCAACGGCGACGGGATCGCCGACCTCGTCATCGGCGCGCCGGGCGCCGACGCGGACGGGTCGTCCTCCGGCTCGGTCCACGTCGTCTTCGGGCATCGCAGCCGGACGCGGGACGTCGACCTCGCCGCGCTCGGCCGGCACGGGTTCCGCATGGACGCGCCGGGCGCGGGCGCTTCCGGCGGGGATGCGGTGGCCGTCCTCGGCGACACCACCGGCGACGGGCGCGCCGAGATCGCCGTGGGCGCGCCGGGCGCCGGGCGCGTGTCGGTCGTCTTCGGGCGGACCGCGACGTCACGGGTCGCGCTCGGTGCGCTCGGGTCCGGTGGGTACGCGATCAGCGGGCCCGGCATCGGCGCCGGCCTGGCGGCACCCGGGGACATGAACGCCGACGGGCTCCCGGACCTCGCGATCGCCGGGCGCACCGCGGACGCCACGGTCGTCTTCGGGCGGGCCGCGGCTCGGCCCACGGACCTCGGGGCGCTCGGCGCCGACGGGTTCGTGATCGGCGGCGCCGGCGCCGTCCCGCCGCCGCTGGCGGGGCCCGGTGACGTCCTGCGCACCGGCGTCGGCTCGCTGCTGGTCGGCGATGCCGGGGCGACCGCGCTCGGCCGTGAGCGCGCGGGTGCCGCGTACGTGCTCGGCGGGGCGCCGCCCGCCATTCCGCGCGCCGCATTCATCGCGCCCGACGCCGTCGCGCCCGGCGAGCCCGCGCAGTTCGACGCGCGCGTGTCGACCGACCCGGTCGGGATCAGGCGCTACGACTGGAACTTCGGCGACGGCAGCCGCCCGCTCGCCGACGAGGGACCGACGCCGCGTCACGTCTTCCCGGGGCCCGGCACCTACTCCGTCGAGCTCACCGTCTACAACCGGGCGAACCAGAACGCGACGACCCGCCGGGTCGTCGTGGTCGGCGGCGGGGCCCCGACGGCCGCCTCGTCGCTCCCGACCCCGGTGCGCGCGGCGTCCGACGCCGGTCCCGGCCCGCTGGACTGCGCGGCCACGCGCCCTGTCCGGCTTCTGGATGTCACCCCGGCCGGTGATCGTCAGGTCGCGCTGCGGGGCGTCGCCCGCGGGGCGTCGCCCGGACAGCAGGTCGAGATCCGCCTGGTCGGCAGCGGTCGCGTCGTCGCCCGCCCCGTCGTCACCGAGGGCGGGCTGTTCTCCGACGTCGTCGCCGCGCCGCGCGACCCCGCGCGTGCCCGGTACCAGGCGGCCTTCGGCGGGGACGCCTCGGGCTCGGTCGCGCTCGTTCGCCCGGTGGTGCTCGAGCGCATCGTGCAGCGCGCGGGCCGCGTGACGGTCACCGGCCGGGTCCGCGGCGCCCGCGGCGCGGTACGGATCGAGCGCCGCACCGACTGCGGCCGGCCCTTCCGCGTGATCCGGGCGAAGGTCCGCCCGAACCGCGCGGGCCGGTTCACCGCGACCGTCGCGGCGCCGACCGCCGACCGCGTGGCCTATCGGGCCCGGGCCGGCGGCGCTTCGTCGCTGGTCACCGAGACCCAGTGAGTTCGGATCGGGTCGATCTGACGTCGCATAGCGACTTCAACTCGACCCGATCCGTCGCGGACTACCCGAGGAGCCCGTCCAGCGCTCGCTTGACGACCTCGGCCCGCTCGCCGGCATCGGCCAGCTGCTCGAGCCCGAAGCCGAGCAGGACGCTGTCGTCGGTCGCGGTCGCCGCGTTGAACTTCAGCAGCCGCTCGCCGATCTGCCAGTCGCCCTGGTTCGGCGGGCTGTCCGCGGGCGGGCCGTCGACCGTCCAGGTCGAGGTCGCGCCCTCGAAGCCGTCGGCCTCGGTGACGGCGCCGTCGACCACGACCGACGTGTCGTCGACGAACGCGCCGATCCCGCCGGTGTTCGGGTCCGAGACGTAGGAGATCGAGACCTCGACCTGGTCGCCCGCGTAGGCCGACAGGTCGAATGCCACCGGGTTCCACGAGTCGCCGGCGCCGGTGAACGCGTTCCACGTGCCGCTGCTGCCCGGCGCCGTGCAGTCCGCGCCGCCGAGGTAGTGGCCGAGGAACGGATGCAGGGTCAGCAGGAACCCGTCCGCCGCGCACTCCGCGGGCGGGTCGGTCGTCGTGGCCCCGCCGGCGTCCGGCAGCGTCGTCCAGTCCTCCTGGCCCACCGTGTGCGCCTCCACGATCACGTGGTCGTAGTTCGCCTCGGTGTTCACCGACAGCTGGAAGCGCAGCTCGGCGGCTGTCGCGTCCGTCAGGTCGATCGTCTTCTTCAGGCGCATGTACGACGCGTCCTGATGCACCGCTCCGGCGTAGTGCGTGCCCTCGATGGGGGCGATCGGGCTGCCCTCGTCCAGCGGGTACTCCGCCGCCGCGTTGCTCTCGAACTGCGGGAACTCGGAGACGGGCAGCACGTCACTCGTCACCTGGAACGCGCCCGCCTCGTCGAGCGGGTTGTCGCCCTCGACCACCGGACCGCCGAGTGTCGCAGTGCCGGTGCCGAAGGGCGGCCCGATGGCGCTGACGGAGTCCGGGTCGGTCACGTCGGTGCGCGTGAACGCTCCCAGCCAGTACTGGCGGAAGTCGTCGGCGAGGATCAGGCAGTCGTCGAAGAACCGGTCATCGCGGCTGATGACGCACTCCGCCTGCTCGTCGCCGTTCAGCGCGTAGTACAGCCCGCCGACGGCGTCGCTGATCCCGGGCAGGCCCTGATACTGCGCGGTCTCCCCGGCGTGGATCAGCTTGCCGCCCTCGTTGAGGAAGTCGCGCACGGCGAGCGTCAGGTACTGCTCGCGCTCGGCCACGCCGATGTCCGGCAGCTCGCCGAACGGCGTGCTGATCAGCTCGTCCTCGGGTTCCTGCGTGATGCGGTTGTCGCCGAGGTACCAGAGGACCGCCTTGTAGTGGCTGAGGACGCCGAGGTCGTGCGGCACGCCCTGAGCGTCGGTGTCCCAGACGTCGGCGCGATGGCCGGCCGCCTGGACCGCCGCGACGTGCGCGGCTGCGTACTTCGGCGCGTTCGTGCCGGCCGGGTAGGTCGGGTTCACGCCCTTGTAGTCCTCGTCGGCGATCACGAGCACGTCGGCCCGCGAGTCCTGCTTCACGGTGTAGGTGAAGGACTTCGACCGCACGTCCCGGCGCGACTTCTCGCCGGTGAACCACGCCTCGACCTTGTCGCCGGGGCGGGTCCCGCGGATCTGGCCGCGCAGCTCCTCGTAGTAGAGGTCGCTCTCGGCGCCGTACTTCTCGCCGCCGCGCCAGGCCCGCACGTTCGTGTCACGGGTCCGCCCGCCGTTGATGCGGTACTTCAGCTCGACGTGACGCAGCGCCCGCTTGGCGGTCACCGCGACCGTCTGCGGGTCGCCGTAGGAGACGTCGAACGTGTCGACGCGGAAGTCCTCGGCCTTGCGGCCGACGGCCGACTCCGGGTCGTCCGGGTCATCCGCGGACTTCGCCACGGACAGCGCGAACGGGATGTTCTTCTGGAACTCGGCCTGGACCAGCGCCTCGTCGTCGGGGAACTCGAAGACGCTGCCGCAGTCCTCGGGCAACCACGTGTCGACGGGGTCGGAGTTCGCCGCGGTCTCGCAGGTCGCCATCTCGGGCGTGAACGCGAGCGTGTGGTGCTTCTCCGTGACGAACCCGTCGGTCTCCCCGTTCGTCGTGTAGAGCTCGGCGGAGATGTCCGGGTCGTAGGTGGGGATCGCAGGCTTCGCGTCGTCGCCGGCCATCGCCTCGTAGAGGACGTCGTCGGGCGTCGGGGTCGCTACCTGCCAGCCCACGCCGTAGAGCAGGAGCTCGGCGGCCGAGTGGTAGTTGACGAGGAACTCGGGGCCGACCCGCTTCTCGAGCGCGTCGAACGCCTTCGTCTCGGGCTCGGAGCCGGCGCTGGGGCCGCGGTAGGTCTCGCTGGCGGGATTGGGCGAGGAGCCCTCGTTGTCGTAGCCCCACTTCGTCGGGAGGTTGCGGTTCAGGTCGACGCCATCGCCCGGCGCGATCTGCCCGTCGCCGTTGTTGTCGCGCAGGTTCTTGCGCCACAGCCGCTGATCGGGTTCGAAGGTCCAGTCGTAGCCGTCGGGGTTGTACACCGGGACGAACCACAGCTCGGTGCTGTCGACGAGGTTGCGGATCTGGCGGTCGCGGCTGTACCCGCCGACGATGTGCCGCGTGAGCCGGCGGATCATCTCGGGGGTGATCCACTCACGCGCGTGCTGCGCGCCGATGTACAGGGCGGCGGGCCGCTTGCCGTCGCGCACCGAGCGCGCATCACGGGTGACCTTCAGGGCGACGATGTCCTTGCCCTGCGTGGTCTTGCCGTAGGTGACGAGCTTCGTGATCCGCGGGTTCTCGCGCGCGATCTGCTCGAACTCGGCCTTCAGGCCGTCGGCGCCGCTGTACTTGCGGAAGACGCCGCCCGGGGCGGCGGCGAGCGTGGTCGCACGCTGCGCGACGGTCTCGCCGTCGATCTCCTTGGGCGCCAGCTCGATGCCGTCGCGGGCCAGCTCAGCGGCCTGCTGGCCGCTGAGGATCGTCTCGACGCGGACCTTGCCCTTGGCGCCGGTCGAGCCGGCGACCCGCCGCACGTCGAGCTCGTGCCGGTCGATGCCGAGCGCGACGAGCTTCGAGAGCTGTCCGGCCTGGATCTCCCCGGTGTAGACGTCCAGCCTGGGCGGTGCGCCCTGTGCTGGTGCCGCCACCACCAGCGCGGCGAAGACGGCGATGGTCACTGCGGAGATACGTCGCACGAGCGGCCCCCAGGGTGCGTGGATGTCGGGCGTCCGTGCCGAAGCTGCGCCGGTTTCTACCCGAAAGCGAGCGCGACTAGCCCCGTATGCGTGCCTGCGCGGCGCCGGGCCCTTCGACGAGGGCGGTGATGGTGGTGACGATGTCGTCCATCAGCGCCGTGACCCGGGGGTTCTCCTCGTTGATGAGGGTCTCGCGCACCAGCTCGCGGACACCCAGGGTGATGGCGAGGTAGACGGGCTCGGGGAACCGCGTGCCGCTCCCTCGCTCGGCGAGCAGCGCCTCGTGGCGGTCGCCGAACATGCGGGCGAACACGTGCGCCTCGTTGTTGCGCCGCTGCCGCGCGTCGGGGCCGGCGGCGTCCATCTCGATGATGAACGCGCGCGCCGCGACGGTGTCGGCCTCGATGGCGCGGAGGTAGCCGCCGAGCGCGTGCTCGACGAAGCCGTCCCAGCTCATCGTCTCCAGGTCGGGCGGCGTCATCGCGGCGACGAGGTTCTCGGCGAACTGGGCGTAGGCGGCGTTCAGGCAGGCGGTCTTGTCGGCGAAGTGCTCGTAGAACGCCGCCCGGGAGACCGCGGCGCGCTTCGCGAGCTCGCCGATCGTCACCGCGGCGAACCCGCGCTCGGCCAGGAGCTCGGTGAAGGCGGCCAGGAGCCGGTCGCGCTGGGACCGGGCGACTTCCTCACGCGAGAGCGAGTGCGGGCCGCGCGGCAGCGCGCGGCGAGGGCTGGGGGGTGCAGTCATGTTGACAGTGGAGAAACGAGTGGTACGTTACTCCGCAAAGAGAGAAGAACTGTCTGGTACTTCACTGTGCTGGGCGGAGGGTCACAACGGGAGGAGTATCCATGGCATCTGCAATCTCGGGTCGCCGGGGCGCGTTCGCGTGCCTGCTGGCCGGCACCGCGCTGGCGGGCATCTTCGCTGGCGCACCGGCCGCCTCGGCCGCCGACCCCACGTTCGCGCCGGCGGCGTCGTACTTCACGGGAAGCATCTCCGGTCCTGGCCCCGCGCCCGTCGGCAGCGTGACCGCGGACTGGGACAACGACGGGGACGCGGACCTCGCGACGGTTGATCTGACCTCGCTCTCCGGTCCGATCGCGCAGCTCAACAACGGCGACGGCGAGTTCCCCACGAAGAAGACGGTCAGCGGCGCGATCGGCGTCCAGGCGCTCGCGGCGGGGGACGTCACGGGTGACGGCAGGGCCGACCTCGTCGGCATGACCATCAGCAGCATCGTGATCATGCGCGGCAACGGGAACGGCACCTTCAGCGTGGTGCGCTCGTTCTCGGCGACGCTCGGCGGGCAGCTCAACCCGATCCTCGGCGACTTCGACGAGGACGGAGACCTCGACATCGCCGCGCCGACGTTCACCTACATCCAGACCTGGAAGAACAACGGCAGCGGCGGATTCACCGTCGGCCCGCCCGCGCAGCCCCAGGGCGCCGGGGTCATGTCGGCGATCACGAAGGCGAAGATCAACGCCGACGGCCACATCGACCTCTACGCGGTCGACGGGCTCTTCGGCCGCATCTACGCGCTGACCGGCAACGGCGACGGCACGTTCAACTCGACCGGGAACCTTCCGCTCGTCGGGTTCATCCCTGAGGACGTGGCGGCCGGCGACCTCAACGGCGACGGCTTCGACGACGTCGGCGCGGTGGGCTCGTTCAGCTTCACGCTGGCGACCGGTCTGGCCGACGGCTCTGGCGGGTTCGCGACGTCGTCGCAGCTGCAGTTCGGCGGCGCCGGCCCGACGAGCCTCGCGATCGCGGACTTCAACCGCGACGGGAACAAGGACGTCGTGGTCTCGGACGTCGCGAACCCGCTGCGCCCGGCGATGGTCATGTTCACCGGCGACGGGACGGTCAAGCCCAAGCGGACCGGGTCGTTCGTCGTGACGGCGTTTCCCCAGACGCCGGTCGTCGCCGACTACGACCGAGACGGACGGCTGGACATCGCGACGCACGGCCCCCTCCGTGCGTCGGTCCTGATCAACCGGACGCCGTGAGTCTTGGGCGCCGCGCTGCTCAGCGCGGCGCCAGGACCTTCGCCAGTGCGCTGAAGACGGTCTCGGCGGAGTCCCCGTCCGAGTTGACGAGCACCGCGAGGGTCAGCCGGCCGGCGCGGTCGGTGAAGACCTGGCTCTGGTACCCGCCGTAGTTGCCGTCGTGGCCCTGCCAGGTGCGGCCGGCCTCGCCGTAGGCGTACGTGCCGAGGCCGTACCGCTCGCCGGCGCCGGGCGCCGACGGGGTGAGCATTGCCTGCTGCGTGGCGGGGGAGAGCAGGCGCCCCTGGTTGAGCGCGTCGAAGAACCGGGCCGCCTCGCGGGCGGTGGTCACGACGCCGCCGTCGGTCCACACGGGCCCGACGAGGTCGGTCGGCACCCCGCTCGCGCCGGCCCAGTGGTCGTTGTAGGTCTCGTCGGAGTACTCGTAGCTGCGGGCCATCTTGGCGGCGAGGCCGGGGCGCGTGGCGTATGTGGTCTCGCGCAGGCCGAGCGGCCCGGCGATGAGGCGCTGCAGCTCGCTGTCGGCGTTCCCGCCGCTGGCGCGCTCCAGGACCTCGCCGAGCAGGAGGTAGTTCGAGTTCGAGTACTCGTACTTCGAGCCGGGCGGGAACCTCGGCGCCTGCTGGCGGGAGAGGATCTCGGCGCGGTTCCAGGCCTGGTTCGGGTCGTAGCCGCCGCCGATGTCGAGCTGCTCGGCGAGCGGGCTCTCCGTCTCGACGTCGGGGTAGCCGGTGGTGTGGTCGAGCAGCATCCGCACGGTGACCCGGTCGGCGCCGGGAATCGCCGGCGCCCAGCGGGCGAGCGGCTCGTCGAGCACGACCTTGCCCTCGTCGACGAGCTTGAGCACGAGCGCGGCCGTGTAGGTCTTCGACGCGGAGGCGAGCGAGAAGCGCGTGGTGACCCGGGCCGGCCTGTTCCGGCGGGCGGTGGGGCGGCCGGTACGCGGATGGACCCCGTCGGTGTCGACGGCGCGGCCGACCGCCGCCGACCACACGACCCGCCCGTCGCGGACGATCGCCGCCGACGCGGCGGGGATCCCCTCGTCGAGGCGGGACGTGGCCAGTGCGCTGCGCAGCTTGGCTTTCGGGATCGTCGCCGCCCGGGCGGCGCCGGGCAGCGCGAGGACGAGCACGGCGGCGAGGGCGGCGGGCAGACGACTCATGCCCGCGGGGTTCGGCACGCGGGGCGCGGACTTGAAGACGGGGGCGAGATTTCGAGCGCCACGGCCTAGCTCTCTCATGCACACACCGACCCCCGGCCCATTCCCCGACGACCAGGACGACGTCCGCGCGTTCGTCGAGACCGTCCTGCGCACCGGCTTCATGCTCACCGACCTGCTGGCGAACATCCTCGACCTCCTGCCCGAGGACGCGTTCCCCGGAGAGAGCCCGGGCGAGGTGCTCGTCGAGATGCTCACCGGCTCGCTGCGGCCGGTCACCGACGCCGCCGGCCCGTACGTGCTGAGCGAGGCCACCGCGCTCCTCGGCGCGATGAGCGATCGCACGCTGCTGGATCTGCGCGCCGCCGCGGAGCTGGCCCGGCGGCAGTAGCCCGCCCGTCCGTAGTCTCCGCGCGCATCGCCCGGGGGAGTCCTGATGCGCGAACCCCTCGGCGGTGCCACGGTGGGAGACATGACGATGACCCTCTCCCGCGGCCGTGCGATGGCGAGATCGGCGGTGGTGGCGACGCTGGTGGCGCTTGCGGCGCCCGCCGGCGCCGGCGCGCAGGCCGCGACGACCGTGACGCTCGAGCGCGGCGCTCCCGTACGGGACTGCATCACGCTGCCGCTCTACGGCCGCCGGTGTGGGGGTTTCGGCATGACCAAGGTCACCGTGAGCTGGGCGGTGCCGTGCCCCGGTGGAACCGCGTCGTCGGTGTCCGTCTATCTGCTGCGGCGCTCGGGCGCGACTCCCGCGGCGGACGATGCCGTCGTCGAGCAGGTGCCGGACCCGGTGGCGTTCGGGAACGAGAGGTTCACGATCGAGCCCGGCCAGCGGGTCTACGGCTCGGTTCGCGCGACGTGCATTCCCGCGGGTGACGACCCGCAGTCGACCGAGACCGCCACGACGAGCGCCGCGCTCGCCCTCCCCCCGGCCCTGGTGGCCTACGTGATCCGGGAGAACCGCATCTGCGGCTTCCCGAGAATGCCGCTCCAGACCGTGCTGCAGGCACGCAACTGGGCCGAGCTCGTGTACTTCCCCCGGTTCGCCGGCGATGGTGTCTTCACGACGCTGCTTGCCAAGGAAGATCTGTCGCGCATCACCCTCTCCGCCCGCGGCGCGGGCGTCTCGATGACGGCTCGCCCCAATGCGCGGATCTTCGAGCGCTACGGCGAGGCTGGGCTGCGCGTCACCGCGCGCCGCGCAGGAAAACTCCGCATTCACGCCACGGTCGACGGCATGCGGACGGCGTCGCGGAGCGTCCGCGTGCTGCCCGCGCGGCGGGCGTGCGCCGGCAGCCCGCGCCGCTGAGCGCGCTGGAGGCGCTCGACCGTTCGGCCGGTCTGGCATCGTCGCGGTATGGCCAAGCCCTCCGAAGGAACCGGCGAGCTGCTGGGCGTCGCCGCCGAGCACGCGACGAGCCGGGTGCCGTTCGCCGCCCCCGAGGACCGGGCCGGCGACCTGCGCGCCGGGCTGGCCGGCATGCGGCTCGACAGCGCGAACGACATCGCGGTCCTGGCCGACGGCCGGCTCGCGGGCATCCTCACGATCGAGCGCCTGCTCGCGGCGCCTCCCGATGCCCGGATCGGGGAGCTCATGGACGCTGATCCGCCGTCGGTCGGGCCGGGGGAGGCCCAGGAGCGCGCGGCGTGGACGATGGTGCGGCGCGGCGAGTCGAGCCTCGCGGTCGTCGAACCCGACGGCACGTTCGTCGGCCTGATCCCGCCGGCTCGCATGCTCCGGGTCCTGCTGGCCGAGCACGACGAGGACCTCGCGCGACTCGGTGGCTATCTCGCGAGTACCGCATCGGCCCGCCAGGCCGCGGAGGAGCCGATCGGCCGGCGCCTGTGGCACCGGCTCCCGTGGCTCCTGATCGGGCTCGCCGGAGCGATGCTGTCGGCGCTGCTCGTGGGCTCGTTCGAGGA
>JAEMSV010000037.1:0-3851 GCA_016462625.1 Solirubrobacteraceae bacterium | reverse complement strand
CCCGAGCTGCGGCAGTACATCGTCACCTCCAACGACGAGGAGCGCCCGTTCTCCCGGGATCAGCGGGCCTGGGTCTACACCTCGTCGAAGGCCAAGCGCAACACGTTCGGCTTCGGCTCGGACAACGACATGGAGCAGGTCGACGACTACCTCGTCATCAAGCACGCTCCGCGCCCCTGGCCAGCGCCCGAGCCCGGCCGGCCGGGCAGCCCGCCGGCGCATCTCGTCCCCGCACTGAAGGTCCTCGGCGCGGCCCACGGTCGCGCCAGGGCCTTCCGCCCGCTCTCGGTCGTGAACGTGAGCGGCATGAGCTTCGGGGCGCTCTCCGGGCCGGCCGTCGAGGCGCTGAACCGCGGTGCCGCGGCCGCGCCCTGCCTCCAGACGACGGGGGAGGGCGGCCTCGCGCCCGCGCACTGCCACGGCGGCGAGCTCGTCTTCCAGATCGGAACTGGGTACTTCGGCTGCCGCGACGCAGAAGGCCGCTTCGACCTCGCCCGCCTGCAGGAGACCGTCGCCGCGGCCCCGGTGCGGGCCCTCGAGATCAAGCTGTCCCAGGGGGCGAAGCCAGGGCTCGGCGGCATGCTGCCGGGGCGCAAGGTGACCCCGGAGATCGCGACGATCCGGGGTGTGCAGCCCGGAGTGGACTGCATCAGCCCGCCGCGCCACAGCGCGTTTCAGACCGTCCCGGAGCTCTGCGAGTTCGTCGAGCGGATCGCGGATGCGACCGGGCTGCCGGTCGGGATCAAGTCGGCGGTCGGCGACCAGATGTTCTGGGACGAGCTTGCGGCGCACATGGCGCGGACCGGCACCGGGCCCGACGCCATCTGCATCGACGGTGGCGAGGGCGGGACCGGTGCGGCGCCTCTGGCCTTCACCGATCACGTCGCGCTCCCGTTCAAGCTGGGGTTCTCGCGGGTCTACACGAGCTTCGCGCGCGCGGGACTCGCCGACGACATCGTGTTCATCGGCTCGGGCCGGCTCGGTCTGCCCGGCGCCGCGCTGTTCGCCTTCGCGATGGGCTGCGACATGATCAACGTCGGCCGCGAGGCGATGCTGTCCATCGGCTGCATCCAGTCACAGCGCTGCCACACCGACCGCTGCCCGACGGGCGTCGCGACGCAGAACCGCTGGCTGACCGCGGGCCTGGACCCCGAGCTGAAGTCCGTGCGGGCGGCGAACTACATCCGAATCCTGCGCGCCGAGCTCCTCGCGCTGGCCGGTACCTGCGGGCTGCCGCACCCCGCGCTCGTGGGCCCGGAGCGGCTGGAGATCTTGTCGACCGGGTTCCGGGCGCGCACTGTGCGCGAGGTGTTCGGCTACGAGGATGGGTGGCTGCCGGAGGACGCGGACCGGATCGCGGCCGCCGCCGCGCTGATGCAGACCGCCGGCGCTCCGGCCTGACGCCGTCCGGTCAGGCTGCGGCGTAGCGCTTGGCGGCCCGGGCGCGCATCTTGGCGGCCTCGATCTCGCGGTCCTTCGGCGGCGCGGTCGTCACGAGGGAGTCGAGCAGCTCGCGTGAGACGGCGGCGACCTGCGCGACCGCCCGCTCGAACGCCTCGGCGTTCGCCTGCGACGGCTTCGTCGAGCCGCTGATCTTGCGGACGTACTGGAGGGCCGCCGCGTGGACCTCGTCCTCGGTCGCGGGCGGCTCGAAGTTGTACAGCGTTCGGATGTTGCGGCACATGCCCACAGCGTAATCCTCGGAAAACCGTCCGCTCCCGGCTCAATGGCGATAGCCGGAGGCTTGGCGCACCGACGCTCAGGGTGTGCACTGCCTGCGCACCCGTCTCTACCGCGTCACCGGTCTGCTCACGGCCGTCGTGCTGCTCGGTGCGCCGGCCGCGGCGAGCGCCGTGACCCCGCAGCAGTTCGAGGACCAGGGCGTCCGCGAGCTGATCGTGATCCGCGAGCCCGGGCTGACGGCGGCCGAGCGGGCCGACGTGCGCGCCGACGCGGGCGTGAAGCACGTCGAGAACCTCGGCTTCGCCGACGCCGAGGTCGTCCGTGCGCCGGCTGGGCAGCTCGCCGAGGCGCTCGCCGACCTGAACCGCGACCCCGACGTGAAGTCCGCGGAGGTCGACGCACCGGTGCACAGCACCACGAACGACTCGCTCTGGGGCGTCCTCTGGGGCCTGGAGAACACCGGCCAGACCGTCAACGGCTTCGCGGGAACCTCCGACGCCGACATCGACGTCACCACCGCCTGGAACACGACCACCGGCACGGGCGTCACCGTCGGCGTCGTCGACACCGGCGTGCAGCTGAACCACCCGGAGCTGACCGCGCGGGTCACCGGGAACGCGGGCGAGCGCGGCGGCGGCAAGGAGACCAACGGCCTCGACGACGACGCCAACGGCTTCGTCGACGACTGGCGCGGCTGGGACTTCCGCGCGAACGACAACAACCCGTCGAACGCCAACGCGAGTGAGGGCCACGGCACCCACGTCGCGGGCACGATCGCCGCCCCCGCCAACGACGGCCAGGGCGTCGCGGGCGTCGCCCCGGACGCGCGGATCCTCCCGGTCCAGGCGCTCGACGGCAGCGGCGGCACGAACTCGACCGTCACCCAGGCCTTCGACTACGCCGGCGCCCGAGGCGCGCGCGTGGTCAACGCCAGCCTCGGCGGGCCGGGCTACTCCGCGCTGATGGAGCAGGCCATCGACGCGCACCCCAACACGCTCTACGTGGTCGCCGCCGGCAACGACGGCCAGAACAACGACGTCACGCCCGAGTACCCGTGCAACCTGCCGAACGCGAACCTGATCTGCGTGGGCGCGTCGGACTCGAGCGACCTCGCGGCGAGCTTCTCGAACTACGGCGCGGCGAGCGTCGATCTCTTCGCCCCCGGCGTGGACATCGCCTCCGCGTATCCGACGAACACGTGGGCGTATCTCGACGGAACGTCGATGGCCTCGCCGCACGTCGCCGGGGCCGCCGCGCTGATCGTCGCCTCGAACCCGTCGCTCACCACGAGCCAGGTCAAGGCCAAGCTGCTCGGCAGCGCCGAATCGCGCGCCGCCTTCTCGGGCAAGTCCGTTACGGGCGGACGGCTGAACGCGGCCCTCGCCCTGGGCCTCACGCCCCCTCCGCCTGCGCCACCCGGCGGTGGTGGCGGTGGAAGCACGCCTCCGACGGATCCGCCAGGCGGCGGTGGCACGCCCGACAACGGTGGCGGAGACACGTCCGACCCCGGCTGGGACGACGGCTCCGGCGATGACGGGGACGAGAGCGGCGAGGAGGAGGCCACGACGCCCGTCGCGTTCGACATCCGCCGTCGCGGCAGCGCGAGCATCTGCCGCAAGGGCTGCGCGACGAAGACCGTCGACGTGCGCCTCGACCTGCCCGCCTCGCAGGCGGTCTACGTCGAATACGAGCTCTGCCAGAAGAAGAAGGGCCGCTGCAAGTGGGTCGCCGCCGCCCGGCAGACGCTCCGCCTCAAGGCGGGCGAGAACAAGGTCAAGCTCGGCACGAAGGTCGGCCACAAGACGCTGAAGGCCGGCAAGTACCGCGTGTACTTCACGATCGAGACCGACGACGCCGTCGAGACGGTCAACACCACCTTCACCGTCCGGTAGTCAACCGTTCGGGTTGAACCATCGGGGCCCGGTGTGGGACCCTCGTGACGTGAAGCCGAAGTTCTACGTCTTCAGCGACTCGCATCCGTGCGAGGCCGTCCTCGCGGCCGCCCGGTACAAGGGCGTCGCGTACGACAAGGTCGACCTCCCGCCGGTCATGCACGCGGCGTACATGCGCGCGACGTTCGGCCGGCGCACGGTGCCGGGCCTGCGGATCGGCGAGCGCAAGGTCCAGGGCACGAGCGCGATCTTCCACGCCCTCGACGAGCTCGAGCC
>JAEMSV010000123.1 GCA_016462625.1 Solirubrobacteraceae bacterium | reverse complement strand
GTCGTGATCGGGCCGACGACGTTGGCCGTGGACGCCCGGTGGCCGCCCGCGCTGTGGGCGGTCGCGGTGCAGCCGACGAAGCGGGCGTTGTGGGCGGCGGTCAGCGCGAGCGTCTTGCCCGTGCCTTCATCGCGCACGTCCGTGAACTTGCCGTCCGCGCCGCGGACACCGCTCAGCCAGTCGTAGGTGAACGTGGGCGCCTGGCTCCACGCGCCCTCCTGGCAGGTGAGGGTCTGGCCGACGGCCGGCGTGCCGCCGATGGTGGTCGGGCTCGACGGCTCGGCGCGCGGTGCCGGGCTGGCCGCCTTGGCGAACGCGTTGAGATCCGGGTTCGTGAGGTTCGCGTAGACGCCGGGGAAGCCGGCCTGCGCGCATCCGCGGCCGAAGGAGACGACGCCGACGAGCGGGAAGCTCCCGCCGTTGCCGACGAGGGGACCGCCGGAATCACCCTGGCAGGTGTCGATGATCCCGAAGCCGTTGGACGCGCCCGCGCAGAGCATCGTGCCGGTGACGAACGAGCTGCCGTACTGCGAGCAGGCTGAGTCGGGCTGACCCTGAATGGCGGCCCAGTTGAGGCGGAACGGCTGTGACCCGCCGTCGCTCAGGAGCCCCCAGCCGGAGATGATCAGCGACGCACCTGTCGGGTTCGCGTTCGCGGTCACGACCGGAACGCTGTTGACGGTGGCGCTGGCCGTCAGCGCGGAGCTGAGCGTGAGAACCGCGACGTCGTTGTTGCTCCCGGTCGGCGACTGGTACTGCGGGTGGCTGGTGATGGCCGACACGACCTTGACCTGCACGCTCGACTGGTCCGCGACGTGGTCGAGGCCGGCGACGATCGCGATCTCCCCGGCGCTGGTATCCGGCACGCAGTGGGCGGCCGTGATGACGTGGGTGGCGTCCCGGATCGTGCCGCCGCAGAACACGTCAAACGGGACCGGCACGCCGCCGTTGTCCACCTTGACGAGGGCGACCTGCCAGGGCAGAGGCGCTCCGCGCTCCACGCCGTTGACGATGTACGGCCGCACCTTGCCCTTCTGGGAGATCGGCGCAGCGGTGGCGGCGGGGGCCAGGGCCGCCAGCAGTAGGAGAGCAGTCAGGAACAGGCGCACGATCCGCCACCTTACGGTCTATCGCCTACAGCCGTCTACCCCCGCGGTTGTGGTCGTACGCAGCTTCGCGTAGTCCCTCGCCCTCTTCCGGATGCAGCGTCGCGGTCACGTGGCGCCAGTACCGCTTGCTGCTGTGGCTCGGCAGGACGACCGCCGCGAGCGCCCGCAGCGCGTACGTCCAAGCGGTGAGCCACCGCACGACGGCGGCCGATCCGGCGCTGTGGTGCTTGCGCATGTACCGGTCGCGGTTGCGCGAGAGCTCGACGATCCGGCGCTCCGGAACCGTGCCCGTCGTGAGCTGCTCGTGGTGGATCGCCATCGCCTCGGGGACGTACAGCGTGCTCCAGCCCGCGTCCTTCAGCCGCTTGCAGAAGTCCACCTCGTCGGAGTAGACGAAGAACGCGGGGTCGAACCAGTCGATCTCCTCGGCGGCGTCGCGCCGGACCATGAGCGCGGCGGACTGCGCCCAGTCGACCTTGCGGGTCTTCGTGCCGCGGCTCTGCACCGTGAACAGGTTGTGCAGGAACAGCGCGCCAACGGCGGCGGTCACCGGAGTCGGGAAGCGCCAGGCGGAGGGCTGCTGGTGCTCGTCGGGGGTGAGCAGCAGCGCGCCGGCGGCCCCGGCCTGCTCGTCGCTGACGAGCGCGTCGCGCAGCACCTCGGTCGCGCCGGGCTTCAGCTCGGAGTCCTCGTTGAGCAGGAGGCAGAACCGCCCGCGCGCGCGGCGCAGCAGGGTCGTGTCGTTCTCGCCCTTGCCGCGGCGCTGCTCGTTGACGATCAGCGCGTCGCACGCAGGATGATTGCGCGCGGCACCCGCGGACCCGTCGCGCGAGGCGTTGTCGAGGACGAGGACCTCGGTGAGGAACGGCAGCCGCTCGCGCTCTTCGGCGATCGCGTCGAGGCAGCGCAGCAGGAACTGGCGCTGCTCGGTGTTGACCACGCAGTACGTGACCTCGACGGGGACGGACGACATGCGCCCGCCATACTGCCGCGCCGCGCCGGGGCGTGCGGTGTCACGGTCAGGGGGTGTGACCGTAATCGTCACTGCCGGTTCGCTTTGTGGTCACACCCCCGGGGCGCGCGATACTCCCCGACCGTGCGTATCGACATCGTCGACCCCGCCGCCTACACGCCGCCCTACGACCACGCGCTCTGCGCGGCGCTCGCCCGTGCCGGCGCGCAAGTCCGCCTGCAGACGAGCGCGTTCGACTACGGCGACGTCCCGGCCGCCGAGGGCTACGAGCGCGTCGAGCGCTTCTACCGGTTGCCGGCGCCTCCGCATGGCCGCCGGATGGCGCGGGTGGCCCAGCATCCCGTGGACATGCTGCGCTACCGCCGCGCTGCGCGGGACGCCGACGTCGTGCACTTCCAGTGGCTCGCGCTGCAGCAGCTCGACGTCCACCTCCTGCCGAAGCGCCCCCGCGTGCTGACCGCGCACGACGTCCTGCCGCGCGAGCCGAGCCCCGGCCAGCGCGCCGCCCAGCGCCGCCTGTACGAGCGGATGGATGCGGTCGTGGTGCACTCCGAGCACGGGCGGGGTCGCCTGATCGGGGAGCTGGGGCTCGACCCGGCGCTCGTCCACGTCATCCCGCACGGGGTGCTCGATGCGCTCACCCACGTCGATCCGGTGCTGCCCGCCGAGCTCCCCGAGCCAGACCGCCCCGTCGTGCTCTTCTTCGGCCTGATCCGTCCGTACAAGGGGCTCGACGTCCTGCTGGAGGCGTGGGAAGGGATCTCCGATGCCGAGCTCTGGGTCGTCGGGATGCCGCGGATCGACATCACGGAGCTCCGGGCGCGCGCGCCGGCCGGGGTGCGCTGGGTGCCGCGCTTCGTCAGCGACGCGGAGGCCGCCGCGTGCTTCCGCCGGGCCGAGCTGGTCGTCCTGCCGTACCGCGAGATCGACCAGTCCGGCGTGCTCTACACCGCCCTCGGCTTCGGGACCCCGCTGGTGCTGAGCGACGTCGGCGGCTTCGGTGAGGTCGCGGCGCAGGGTGCGGCGGCGGTCGTCCCTCCGGGCGATCCCGCTGCGCTCCACGCCGAACTGCGGCGGCTGCTGGATGATGCCGTGACGCGCGAGGAGCTGACGGCTGCCGCACAGGCCGCGGCGGCCGGCCCGTACGCGTGGGGGCCGATCGCGGAGCGGACGCTGGAGCTCTACGGCGCGGTGTCGTAGCCCCCTGTCTGCCCGCTGCGCGATCCGTCGTGGCACCGCACTTCGACAGCGCAGCGGGGCTCGCGCCCGAGCCGGTCGCGGCATTCCACCCGGACCTCGTCGAGCCGGCTCGACGGCTCGCATTCGTCCGCGCCACCACGTGCCGCCACCCGCTCTGCCTCGAGGTTCCGCGGCCCGCGCAGCGCGGGCACCGCGATCGCGACGAGCACGATCATTGCGAGCGCGGCGATCGGCTGCCAGCGCCGGGACGTCTGCTCGGCCCCGTGCCGTGTCCACCACCACGCGACCACGAGTGCGGCCCAGGCGAGTGCAGCGCCGGCGCCCGAGACGAGCAGCCAGGCCGAGCGTTCGCTGAAGGGCGGCGAGAAGGGAAACACCACGAGAGAGAAGGGATCAACGGTGGCGACGATGGCGACCGCGACCAGCGGTGGGACGGGCGTGAGCCACAGCCACCGCAGCCAGGGCCGAGTGAACGGCGCGACGCAGGCGGCGAGCAACGGAGCGACACCGAGCCACGCCCACTCCCCCACCGGGCCGGCGAACTCGTAGGCCGGGCTCCTCGGCAGGCCTGGGAACGGCGGCTCGTACCAGCCGATCCACGCACCGACGACGAACAACGAGGCGCCGATGAGCACCCCCGCGCGAGCGATCCTGAGCAACACGTCGCGGACACTACCCACGCCCGCGCCCGCACCACTCCGCCCCTAGAGCGCCCGATGCCCCAGAATGGTGCGCCGTGCTCGCGCGTGCCCTCATGTGGATCACCGCCGGTCTGCTCGTCTATGCCCAGGCGGGGTACGCCGCTGCGCTCGTCGTCCTGACCCGCGGCCGGACCGCCCCGCGGACCCCCGCGATCCCCGACGCCGAGCTCCCGTTCGTCTCCCTGATCCTCGCGGCGCACAACGAGGACTCGGTGATCGCCGCGAAGGTCGCCAACGCGCTGTCCCTCGACTACCCACCACACCGGTTCGAGGTCATCGTCGCCAGCGACGGGTCGACCGACGGCACCGTGGTCGCCGCCCAGGCCGCCGGCGCGCATCGCGTGCTCGACCTCCCCCGCGGGGGCAAGGTCCGCGCACAGGACGCCGGGGTCGACGCCGCGCGCGGTGAGCTGCTCGCCTTCTCCGACGCGAACGCGCAGTGGGAGCCCGACGCGCTGCGGGCGCTCGTCGCCGCACTCGCCGACCCGCAGGTCGGCTACGCGTGCGGCCGCGTCACCTTCGTCAGCGCGGAGGACGGCACCAACCAGGAAGGGCTCTACTGGCGCTACGAGATGGGGATCCGCGCCCGCGAGTCTGCGCTCTCGAGCGTGACCGCCGGGAATGGCGCGATCTACGCGGTCCGCCGTGAGGCCTACGTCCGCTGTGATCCGGTCATGGGCCACGACCTCGCGATGCCGTTCCAGGTCGTCAAGAACGGCCGGCGCGCGATCGACGTTCCCGAGGCCCGCGCCACCGAGAAGATGGTCCCGACGATCGAGGGCGAGCTGAAGCGCAAGCGGCGCATGATGAGCCACGCCTGGCCGATCGTCCTGCGCGGTGGCCTGCTCGACCCGAGCGGGTACTCGGCGGCCTACGCCTGGCAGGTCTTCAGCCACCGGCTGCTGCGCTACGCCGGTCCGTTCCTCCACGCAAAGCTGCTCGCGGCGACCCTGGTCCTCGCTCGCCGTTCCAAGCTCGCCCGGATGCTGCTGGCGGCGCAGGTCGCCCTGCTCGCCGCCGCGGTGGCCGGGGGCGCCGTCCGCTCGCGCCCGCTGCTCGTCGCCCGGTACTACGTGCTGACCGAGGCGTCGATCGCGCTCGGGCTGCTCGATCACCTCCGCCACGGCACACCTGCCGGCTGGGATCCGCCCGAGGGCACGCGGTAAATCGGGGCCCACCGGCCATGTACCTTGGAGGGGTGACGTCCTCCGGCGATCTCAGCCTCGAAGACTCCCGCGACGCCCTCGCCTACTGGGAGGATCGCGCCCGCCATCTGCCCCGCCGAGCCCGTCGCGCGCGCCGTGAGGCGAACGCCATGACGCTGCGCTGGCGCGATCGCGTGGCTGCAGCCGAGCAGGACGCCTACGGTCCGGGGCTGGTCGGCGCGATCCTGCTCTTCGTCCTCGAAGGGCAGATGCCCGTCCGCGCTCGGCATGCCGGCACGCGCGCCGTCCGCCTGGCGTCCCGCGCCGTGGTTGCGACTGTCGTCCTCGTCGCGACGACGATGCTCGTCTGCGCGGCGCTCGTCGTCGCTGTGACGGCGGATCTCGTCGGCCTGATCTGACGCCGGTGCTGCGCCGCGCCTTCGACATCGCCGTCTCCGGCGCGGCCCTGCTGGTGACCGCGCCGATCGTGCTGGCCGCCATCGTCGCGATCCGTCTGGAGAGCCGCGGCCACCCGATCTACCGCCAGCGCCGCATCGGCCGCGACGGCCAGCCGTTCGACGTGATGAAGCTGCGGACGATGGTCGACGGCGCCGAGCTGATGGGCGCCGGCCTGGCCGTCGACGAGGGCGACAGCCGCATCACGAAGGTCGGCGACTTCCTGCGGCGCACCTCGATCGACGAGCTGCCGAACCTCGTCAACGTCCTGCGCGGCGAGATGGCGATCATCGGGCCCCGGCCGACCGTCCCCGTGCAGGTCGAGCAATACACCGACCGCCAGCGCGGCCGGCTCGCGATCCGCCCGGGGATCACCGGCTGGGCGCAGGTCAACGGGCGCGCGACGCTTCCGTGGGCCGAGCGGATCGAGCTCGACCTCTGGTACATCGAGCACCGCTCGCTGAAGCTCGACGCGACGATCCTCTGGCGGACGGTGCGGATGGTCTTCGGCGGCGAGGGTCTGTACCGCGGGGAGACTGGCGGCTGGAAGGAGCCCTGACGCGCCGAACGGCGGTTCGGTGTCGCTATGACGACACAGGAACGCCGTTCGCCTCAGAAGCAGCGGGTCGAGGACTCCGTCGTCGCCGAATCTGCGCCGCGGCGCGATGCGGTCGCGGAGAAGGTCGGTTCGGCGGGGCAGCTCGCCCGGGTCACGATTCCGGCCGACAACTCGAGCTCGACCGATCGCGTCTTCCGGGGGATCCCACGGATGCGCAGCTCGCCGTCGACTACCCGCACCCGGAGGTCACCGCTGTGCAGCAGCAGCCCGTTTGCCCCGGCACGGAGCTTCTGCCGCTTGCCGACGTTCAGCGAGATCGTCCCCACGATCGTTCCCCGACGTCGCGCCTCCGGTGGCCGGATCGCGCCGTCGGCCACGGCGCGGACGCGGAGCGTTACCAGGGAGCCCGCGGAGGTCTCTGCCGAGATCAGCGCGCGCTCGGCCCCGGGGTCCGCGAAGAACCGTAGGTGGTTCGGTGGGAAGGTCTGCTGGGCGACGGCGGGGACCGCCAGCCCGAGCAAAAGGAGAACCGCGACGAGTACTGAGCGCATGTCACTCCAACGGGCCGGATCGCAAAAAGGTGCGCGTGCGCCACACGGTTGGTTCTTGGCACCGCGCAACCGGGCATGGGACGGTTGTCTCGCAAGCGCCAACCCCCAAGGAGCGCATCACTATGGCTGACAGCGTCTACCGCGTCACCGAGGTCATCGGAGTTAGTGACCAGTCGTGGGAGGCCGCCGCGCGTACTGCGGTGGAGACGGCCGGGCAGTCCGTCCGCGATCTTCGGATCGCAGAGGTCCTGCGCCAGGACGTCACGATCGAGAACGGCAAGGTGACGGGGTACCGCGTCCGCCTCGCCATCTCGTTCAAGTACGAGAGCTAGCGCCGGACGCGCGAGGTCCGCGCCTGCGCGCCGCCGGTCTTCTTGGCCCGGATCGCCCGGAGCACGAGATCGGCGGAGCGCGTCGGCGCGTTCGTCCTGTCCCCGCGGAACGTGACCCGCAGCCGGTGCAGCGCCGGGCGGCTCAACCGGGTCTTCACGCGGAAGCTGCCCTTGCGCGCCTTGACCCGGATGCGCGCGACGGTGTGGAACTTCTTGTCCTTGCCCTCGCGGGCGATCTCGAGGATCAGGCTCGCCTTGGCCGGGCGGACCCGGCCGGTGACGGTCAGCTGGCGCTTGGCGACGACCCGCTTGGCGGCCTTCGCCTGGATGAGCGGCTGCACGGCGAGCGAGAACGACGAGGACGTCGCTGCGCGCGCACCCGCGCTGTAGACGACCGCACGCACCCTGCGGGTCCGTGAGCTGGGCAGCGCAGCCGCCCACGCGCCGTTGCCGTCGGTGGTCGCCTTCACCGTCGTCTGCCACTTCGTCGCGGTCTGGACCTGCACGCGCACCTCGGCGTTCGAGATCGCCTTGCCGTTGACCGTCATCGCCCGGCCGCCGACCTGCGCGGTCTGCCCGAACACGATCGTGTGGTTCGGCGCGTCGATCGAGACGGTCCCCGGCACCGGGGTCACCGGGCCGAGCGGGACACCCGCCGGCGCGGTCTCCGCGAGCCGCCGGATCTCCGGCAGCTGGGCGTACAGCGCCGAGCCCGGGCACTCGGTCTCGCCGGTGTCGCGGTGGCCGCTGATCCGCTGCAGCGTGACCATCTGGCCCGCCGGGAACTTGCTCGACGCGCCGCCAGCCGACTTCACCGTGACCTCGCCCGTCACGGGGACACCGTGGATGCCGAGCTTCCAGGCGATGAGCTTCGCGTTGGCCGCGAGCGCCTCGGGCGTCTGCCCGACCGAGCTGAACGAGCCGATGTTCGAGATGCCCGTCGAGACCGAGTTGAAGCCCTGCGCCTGCGCGCCCACCACGGCCTTGTCGATGCCGCCCGCACGGCCCTCGTAGATCGTGCCGTACCGGTCGACGAGGAAGTTGTAGCCGACGTCGTTCCAGCCGTTCGAGTTCCGGTGGTACTTGCAGATCGCGAGGACCATCGCCGGCCCGTCGGCCTGCGCGTAGAGGTTCGACGAGACCGTGTGATGCACGTAGGCGTACTTGACCTCGCCGATGCCGGAGCTCGAGCGCGGCGCGCACTCATTGTCGGGGTCCCACTGCTCACGCATCACCATCGCGGGTGCGCCGTTGACCTGGCGCTTCGCGACGGCGGCGCGCGCAGCGAACCGCTTGGTCTCCTGCACGTCGACGAAGTGCGCGCGCAGACCGTGGGGGCGGCGGCTGAGCTTGACCTGCAGCTCGTCACTGCCGCCCGTCCACATCGGCGGCGTGCCGCGCTCACCGCTCTCGGCGTGGCCCGGGTCGAGCCAGGCGCTCCAGCGCCCGCCATCGCGCCGCACGCGCATCCGGACCTCGACGTCGCCGCGGTCGGACCACCGCAGCCCGACCAGGTCGAACCGCGTGCGCGGCCGCGTCGCGGGCAGCACGATCGATCCGCCCGCGGCCGCCGCGCGGGCGGGCGAGGACAGGGACATCTCGAATTCGGTCACCTTCGGCGCGTCGGGCAGCCGCTGCGATGTTGCGGGAGCAGCAGGCCACACCAGGGCGCCGATGACGACCGCGAAGGACAGCAGGACACGGCGCATCGTCGTCTTCAACACGGTGACACACCCGTTCGGTGCGCACCGCAGGCTCCCTTGCGGGACTAGACGCTCGTCCTACGGGACGAGCTCGGGCGCCTTGTCCACGTACTTGTCGCGGAAGGCGCGGATGGCGTCGAAGGCCTTCTCGTCGAAGTCCTTGCAGCCGAGCGTGCGGGTCCAGGAGACGGCGGCGACCTCGTACGGCATGTCGGTCGTGTTCTCCATGAGGACCATGTGGTAGCCGGGGCTGCCGTTGACGTTCTCGCCCGTGAGGGTCGTGAGCTGGTCGATGGTCTTCTTCGGCGTGCCCGGCTTGTACTGGATGAGGATCCGCCCGTGCTCGAGCGTGTGGACCCAGTTGTTGACTTCCGGGCTGTTGCCCGCGTCGTAGACGCCGTCCTGCGCCGGCTCCGGGTTGTGCGTGCCGGACGTGGGCGGGTTCGTCTTGTAGTCCGTGAACGGCTCTTCCTGATGGGTCGAGCCCTCGCTCGGGTACTCCTTGAACGTGCAGCCGGAGGCCTTGACGGCCTCGTCGAAGTCCGTGATCTCGCGTGCGGGGACCGCGGCGCCGGAGGCGGCGGTCGTCGAGGCCTTCGACTCGTCGTCGCCGCCTGAGCCGGCGATGAGGACGCCCGCGATCACGACGACGGCGAGCACGGTGGCGACGCCGAAACCGATCAGCACCAGACGGGTGCGCTTCTTCGACTGCGCGGCGGCGCGCTCCTGCGCCTCGCGCTCTTCGCGGCGCTTCTTCTTTTCGTCCTGGCGGCTCGACATCGGGGCGAAAGGCTAGCGATTGCGGCGCGTGGGGTGGATTGGGGGCTGAACCACCGGCGGCCCCGCGCGGGTGAGAGCGCGGGGCCGCGGGCCGATGGTCGGTCGGACGGCGCTAGCGAGCGAGTCGCACGCTGCGCTGGGCGCCGGAGTCCGCGGCGTTGCCCGCCGCGTCGCGGGCCGTGGCCGCCACGCTCATGCGCAGCGTCCGGCCCTTCCCCGCGAGGCGCTGCACGCCTGCGGGAAGCTTGATCGTGAGCGTCTTGCGCTCGCCGGACTTCAGGGAGAACTTCGCGGTGCCGAGCAGCGCGCGGACCTTGACGCCGCCGAGGGAGACGGCCGACGCCGTGGTCAGCCGCAGCTCGCCGGTGCACCCGCCGGCCTCGCCCGCCGGGCAGGAGACCGTGAACCGGACGCTGTGGCGGCCGGCCCGCTTGCTCGCGGAGAGCCGCCCGATCGAGACCGGGGTCGCGGTGCGATCGACGGTGTCCGTGTTCCCGGCGGCCGGCACGTTGGACCCGTTCCCGCC
>JAEMSV010000036.1 GCA_016462625.1 Solirubrobacteraceae bacterium | reverse complement strand
AGAGCGTCTGCTTGCCATGCAGAAGGTCGAGGGTTCGAGTCCCTTCATCCGCTTCACCGAAGGGCCCGCAAGCGCGGGCCTTTCGCGTTCCTCGGGTCCTACCCGCCGCCGCGGCGGCACTTCAAGCCCGGCGGGCGCGGGCCGCGCTCCTTCGGGCTCCGGCGCTCCCATGCTCCATCGAGGGCGGGAAAGGTCCCGTCGCCGCGGTTGTAGTGCGGCGAGCCGAGCTCGAGCCCGCCGCGCCCGATCGCCTCGACCTGGTTCAGCGACCGCACCGTTCCTGCGGGCAGGTGCCCGGCGAACCAACGGAGCGGAAGGCCGGGTAGACGTCGGGTCCGGAGAAAGGCATGACCGCCGGTCGAGCGCGCGTACCGAACGGACGCCGCCTCGTCCACCGCCGCCCCGTAGAGCACCTCGAACTCGCCGTACTGCTCGACACGTGGGTCCACGGCCCCGCTCTGGCACCACACACCGATGAGGTACGCCCCACCGCCGAACCCTGGAAGCTCGTATTCGACCACCGGTTCGCCACGCTCCAACCGCGCGTGGAGCATGCCGGTGCGGCCGTCTGAGTCCACGAACCTGAGCAAGTCGGAGCCGCCCTTCCCCGTCCAGTTGTGCTCCGGCTGGGTTTCCCCGCATCCGACGGCAGATCCCGAGAGCGCCGCGACTCCAAAGAGGAAAAGCGCCAGATGGCGGACGAAGCCGCCTCTCGGCGAGTAGGCGAACAGTGAGGGGGGCCGATGCACAAGAATGCCTTACTGGTAGAGGGAGGAACGTTACAGCGACCCAGGTAGCGCTCGTTCGCCCAGTCGTCACCGGGACGGTCTCGAGCGGAGGGCAGTACTGCCCAGAACACCCCGCGACCACCTGGATCGGACGGCATTCCCGCCACCCGCTCCGACCGCCTCGGCCCGACGCGCGAGATCGACGCCCACCGCGGGCGCTCTTGCCATGCAGAAGGTCGAGGGTTCGAGTCCCTTCATCCGCTTCACCTGAAGGCCCGCAATCGCGGGCCTTCAGCGTTTCTCAGGTGCTTCCGGAAGCTTGCGCTCGGCGCGTGCAGACCAGCCGGGCGGACCAGGTTGCACACTGGCGCGGCCGGTCACGGCGAACGACTGATCCGATCGCCAGGGCCGACCAGCACCAGCCCAGACGGCACGGCGAACAACTGCGGCGCGCGTGAGCCTCCGATCTCCCGCGCGGTGAGCACGTGCTCCGGCGGTCCGAAGGCGCCGACGCCGTTTGCGTGGGCGAAGCGGACGTGTGTTACGCCGGGATCGCGGTCGTTCCAGGCGACGACGCCCTGACCGTAAGCCAGGGCGACGGGCGCGGTGTCCTCCTGGAGATCACGGGAGACGACCCGGATCGGCAGCAGCCGGCCCGAAGCGGTGCGGATGCGCGCCTCGCCGGTCCGGTCCCAGTATGCGCCCCAGGCGAGCACCATCCGACCGTCTGCGCCGACGGAGACCGACGGCCCGCTGCCCGAGACGAGCCGCCGCGAGATGCGCGTGGGGCGGCCGAACCGGCCTTCGCCGCTGCGGAACGCCGCGTAGATCGCGGAGAAGAACTCTCCGCGCTCCGGCTCGTCTTCGATCCAGGCCACGACGGCATCTCCGCGGTCGTTCATGTTGAGCACCGGTTCCTGCGGCGTGTCGCGTTTCAGACCGGCGATGACCTGTGGTGCTCCGAACCGGCTGCCGGCCGGACGTGTCGCGACCGCAACCTGGGTCTTCGGAAACCCTCGGGTCGCAATCCGCGGTGTCTGCCGCCACGTCGCCACGGCCGCACCGGACGACGCGAGCGCCAGCTGCGGCCGGAACGCGTTGGGCGCGCGGATCTCATCGCGCGGCGACCACGTTCCATCAGACGCGCGCTGGCGCACCACCACCGACTTGCCTTTCGTGCTCGCCCAGAGCACGGCCGCTGTGCCTGCCGCGTCGAACGCGATCGATGGGCCGTCCTCCCCAAACGCGGCGTCGGTGGCGATCTGCTCGGCTGGGCCGAACGCGCCGCCCGGTGGCCGGAACGCTGCGAGCGCGATGTCGTTCGGACCGCCCGGCGTCCAGACGACGAGCGCCTCCCCACTCGGTCCGAGCGCGACCACGGGGGCGTAACCGCCTTTGCCGGGAAGCGGAACCGGCGGTCCGAACGTGCCACCAGGATCAGCGAACCTGATCACGAGCCGGAAGTCCGAGGTCTCCGACGGCACCGCGAGATGACCAGCGGACGAGGCAGCCGCCTCGCGGTTGCCGATCCACGTCCCGACATCGGGCAGCTCGGCTCTGGCGTCACCCACCGACGTGCATGCGCCGACAGCCAGCAGGAGGATCACGGCGCGTCTCACGACGCTCCCCGTGCCCGAGCGCAGCAACTCTCAATCATTCAATGAGCAGTGACCGCAAGTGGTAAGAGCAACTCGCACGTACGGTCACGCCCCTCGACGGAGCAGCGCGGCGATGTCGTGCTCATCCACGTCGCTCGGATCCGTGGTCGCGATGAAATCGGCGAGCACGTCGACGAATCGCTCCGGATCGTCGTTGAACGGAAAGTGCCCGGCGCCGGGAAACACTTCCAGCCGACTGTGCGGCATCAGCTCGTGGGCACGTTGGCCGTGCGCGAGAGGGATGATCGCGTCAGCGTCACCCCAGACGAGCATCGTGGGGAGCGACTCCGCGAGATACAGCCGGGCGCGGGCGTCGATGCGCTGCCCGCGCGCATCGATGACCGCGCGCGCCGACTGCACAAAGGCCCGGCGTGCCTCGCCGTCGCGGAGCGAAGCCATGCCGTCGACGAGCCCACGCGTATTCGCGCTCGAACGCACGCCGAGGCGTCCGAGGACCGTGCCCGCCACGCGTCCGGCCGTCTGCGCCCATGGACCGAAGAGCACCGGCAGCACCAGCTCGGCGCCCGGCAGTGTGGCCGCGCGAAGCGCGAGGCTCACCTCCTCCCCCAGTCCTCCGCTGGAGACCAGGACGAGCCGGTCAACACGCTCGGGGAACTGGTAGACGAACTGCATCGCGACGCCGCCGCCGAGCGAGTGCCCGACGACCGTGACGCGCGGCACGTCGATCACCGCCAGCAGATCGCGCAGCGCGCTCGCGTACGACCCCAACGAGTAGTCGCCCTTCGGCTTGTCGGATTGGCCGTGGCCGGGGAGGTCGGGCGCGATCACCGTCGCCTGGTCGGCGAGCGGCTCGATCACCGACGCCCAACTCCGGGAGCTAGATGTGATTCCGTGCAGCAGCAGGATCGCGGGACCGTCTCCCGCGAGGCGATAGCTCATGCGATGGCCGTGAAGATCCACCTCGGGCACGCCCGGAAGGTACCCGTCCATCTCGTCATCGCATCTCAGATCGCTGGGGAACGCGTCACACTTCCCGGTACCTGCAAGCCCACCGTTCTAGACGAACGGCAGGCACGTGTCGGCACGGCAGTGGTCGACGTCTGCGACGGATCGGCGGTCGCCCTGAGGGAATCGCTCGCTCTCGGCGAGGAGGACGCCGTTCTCGTAGATCATCGTCTGCCGTCCCACGAGAGGTCGGTCGTCGACTCGCCTTGACCGGCGGCCGCGTAGACGTATGCGGCCAGACACCGGGAGGACTGCGATCGGCAGAGCAACTTGCGGTCCTCGGCCTGCCCGACCGTGATCGGGCTTCCAGACAGGTTCACGAGCACGGTGGCGAGCGGAACTCCATGTGGTCTCCTGCGTCGTCGTTCACTGACGGAGAGCGTCCAATGCGCCGGCCGCATCCACGATGTCGGCGCGCATGTTGCTCTCCATCATGCGCAGGGCGGCCTCGGCGAGGTCTCCATGGATGTGCGCGACCGCGTCACGAGGCACGGTGACGCCGAAGTGGCGGACGTAGGCGTCGAGCGCGGTGTAGAAGACGCACTGCTCGGTGACTTGCCCGGTGAGGACGACCCGCTCGACGCCCTGCTCGCGCAGCATGTACTCCAGCTGCGTGGCGTAGAAGGCGGAGTGCCGGGCCTTCACCAGGAACGGCGTCTGAGGCCCCGGGACGATCGGCTCGACCAACTCCGGGGCCCGTCCGGCGAGCGCGTCCCGTGCGATGGCCGAGCGCCCAGCGGTCCAGTCACCGTGATTGTCGTTGACGTACACGACCAGCGCGTCCTGCGCTGAGGCGCTCTCGATGAGGTCGGCCAGAACCGGCGTGACCTCACGGACGGAGGCACGCAGCGGCTCGGCATCCTCGTGGTCGTATCGGTTGAGCATGTCGATGACGATCAGGGCGCTCTTGCTCATGGCTGGCCCTTACCCGCGCGCCCTTGGGATAACCCGGGCCGTGATCGGTCGATCAGATTCGTCTGACCGGCGCTCCGAGTCGCGATTCACATCGCATGCACAGGGGTACCGACGCGGCGTCAGAAACCTCGTAGGAGAACGGAAGATGGCCCACGGAGATATCCACACCACCTACGACGGCCAGAAGTGGATCAACACCCCCGAAGGCAACGGACGCGCATCGAGATCGGCGGCGACGCAGGCTGAGGCGCACACGAGGGGTCGCGACATGGCCCGCGCCCGCGGCGTCGAGCACTTCGTCTACACCCCGGACGGCAAGCTCACTGAGCGCACGAGCTATCCGCGGTTCGCACGCGCCGTCCGCCAGCAGCTGCGCGAGATGCGTGCCACATCCGGCCAGCCCCCAGCTCGCCGAGAGACTCCGGATACCAGCCACCGGCCGGCCCCACGCTGACCGCCGCGAGCGGATCGCGCCGCGATCCATGTGGTCCTCTGCGATCGGTGCCGTGGCTCGCTCCGACCACGGCCGTCCGAGCTGAGGTCGACCAGGTTGACCCGCCGTCGAGCGACCGCATCACGCTCTGCGGCCCCTTGATGGTGTTCAGCGGCGCCGGCGACGGTCAGCGTCGTGAAGACCGTCCAATTCACGCGGCCGGTATGTGCTCGATCACTAACTCCGTCACGGCCTCCGCGACCGGCTCCTTGCCCCCGCCGGGCTGCTGCGGAGACGCCGTGACGATGTCGAGGTGCTGATACCCCGGGATCACCTGGAGATCGGACGGCAGGTCACGCAGACCGACCTTCAGGATCCGCATCGTGAAGCTCTCCCCACCGAGCAGAGTCACACGGGGCATCCCGCGCGGAGCCTGCGGGTAGCGGATGCTGCTCAGATCCCCTCCGCGATCGCCGGCCTGTCCGAACAGGACGTCGACCACGAGCTGCATCGGGAAGTAGGCCTCGACGAAGTCCAGCGGCCCCTCGCCGAACGTTCGCTCGATGTCGCGGATGTCGGTGACCTCGGATGCCGCGCTCGTCACCGGAGCCCCGTTCGCGCGGCGATGGTCGGGCAGGGACTCGTCGTACCGGCGCCACCCACGCAGCTCGTTGCCAGCGGGAACGACCAGAGGCTGCGAGCCGAGCTGGAAGCCCAGGATCGGATCGGACGTCGCGTTCGGTGAGAACGGATAGCGCTTGCGCAGCAGCGGGCCGTCGTCATACATCCCGATGCTCGCCTCGGTGAACGCCAGAGGCTGCGTGTTGTCGTCGATGAACGCGCCGAGGAGCGCCTCGCCGGTCAGGTGCTGTCGTCGCAGCAGCGGCACCGGGGCCCTCGCATCCTCACCGTTGCCGGAGTGGAAGAAGCGCAGAGCGGCCTTCACCGACGGGGTGTCAGGAACGCTGGCGATGAGTGGCGCGCTGTCCGCCTGGGGGGCGAGCTTCGCGTTGAGCGCGACAGCGGACAGCAGCGAGATCACCTGCGGGTTGATGAACCCGAAGTCCACAAGCCTCGGGATGTCGCCGCGCGCGATCAATCCCGAGATGCCCTTGTGGCCAAGTCCCATCGGCAAGCGCAGGAGGCGGTTCACGTCCGGCAGCGTCTGGAGCCCGATCGGATCGGCGGTCACGAGCGTGTCGAGGGCGAACGATCCGGCGCCGCACAGCCTGGAGCCGGCATCGTCGGACGTCGCCTTGTCACCGTCGAAGTCCCATGCCAGGAAGAGCCCCGTGATCAACCCGCCGAGCGAGTGCCCTCCGCAGAAGGTCTTCGTCTCGCGGACGTGCGGATCCGGGAGGCCGTCGACGATCACGGCGCGCTCGTCCTCGAGCACCTGGCGCAGATCGACGCTCTTCAGCCAGCGCAGCTTCTTGGACAGCCCCCAACCCGCGAACTTCTTGCCGTCGATCGAGGCGCCGCGGTAGTAGTAGTCGACGGCGCGCCGCATGTCGCCTGCGCGTTTGGCGGCGTCGAGTCCACGACGATCCTCGAGACAGTTCGTCCGTCGGTCGAGCGCCCAGTACTCGACGCTCCGCCCGGTCTCTGCCGCGCGCTGCACGACCTGCAGCGCGTTCATCTCGAGCGATGCCGCGCCCCCGAGAATCCCGGGCATGCCGACGAGGATCGCGTCGGCCTCCTGCCGGTCGGTGGGACCCGATGCGTTCCGGTAGCGGTAGTAGCTCAGGCGCTGGCATTCCGCGGGCACGCCGCTGACGTCCGCCGGCATCGGGGCGTCGATCGTGACGAGACTCCGCATGACGGCCGGGAACGAGCCGGGGGTGTCGAGCGGAGTCTCGGTGCGGGCGACGGCCGCGGATGCGCTCATCGCGTACGCCGCAGCGACCGCGAGGACGATGGCCAGGAGCTTCATCGGGTACCTGCCCTTGCCGTGAAGCGCGAGCGTCGGCTCGCAGGCTCCGAAGTGATGTGACGGAGGAACGGGACCAGCGTCGAGATGAACGCGCTCCGCGCGCGGTCGGCGGCGAGCCCGGTTCCGGGGGTGGCCAGGCTCACCGCCGCCGCGAGCCACCACCGCGCCAAACGGCGCGATGGTGTGTGCCCTGCCCTTCATCGCGCGGCGTCCTTGAGGCGTGCTCGGACCGTTGCGTCCGACGCTCGCCCGGTGCGGACCTGCACCGATGGGCGCGTCGCCGCTCCCACCTGACCGACGATGAAGTGCGAGACCGCAGAGGCGGTCGGTTCGGGCGCGCCGTCGTGGGTGACGGGCGCGGCGAGGATGACGTCGTTGTGGTTGTACCCCGCGACCGTCAGGTGCTCGTTGGCGGCTGACCCGAGCGACGGGACAGGGGGCTTCGTCGCCATGATGTCGGACTCGCCCGCGGTGACCGTCAGCCGCGGCAGCGTCCGGGGCGCGTCGACATACAGGATGTGCCGGAGATCGCCCTGTCTGCTGCCCGCCAGCGCAAACTCGACGTCCGTGACGATGCGCGTGGGAAAGTACGCCTCGAGGAAGTCGAGCGGTCCCTCGTGCAGGACGCGGGCGAGATCACGCACGTCGGTGACCTCGGACGCAGAGCTCGTGTACGGCGTCCCGTCGTCGCGCAGCAGGCTTGGCAGCGACTCGTCGTAGTTGGCCCACCCGTAGAGCCCGGTGCCCGTCGGGAACAACAGGGACGGACCCGACAGCGGGAAGTGCCGCCGTCCGACGGGTCCACGGTCGAAGGAGCCGAAGCTCGCACGGATGAAGGCCAGGGGCTGGCTGTTGTCGTCCATGAACGCCCCGAGCAACGCGTCACCGGTGAGGTGCTGCCGTCGGAGCCGAGCGACGGGCGCGAGCGCGTCCTTCGCGGTCTGCGAGTGGAACAGCCGCAGCGCCTGGTCCACCGTTCCGCCCTTCGAGATCCCGGCGATCATCGGTGCTGTGTCGGCATCCGGCGCGATGTCGGCGTTGAGGCCGATGACCTTCAGGAGCGTCATCGTCTGAGGCCCGATCACCCCGAGATCCGCGGTGCGGAAGGACCGGTTGACGAAGTCCGTGACCCGGCGGTAATCCAGGACACCGGCGCCATCCAGGGCAGGCTCGACCAACGTCTTCGTCTCGTCGACGAGGTCTCCCGCGTACACCATCGAGTCGAGCGCGATGGATCCGGCGCACAGCCGGTAGCCGGCATCGTCGGTCGTTCGAGCATTGCCGTCGAAGTCCCAGGACATGAGCAGACCGGTGAGCAGGCCGCCCAGCGAGTGGCCGCCGCAGAACAGCTTCTGCCGGCGGACGTCGGGATCTGGCACCGCTGTCGTGATGACGGTCCGGTAGTCCTCGAGGGTCTGCTTGAGGTCGAATCCGGCGAGGAACGGCAGCTGGCCCGACTTCTTGAATCCGTCGAAGGTCCGCCCGCTTGCCGGCTTGCCGTTCAGGTAATAGTTGACCGCCGCATTGATGTCACCGGCAGACGCCGCGGCGTCCAGCCCGGTCCGGTCCTCGACGCAGTTCGCCCGGCGGTCGATGGCCCAGACCTCGACGGACCGACCGGCGTCGGCGGCCTGCTGCACCACCGAGAGACCGTGCATCTCGATGGAGCTCGCTCCGGCGAGAACACCGGGCATGGCGACGAACACTGCGTCTGCATCCGACGGCGACGCTGGTCCGCCGGCGCGGCGGAAGCGGTAGGCATGCAGCTCCTGACATGCAGGCGGCGCGCCGAGTGACGACGGCAGCGGCGCGTCGATCGTCACGGCGCTCCGCGTGACCGCAGGGAACGTCGCGTTCGCAGGCAGCGCCTGTTCCGTGGAGGCCGACGCCGGTGCGGCGCAGGCGAAAGCGGCCGCGGCAGCAACAGCCGCCGCCGGCCAATGACCCTTCTTCACGACACTCTCCCCGTCACTCGGCGGCCCGACGGGCCGCAGTGCGCCGATCGTACACAAAAGAAAAACTATTGTCTTCTCATTCGGTGCATCGGGCGCCCCTAGGATCCGAAAGCGTGAGCGCGCCAGTCGACTACGAGATCGATGAACCGCTCATCGCCGAGGTCATGCGCCTGCTGAGCGGAGCAGAATGGGCACCGCTGCCGCGACACCGCCACGGGATCCCCCGCGAGGAGATCGAGCTCCAGCAACGGGCGCGGATCATCACCGCGACAGCCCAGCACGTCGTCGAGCACGGCTACACCAACACGAAGCCGCGCGAGATCGCCACGCGCGCCGGCGTCTCGACCCGCACCTTCTACGACCTCTACGCCGACAAGGAAGCCGCGTTCTTCGCCGCGTACAGCCTCCTCGACGGAGTCATGATCCGCATCATCCGCACACCGTTCGACGTCGCGGATCCCCGAGCCGCCCTGCGGGGAGGAATCGGCGCGTTCCTCCGCCAGCTCGCAGCGGCGCCCCTCTTCACCCGACTGCGCCTGGTGGAAGGACGGTTCGCAGGGCAGAAGGTCCTCGAACGCCAGTACGAGATGTACGACGCCATGGTCGACCGGCTCCACGCGGACGTCCAGGTCGTGGCTGAGAGCGACCCCTCGGTCTTCGTTCCGACCCGCGGGGCGATGACGATCCTCGTCACGGGAATCAGCGGACTCGTCCTGCAGCACCTCGTCGAGCACGGACACGAGACGCTCCCCGAGCTCGAGCCCGCGATCATCGAGATCTGCGAGCGCGTGGTGTTCGGCGATGCTGCCGAAAGGCCTCAAGAGCCGTAACCGCCGGCATGCCGCCGGCCAAGATGATCCTCGCCGCGGCCGCGGCCACATTCGCCGCGGATCCAGACGCGACGCTCACGACCGTCGCCGAAGCCGCAGGGGTCGGGCCACGGACAGGACAACGGCGAATTCCGCTCAGATGTCGAACCCCGCCCGCTCGCACATGCGTTGTGTGACCTCATGATCAGCGCCACGGTCAGAACGCGGCGCGAGGGAGCCCACCACGGTGCAGATGTCGCGTGAGCTCATGGGACTCCATCAGGGTTCGCACCCACTCCCCGCGAGTTCGGGGGTCAGCCTCCCCGCGGAGGTGGCGGTCGATCGTGCTGATCGTGATGAACAAGCCGCCCGGACCGCGCAGAGCGCGCCACGGCCCGCACCGGACCTCATCGCCGGCGAGGAGCCGGAGTGTCGCTGCGCGGGGAGTACGGCCCTCCCGCAGCAGGGCCGTGGCGCTCACCACGATCCACATGAGCAGATCACGCATGCCGTCGACATCCCCCACCGTGCAGATCCGACCTCGCCCGGGGACGACGATGTCGGGAGACATGGTCAGGATCATGTCCAGACCGGAAATCCAGTTCCACGCCGGGCCGGTCCACATGATCGGCCACCGGCCTCCGCGCATCATGATGTCGGCCGCGAAGACCACCGACGAGTCCGGGACGAGCACCATCGTGTCGCCAGGAGAGTGAGCGGGCCCGACCTCTTGCAGCAGCACCTGACGACCCCCGATCTCGAGGTCGAGGTCCCCGCGGAACGTCTCCGTGGGCCCGGTCGGTCGAATGCCCCGAAAGTCGAAGGGATTCAGACCGCACTCCATGGGTGTCGATCGCGAACTTCCGCGCGGCCAGAGCCCCAGGCGCCGGCCGACCCGCCCTGCGCCCTGAAATGCGCGCAGGGCGAGCGGGTGCTCATCGTGAAAGTGCTCGGCCGTGCGCTCGCTGGCGATGATCCGCGCCCCCGCGACCAACTGGTTTCCCCACGTGTGCTCGCCGCCTGCCCGGGTGTTGACGAGCGTGGTGATTGGCACGTTCACGCGTTGCGCCACCACATCGAGCATGCGCTGCGTGAGCGGAAGGTCCAAGAGCGTGTCGACGAGCAACGCCTCGCCTTCCCCCACGACGACGCCTGCATTCGACTCACCCAGACCGCCGTTGGGTTGGAGCCACGCGTAGACGCCATGAGCCACCGGGACCAGCCCACCGGGAAACGCCGTCGGCTCGTCGTGGAACGGCGTGACGGGAGCCACGGGCCTGGAGCGCTGGCGGTGCTTCGACATGGCGTTCTTTCGTGAGCGACGCGGGAAGAGCGCCGAGGGACAGCGACCGACCAGCAAGGACGACGGACGAGGGAGCACCAGGTCCGCGCGAGCCACGGACTCGCACGAAGACAAAATATCATTTTCTGATTCCGCGCATGACTGGTCTCACCCGCGAAGACAGGTGCCCCGGTCTCCGTACCGCCTGTTAAGCCGCGGCAGACAGCCGGTGGCCGTCCGCGAGCTCGATCCGGTCGCGACCGCCGCGCTTGGCGGCGTACAGCGCCTCGTCTGCGGCGTGGAACGTTTCGTCGAAGTCGAATCGCTCGCGGCCTTCAGACACCGCCACACCGACTGACACGGTGACACGCAGGCCGACGACCGCCTCGTCGCGCACAGCTGACCACAGATGGTGGGCGAGCGCCTCTGCGGCCGCCACGGTCGCACCCGGCAGCAGGATGACGAACTCCTCTCCCCCCACGCGGTAGGCCAGGTCGAACGCACGCAGCGACCTGCGGAGACGATACGCCACCCCGCTCAGCACGCGATCGCCCATCGCATGACCGTGGACGTCGTTCACCTGTTTGAAGTGATCGAGATCGAACACGAGCACACCCACGCACTCGCCCGTCACCCTGGACTGATGCTCCAGCTCGATGACCCGCGTCCTCAGCGCGGCGCGGTTCAGCATGCCCGTGAGCGTGTCGATGACCGCGGCGCTGCGGTGCTCCATGCTCGCGCGGCGTACCGCTGAGGAGATGATCGCGGCCGATGCGAGCAGCGCGAGCGGAAGCAGGACGGTCGGCGGGAAGGCGCTGATCTCCGGTCGGAAGAAGACCCATCCGGTGGCGACGACGAGCGCACAGCACCAGACAGCGCAGATGGCCACCAACCGCCCCGGAAAGCCGCCGGAGGCGCCGAGCATCGGCCAGATGAGGAGCGACGAGCCGGCAAGGAGCGCGAGGCTGCGGTCAGGGAACGCGTCGGCGTTCATCACGAGGGCGACCATGATCAGAACCGTCGCGAAGAACCACGCGATCACAATGGGCTCGAGGCGTCGCGTCGCTCGAACCATGTGCGATCCGGCCGCGAAGCCGATGCCCGCGAGTGCAAGCGGGACGTAGGACCAAGGATCAAACCACGGCGCACAGGCCAGCAGCACGAACGCCATCACAGCGCTCGAGCGACGCGTCGTCAGATCCAGACGCCGATTCATGTCGAGCAGCCAGGCGCGTTCTTCTTCCGTGCGACAAACGAATGAGGTCAACCCCATACGTCTCTTGTCGGCGCGGATGGTGACCGTGGCGGCGCGTGGACGCAGCACGTGGACCGATGTGTGGTGCAGGCTGTCCCGTTTCTCCGTGTCGATGCGGACGTCAATGTCCGGAGGCGACCTGCGCCTCAGTCGCGTCGCTCTCCTCATCGATCCGCAGTACGTCGGACCGACATGCGGCGATGTTCCTGCGATCCACCGTCTTCTCAACTGGGGCGAGCCTTCGCACAGCGGTCACCACCAGTGCAGCGATCCCAATGACGCCGACCAGAAGCAGGGCCGTGAGCGCATAGCCGAGCAGGACGTGGTCGTAGTGCCGATCGAGCCAGCCCTCCGGTTTGTCACTGCCGAAGATCTCGGAGGCCGACGGCGTCAGCCCGAGCGGATGCCCGATCAGGGACAACAGGAAGATCCCGCCGACGACCAAGGGGACCATCAACACGATCGCCGCGAGCTTCGCGTCGTCGCCCCTGCCCCCCGCACTGCCCCGCGTCAGTTTCACGACACGGAACGCTATACAACCTTCGACTGTTCGATTGTTCTCCCATTATGTGCGCTTCGTCACTCGGCGGCAGGAAACTGTGCCGTCACGCGGAGTCCGCCCTCGGCCCGAGGCGTCAGGGCAAGGGTTCCCCCGTGCGCCTCGACGATGCTCTTGACGATCGCCAGGCCGAGGCCGACGCCTGCATGGTCGGTGCGCACGCGCTTGGAGCCCCGCTGGAACGGCTCGGCCAGCGTGGACACCAGCTGTGGGGTCAGCTTCTCGCCGGTGTTCTCCACGGTGAGCGCCACGCTCTCGGAGCCGGCACTCGTCGCAACCCACACGGTGCCGTGGGCAGGGAGGTTGTGAACGATCGCGTTGTGCACGAGATTCGACGTCATCTGCTGCAGGAGCGCGGGTGATCCGGTCATCGGCGCGACGTCGCCCGAGGTCTCCATGGTGACGCCGCGCTCCTCCGCGAGCGGAAGGAGCGTCTCGACGGCTTCGTCGGCCAGGAGCGAGAGGTCGGCGTGTTCTGCGACGAAGGACCGCTGGTCTGCGCGGCTGAGCAGGAGCAGCGCTTCGGTGAGGTCGATCGCCCGCGTGTTGACGAGATGGAGGCGGTCGACGAGTTCGCCGCTGTCGGGGTTCGGATCGTTGCGGGCGACGTCGAGCAGCGTCTGCGTGATCGCGAGCGGGGTTCGCAGTTCGTGCGAGGCGTTGGCGGCGAAGCGCTGCTGCTCGGCGACGTGGGCCTCCAGCCGCGCGAGCATGGCGTCGAAGGCGTCGGCGAGCTCGCGGAACTCGTCGTTGCGGCCTTCCAGGCGAATGCGGTTGGAGAGCGATCCCGTCGCAACGTTGCGTGTGGCAGCCGTGATGCGCTCGAGCGGCGCGAGCATCCGGCCGGCCAGAAACCACCCTCCCAGGAGGCCGAACAAGAGCAGGAAAGCCAGCACGCTCACCAGTGGCAGGCCGAACCCGTTCAGGGGATCGGAGCGGTTGGCGGGGAACCACGGGGCGCCGTACACGATCCCATCGGGGATGTAGCGCAGGAGCGAGACCCACACGGCCGCGAGCATCACGGCCCCGGCGACCATGAGGAACCCGGCGTAGCTGAGGGTGAGCTTCAGGCGGACACTCATCCCGGGGTCTCTAGGCATCCTCTCCTCCCTCGCGCCCGCTGGCGATGCGGTACCCGACGCCGGCCACCGTCGCGATGATCCAGGGCTCGCCGAGCCGCTTGCGCAGCCCCGAGACCGTGATGCGCACGGCGTTCGTGAACGGGTCCGCGTTCTCATCCCACGCCCGCTCCAGGAGCTGCTCGGCGCTGACGACGCCGCCCTCAGCGGCGACGAGCACCTCGAGCACGGCGAACTGCTTCCGGGTCAGCGCGACGTAGCGACCGTCGCGGAAGACCTCACGGCGGAACGGGTCCAGCCGCAGGCCGGCGATCTCTCGGACCGGCGGACGGTGGTGCGCGCGCCGGCGGTCGAGCGCTCTCAGCCGGAGCACGAGCTCCTGGAGCTCGAACGGCTTGGTGAGGTAGTCGTCTGCGCCGAGCTCGAAGCCCGAGGCCTTGTCGTCGAGGCGGTCGGCGGCGGTGAGCATGAGGATCGGCATGCCGCTGCCGGAGGCGATGATGCGCTTGGCGATCTCGTCGCCGCTCGGCCCAGGGATATCCCGGTCGAGGACGGCGATGTCGTAGGCGTTGACGCTCAGCAGTTCCAGCGCGGTGTCGCCGTCACCCGCGATGTCGGCGGCGATCGCCTCCAGGCGGAGGCCGTCGCGGATGGCGTCGGCCATGTAGGGCTCGTCCTCGACGAGCAGCACGCGCATGCTCCGATGCTAGGGCTGGCGCATATCGCCGGCGTATCGAAAAGCGCATACGCGCTGGGAACGGCCCGTTGCCGTCAATACAGGCGTGGCCTCCAGACAAGCAGCGCGGACAGCGCCCCGCCGGATCCGGATTCGCAGAGCCCGCGTCGCGGCCTTGCTCGTCGTGATCGCGGCGATCACCGTCGCGCTCGACCACGAGCCGCCGGCCCCGTCGTCGACGGCGGGATCCGCGACCGTCGTCAACGAGGAGGTTCCGGGGGGTGAGGCGGTCGCGAAGTACGGCTCGGAGCAGGAAGCCGCCCGCTGGGTCGCCTCCCCCACCACCTCCGCGCACGTGTCAGGGGATGCGGTCGACATCGGGCCGTCCGGCGCCGCGGCGTGGCTGGCCGAGCACGGCGCCGCCTACGGGCTCTGCCAGATCTACGGCAACGAGCCCTGGCACTACGAGCTGCGCCCCGAGGCCGTCGACCGCGGCTGCCCTCCCCTGTACGCCGACCCGACCCACGATCCAAGGATGCAGCAGTGATTCAGCACGTACGACTTCCGCTGGCCGCCCTCGCCGTGCTCGCGCTGGCGATCGGGGGCTGCTCGAACGAGAGCGGCGACGTCACCACGAGCAGCAGCGCCACCAAGGCGGTCAAGTTCGCCGAGTGCATGCGCGACAACGGCGTCGGCGCGTTCCCGGACCCGGACGCCTCGGGCGACCTGACCATCGACGGGGTCCTGAACGGCTCGTCGATCGACCCGGACGGCGCGGCGTGGAAGCAGGCGATCGCCGCGTGCAAGGACCTGCAGCCAGCCGGATTCACGGGGCCCGGGAAGCGCAGCGCCGAAGAGCAGAAGGCGACGCTCACCTTCGCCCAGTGCATGCGCGAGAACGGCGTGAGGGACTTTCCCGATCCCGCCAACGGTGAGCCCCTCGTCGACACGCGGCGCATCCCATCATCGAACGCACCCGGCGGGATGACCGTCCTCAACGCCGCGATGCGGAAGTGCGGCTCGGCCGCGGGAGTGGGCCGGCGATGAACCGGAACCGCTGGGTGCTGATAAGTGCAGCCATCGTGGTTGCCGTCACGAGCGGAGTGGTCGTGCGCTCCGGTGACGAGCACGCGCACGCAACCGCGCAGACGGCCACGACGAACACCGCGCTGGTGCAGCAGAGCAAGCTGTCGGCCACGGTCTCGCAGAGCGGGACCCTGACCTACCGGGCGCGACCGGACGGCTCGCCGTACTCGGCGATCAATCAGGCCACGGGCACGTACACCCGGCTGCCCCACGGGGGCGACAGGGTCGGCTGCGGCGACGTGCTCTACCGGGTCGACGACGAGCCGGTCCTGCTGCTGTGCGGCACGGTCCCGGTCTACCGCGCGCTGCACCAGGGCGACGCCGGTCGGGACGTCCAGCAGCTCAACCGCAGCCTGCACGTGCGCGGGGCCGGCGACGCCTTCACGGCTGAGACCAGGACGGCGCTCGAAGCGCTCCAGCGGCGCAGGGGCATGCACGTGGACGGCTCGCTCGCCCTGGGCGACGCGGTGTTCCTCCCCGAGGCGGTGCGGATCGCCAAGGTCACCGGTCGGCTCGGCGGGGCCGCCCGCCGCGGTTCCCCGGCGCTGAGCGCCACCTCCGGCACGCTCCACGTGCAGGTGAACCTCGACCCGTCCGAGCAGGGTCAGGTCAGGCGGGGAGATCGCGCGCAGATCACGCTGCCGGGCAACGCGGCGGCGACGGGTCAGGTCGTGGGCTTCGGACGCACCGCCCAGGCCCCCGCCGAGCAGGACGGCAGCGCCGCGGACGCGACCATCCCGACCTCCATCAGCCTCGACGATCGCGGCAAGGCCCGTGGGCTCGACAAGGCTCCCGTCGAGGTGGACATCACCACGAAGGGCGTGGACGATGCCCTGAGCGTCCCGACCACGGCGCTGGTCGGAAGGACCGGCGGCGGGTTCGCCGTCGAGGTGGTGCGCAGCGGTGGCGAGCGCAACCTGGTCGCGGTCAAGGTGGGCCTGTTCGACCACGCCGCCGGGCGGGTCCAGGTCAACGGCAACCTCCGCCCTGGCGACCGCGTGGCGGTGCCGTCGCTGTGAGCGGCTCGGTGCTCGAGCTGGACGGGGTCACCAAGGTCTACGGTGCGCAGCCGCCGGTCCCCGCGCTGCGCGGGGTGTCCTTCGCCGTGCAGCACGGCGAGCTGGCGGCGATCGTCGGCCCCTCCGGGTCGGGCAAGTCCACGCTCCTGCACATCATGGGAACGCTGGAGCGACCGACCGCCGGCGTGGTCCGGGTCGACGGCGTCGACGCCCGGCAGCTGGACGACCGTGACCTCTCGCGGCTGCGGGCCCGCCAGATCGGCTTCGTCTTCCAGCAGTTCTTCCTGTCCGAGCACGCCACGGTGCGGGAGAACGTCGCCGACGGACTGCTCTACGCGGGAGTCCCCGCCGCGGAGCGGGCCGAGCGCGCAGACGAAGCGCTCGCACGGGTCGGCCTGTCCCACCGCGCGACGTTCAAGCCGACCAAGCTCTCGGGCGGGGAGCGCCAGCGGGTGGCGATCGCCCGGGCGGTCGTCGGGCGTCCGGCGATCGTCCTCGCCGACGAGCCGACCGGGAATCTCGACAGCGCCACCGGTGCGTCGATCATGGCGCTCATCCGCGAGCTCAACGCGGAGGGCGCGACCATCCTCATGATCACGCACGACGAGGGCCTCGCCGATCAGCTCCCTCGCCGGATCCGGATGCTCGACGGCCAGGTGGTCTCGGACGCATGACTCCTGGAGACGGGCTGCGGGTGGCCAGTGTCGGACTGCGTGCGCGACCCTTGCGGGCCGCGCTGTCAGCGCTCGGGATCGCGATCGGCACCGCAGCGATTGTGGCGGTCCTCGGGCTGTCCGCCTCGTCGCAGGCCGGACTGCTCGCGGAGATCGACCGGCTCGGCACGAACCTGCTGACCGTCGAGCCGGGGCAGCGCCTCACCGGGAAGGCGGCCACGCTGCCGGTGCAGGCGCCCGGGCGAATCACGCTCCTGGACGACGTCGAGACGCTGGCGCACACCGGCCTGATGAAGCGCGCGAAGGTCTACCGCAGCTCGCTGGTCCCGGCGGGTAACACCGGCGGCCTGCAGGTGCGCGCGACCAGCCTGAACCTCCTGTCCGTGCTCGGCACCGGCATCGCCCGCGGCAACTGGCTCAACGCCGGCACCGCCCGCGAGCCCGTCGCGGTGCTCGGCGCGGTCGCCGCGCAACGGCTGGGCATCGACCGGGTGCATCCCGAGCTGCGGATCTGGCTCGGAGGCCAGTGGTTCACCGTCGCGGGCATCCTGAAGCCCTCGCCGCTGGCGGCCGACATCGACGTCAGCGCCCTGGTCGGCTACACCGCCGCGCAGCGGTACCTCGGCTACGTCAGCATCGTCCGCGGGCGGCGCCAGGCCGGCCCGCCCAGCACCATCTACGTGCGCACCGCCGGCGGTGCCGAGGCGGCGGTCCAGTCCGTGCTTGCGCCGACCGCGAACCCGGAGGCACCGAACGAGGTGCGCGTCAGCCAGCCGTCCGACGTGCTCACCGCCCGCGCCGCTGCGGCGGGGGCATTCGACAGCCTCTTCCTCGGGCTCGGGGTGGTGGCGCTGATCGTGGGTGCCGTCGGCGTCGCGAACATCATGATCATCTCGGTGCTGGAACGCCGCTCGGAGATCGGTCTCCGTCGGGCCCTGGGTGCGACGAAGGGCCAGATCCGGGCGCAGTTCCTCGGTGAGTCGATCCTCCTCGCGCTCATGGGCGGCGTCGTCGGCGTGCTGGCCGGCGCGGGGGCGACGGCGGTCTACGCGAGCTCGAAGGACTGGAGCGTCGTGATCCCGGTCGAGGCGTGGGTGGGCGGCATCGCCTCCGCCCTGGTGATCGGCGCGTTCGCCGGGCTGCTGCCGGCCGTTCGCGCGTCGCGGATGTCGCCCACGGTGGCGTTGCGAACGGCGTGACGTGGCTCAGCCGAACGTGAACACGTAGGCGTGCACGCCCGGGCGCTCGAACGTGATCTCAAAGGTCCGCTGCCGGACGTCATCGCGCTGACGAACGAGCTGGAACAGGCGTGGCGAAGCGACCACGCCGGCGCCCGACGCATCGACGTCGAGTCCGTGCGCGTCGCCCGGGGGCCGGCCGTCCAGCCGCACGGTGAAGCCGACCGGCTCACCTGACCGCGGTGGCGTGAGCACCATGTTGAGGTCGCGGCCCTCGAAGCGGTAGGCGATCGCGCCACCCGCCGCCTTGAGCACGGCAGACTCGCGCTCGACCGACCAGATGCCGTCGAGTGCCCACTCGTTCAAGGCCAACTCGTTCGGGTCCAGCTCGCGGCGACGCTCGCTCCGACTGCTGCCCACGTACGTCTCCGGAGACTTCAGCGCGGCCCAGTCGGCCGCCTCCGACAGGCCGCCCGCGTCGACCACGGCGAGCTCCTCCTCGATGCCCAGCAGCGCCTGGATACCCCGCTCGATTTCGTCGTATGCCTCCTCGCCGAAGTGCTGGAACCGAATCTCCCCGGTCCCGTCGACCAGGTAGAGCGCAGGCCAGTAGTGGTTCTCGAACGCCCGCCAGATCGCGAAGTCGTTGTCGATGACCACCGGGTACGGAACCCCGAGATCGCCGACGGCCCGCCGGACGTTCTCGATCTCGTGCTCGAAGCCGAACTCCGGCGCGTGGACGCCCAGCACCGTCAATCCTCGCTCGCGATAGCGCTCGTGCCACGCCCGCACGTACGGCAGGGTGCGCAGCCAGTTCACGCACGAGTACGTCCAGACGTCGACGAGCGCCACACGGCCGCGGAGTCCCGCGGCCGTGCGCGGCTCGGAGTTGAGCCATGTGGCGGCACCGTCGAGCGACGCCAGCGCGATGCGGGCCTCAGGCGACAACGTGGGAGCGAGCGGGCTCGGCCGCACCGGCGAGGAACGGCGTGAGCGCCGCCAGCAGCTCGTCGGGGGACTCCTCGGCGAGGAAGTGCCCGGTGTCGGGGAGGACGACCGCCTGCACGTCGCTGCCGACCGCCTTGACCGCATCGCCGACGTGGTCGCCGAAGCTCAGTGCCCCGCCGATCGCCAGGACCGGCATCGGCAGCGGCCGGGTCTTGCGCTCTGCGTCCTGGGCGATCGTCGCGTCGATCGCCCGATACCAGGCGAAGGTCGTGTGCAGGGACTCGGGGTTCGAGATCAGCCCAACGTAGTACGCGATCACGTCGTCAGGGAGCTTCTTTGCGGCGGCGTCGAACTCCCAGCGCAGGAACGGCTCCTCGCGGCCGCTGACCAGCTGCTCGTTCAGTCCCTCGATCCGGTTGAACGGCAGATGCCACAGCCGGTCGTTGATCGGGGCCGGCACGAACACCGGCGGCGAGGGCGCGGCCCCGGGCGAGCCGGGGATCTCCAGGAGGGCGACGCGCTCGACCCGGTCAGGGTGGTCCGCGGCGAGCGCGTAGCTGATCGCGAACCCGGTGTCGTGGCCGATCACCGAGAAGCGGTCGTGGCCGAGCGCGTCCATCAGCGCGACCAGGTCGCGCGCCTGCGAGCCGGTGTCGTACCCGGCCTCCGGCTTGTCGGAGAGCCCGATGCCACGCTGGTCGACGGCGATCACCCTGAAGCTCTGGGCGAGCGTCGGCATCACCAGGCGCCAGGCGTACCAGTTCTCCGGCCACCCGTGCACAAGGAGCAGCGGAGGCCCCTCCCCGCCGACGACGGCGTGCAGGCGCACGTCGCCCGTGTCGACGTAGCGGCTCGCGAAGGTGTCGCGGAATCCGGCGGGCAGGTTCGGCGCGCCGGAGACGGCGCCGGGACCCTCCGGGACAGGCAGGTCGGCGGTGCTCATGCGGGTTCTCCTTGGACGATCGACGAGGCGGATGACGGCTTCCACCCTCCGCCGACGCCCAGCCGGTCGCACCCGTGGAACCCCCTGGTCACCTCCCGGGCCGAGTGACGGTCTCGGACTGGTCACTCCGCGTTCATCGTGGGAGTCTTGTCGCGTGCTCTCGCGCGCGCTGCCCTCGCTGACGAGCCGGTCTCGCCTGCGGAGGCGCGCATGACCCTTCTCGGGCGCGCGGCGGAGTGCGCCGTGCTCGAGGATCTCGTCGCGGACGTGCGCCGTGGCGAGAGCCGGTCGCTCGTGCTGCTCGGTGAGGCCGGCATCGGCAAGTCGGCCCTGCTGGCGCACCTGGTGGCATCGGGTTCGGATCTCAACGTGGCCCAGGCGACGGGCGTCGAGTCCGAGATGGAGCTGCCCTTCGCGGGCCTGCATCAGTTGTGCGGGCCGTTGCTGGATGGCCTCGAGGAGATCCCCGTGCCCCAGCGCGATGCGCTGAGCATCGTCTTTGGCGAGACGGTGGGGCCCGCGCCCGACCGATTCCTCGTCGGTCTCGCGGTCCTCAGCCTGATCTCCAATGCCGCAGAGACGCGTCCGCTTCTGTGTGTCGTCGACGACGCGCAATGGCTCGACCGGACGTCGGCGCTGGCGCTCGCATTCGTCGCGCGACGACTGCTCGCCGAACCCGTGGGCATCGTCTTCGCCGCGCGCAAGCCCGGCGAAGAGCTCCGGCACCTGCCGCACCTCACGATCCACGGACTCATGACCAGCGATGCGCAAGCCCTGCTGAGCGCCACGGTGCAGTTCGCGCTGGACGGACAGGTGCGAGACCGAATCGTCGCGGAGACCCGTGGCAACCCGCTCGCGCTCGTGGAGCTTCCGCGCGGCCTGACCCCGATACAGCTGGCAGGCGGTTTCGGCACCCCCGAAGCACCGGAGCTCTCGACCCGCATCGAGCAGAGCTACGTGCGGCGCGTTGCCGCCCTCCCCGACGAGGCACGCCGGCTCCTGCTCGTCGCCGCGGCTGAGCCGGTCGGCGATCCCCTCCTGCTTCGGGGCGCGTGCAAGCACCTCGAGGTCGAGGGCGCCGCCGTCGACGCGACGGACGGACTCCTGGTCGTGGACGAGCACGTGACGTTCCGGCATCCCCTCGCCCGTTCAGCCGTCTACTGGTCCGCAGACGGCGCTGAGCGACGCGCCGCGCATCTCGCGATCGCGGAGGCGACCGATCGCGACACGGACCCCGATCGCCGCGCGTGGCATCTCGCGGCGGCCGCGGCCGAGCCCGACGAAGAGATCGCCCACGAGCTCGAGCGCTCGGCAGGGCGCGCCCAGGCGCGCGGCGGATTCGCCGCCGCGGCCGCCTTCCTGCGGCGTGCCGTCGCACTGACCGGGAATCCGGCCAGACGCGCCGAGCGCGCGCTCGCGGCCGCCGAAGCCAGCCTCGGCGCCGGGGCCTTCGACGTCGCGCGCGGGCTGCTGGTGACCGCGGACTCCGGGTTGCTCGACGAGCTCGGACGCGCCCGCGTCGATCGTCTCCTGGCCGAGATCGCGTACGCCGAGAACCGCGGGAACGATGCGCCGCCGCTGCTCCTCCAGGCCGCCCAGAAGCTCGAGACCTTGGACGTCCGCCTGTCCCGCACGACGTACCTCGAGGCGTGGGGCGCCGCGCTCGTCGCAGGCGATACGGCGACGCGCGGCGGCCTCCGGGAGGTGTCCCGCGCCGTCGCGTCCGCGCCGCGGCCGGACGGCGCAGTTCAGCCCACCGACCTCTTGCTCGACGGTCTCTCCCTCCTCTTCACGGAGGGACGCGTGGCCGCAGCGCCCGTGATCCGACGAGCCGTCGCGAGTTTCGCAAGCCCCGACGTCTCCACCGACGATCTGCTGCGCTGGGGCTGGCTCGCGACGCGCGCGGCCAATGTCGTCTGGGATCACGACGCGTGCATGGCGATCGGGCGACGGACCGTCGACCTCGCCCGCGAGACCGGGGCCCTCGAGACGCTGGCTCTCGCGGACAACACCTGCGGCCAAGCCGCCGCGTTCGCGGGAGACTTCGCCACCGCGTCGCGCCTCTCCGCCGAAGTGGAAGCCGTCCGCGACGCGACCGGAACCCGCCTGGCGCCGTACGCCGTGATCGCCCTTGCGGGCCTGCGTGGCCAAGAGGCTGCCGCCGTCGCGCTGCTCGACGACGTCCTCGCGAAGGTGCGGGCCGCGAGCATGGGGACGGCCATCCAGTACGTCCGGTGGGCGCAGTCGGTCCTCTTCAACGGGCTCGGTCGCTACGAGGAGGCGCTGACGGCAGCCACGGACGCCCATGAGGCGCTGCCCGAGATCTTCATCTCCGCCTGGGCCGCGAGTGAGCTGATCGAGGCGGCGTCACGCACCGAGCGCGTCCCCCTCGCGTGCGACGTGCTCGCGCGGCTCGAGCAGCAGACGGATGCCAGCAGTACCGACTGGGCGCTTGGCATGCGCGCGCGAGCGAGGGCCCAGCTGCTCGACGGCGACGCTGCGGAGGAGTCCTACCGCGAGGCCATCGACCGGCTTGCGCGGACGCAGCTGCGGCCGGACCTCGCCCGCGCGCACCTCCTGTTCGGGGAGTGGCTGCGCCGCGACGGCCGCCGCCGCGACGCGCGAGTGCAGCTCCGGATCGCACACAAGCACTTCGTCGAGATCGGCATGGAGGCGTTTGCTGAACGGACGCGTGGTGAGCTGCTCGCCACCGGCGAGCGCGTGCGCAAGCGGATCGCCGAGACCCGCGACGACCTCACACCGCAGGAGCGTCAGATCGCGGGGCTGGCTCGCGATGGACTGTCGAATCCAACGATCGGCGCGCAGCTGTTCCTGAGCCCCCGGACCGTGGAATGGCACCTGCGCAAGGTGTTCAACAAGCTCGGCATCCACTCCCGCCGAGAGCTCGCGGACGCGCTGCCAGACGTGACCACGGAACTGGTCCCCGCGAGCCCCTCGCGCTGAGGCCGCTACGGCGTCGTTGAGGCGGACAGCGTCCGCAACACCGCCGCGCGGGTCTCCTCCGGAAACTCCAGGTGCGGCGCGTGCCGTCCGCCGGGCATCGAGATCAGTTCCGCCCGCGGGAAGAGCTTCGTCGCCGCCGAGGCCTGCGCGTACGGGGTCAGCGGATCGTCCTCGCCCCACACGATCAGCACCGGCCGCGGGTGCTCCCCGACCGGCCCCATCCGCGCCGCCGCATTCCACGAGAAGTGCTCGAGCGTCGAGGCCAGTGACTCGCCGACCCCCGGATAGCGCAGCTGCTCGCCGGCCCGCTCGACGTAGTCGCCGACCTTCGCCGGGTCGCCGAAGTGCTGGTCACGCATCCGCTGCACCGCCGAGCCGGCCTGGTGCGCGATGAGCTTCGCGTGGCCGGGCACGCGCATCAGCACGCCGAGCGCGCGCGGCCGATCGAGGAACAGCCCGGGCGCGATCAGCGTCAGGCTCGCGACCCGGTCCGGAGACTCCAGCGCGAGCTGCGACACGATCACCCCGCCCATGGACCAGCCCACGAGATGCATCTCCTCGATCCCGAGGCCGGCCGCGAGCTCACGCAGCTGGCGGACGTACAGCGGCAGGTCGTAGGACACGGCCGGACGGTCGGAGAGCCCGCGGCCCAGCGCGTCGTAGCGCAGCACGCGGTACCCGCCGGCCGCCAGCGCGTCGGCCATCGGCTCCCACGCGAAAGACGGCGTCATCAACCCGTGCACCAGGACGACCCACGGCCCGGTCGATCCGTGCGTGAAGTACGCGGTGGCCCCGTCGCTGAGCGCCGCGATCTGGGCGCCCGCCGTGTCCCGAGCATCGGTCAGCGTCGGCATGGCGAGACTCTACGGGCGAGCCGATGAGTTCGGGGCGCGCGAGCGGTCTACTCCCCCATGCGCACGCTCATCGTTTCGGAATTCGTCACCCTCGACGGGGTCATGGAGGCTCCTGGCGGTGAGCCGAGCCATCCCCACACCGGCTGGGTCGGCGACTACGCCAGCGAGGAGTTCGCTGCGTTCAAGCTGCAGGAGATCCAGGACGCCGAGGCGCTCCTGCTCGGCCGCGTCACCTACGAGAGCTTCGCGGGCGCGTGGCCGGACCGCACCGGGCCGATGGCCGAGAAGACGAACGCCATGCCCAAGCTCGTGGCGTCCACGACCCTCACCGACCCGGGCTGGGAGAACGCCCGCGTGCTGCAGGGTGATGTTGCAGACGCCGTCGCCGCGGAGAAGGCGCAGGACGGCGGCCCGCTGCTCGTCGCCGGCAGCTGCACGCTGGTCCACACCCTGCTGTGCGCCGGGCTCGTCGACGAGCTGCGCCTCATGGTCTTCCCTGTCGCCATCGGGAGTGGGCTGAAGGTCTTCCCCGAGTCGCCCGACAAGCTGACGTTCACGCTCGCCGACTCGGTCAGGTTCACGAACGGCGTCCTCGTGCACACATACCGGCAGTTGTAAAGTGTCCTTTACATGGCCTCCGTCGAGACGTACCAGCCCCTGGAGCGGGGGTACCCGCACCTGACCGGCGAGCTGACGGTGCGCGCTGTCGAGCGCCTCTCGCCGCGGATGGCGCGCTTCGTCCTCGAGGGCCCGAGCCTCGCCAACCTCCCCGACGAGCAGCCCGGGGAGATCATCACGCTGATCTGGCCGGCGAACGAAGGCGACGCGCTCGCGCTTCCGCTGCCCGGCTGGGTGCAGCCCGACGGGGCACCCGAGCAGCACCAGCGCAACTACACGATCCGGTCCTTCGACCCGGGCGGACCATCGATCGTCGTCGACTTCGTGCTCCACGGCCCCCACGGCCGCGCGTCCGCCTGGGCCGAGAAGGCACAGCCGGGCGACGTCATCGGGTTCGCCGGCCCGCGTCTGCACTACTTCCCCGAGCCGGGCGCGCAGTGGACGCTGCTGGCCGGCGACGAGACCGCGCTGCCGGCGATCGCGGCGACGCTCGAGCGCCTCCCGGAAGGACAGCAGGTGTTCGCCCTCATCGAGGTCGCGAGCGCGGAGGAGCGTCAGCCGATCGCCGCGCGCCCCCCGGCCCTGGTCACGTGGATCGAGCGCGACGGCGAGAAGCCGCACGAGAGCACGCGGCTCCTGGAGGCCGTCCGGGCGCTCGAGCTCCCCGACGGCCCAGGCAAGATCTGGGTCGCCGGCGAGTCAGGCGTCGTCCGCGCGCTGCGCGAGCACATCCGCAACGAGCGCGGTCTCACGATCGGCCCACTGCAGGCGATCGGGTACTGGAAGCACCGCGAGACGCCCGAGCGCGTCGACGACGACCTGTACTAGCTCGCGCTCACGACGCCCACGACCTGGCGCAGCACCGACGCCGCGACGCCGTCCTCGTGGTGCAGGCGAACCGCCTGCTCGATGCGCGCCGGGGTGTGCTTCGCGCCGTCGTAGACGATGACGATCGCCTCGTCGCCGGGCTCGAGGAACGTCGTCTCCCCGACCTCGGTGTACCGGGTCGCCCCGATCCCGATCAGCGCCTTCTCCGGGCAGCCGGCGTCGCGGAGATACGCCCCAACGGGCTCCAGCGGCGTGTCGTCCGCGCCCTCCTGGCGGCGCAGGCGGTCGACGATCCAGTCCAGCAGCTGCGCGCCGTAGTACGAGTAGGCCGGCAGCGGGCTGTCGATGCCGTACGCGTGCGTCTCCTCGTCGCGGCGCAGGAAGCTCGCGAGGCGGAACGTCGCCGTCGGGCCGTCCGGGGAGAGATCGGTGATCTCGAACGCGTTGCGCGCGACCCCCTTCGACGCCGGGCCCCAGTTCTTCTTCACGCTGATCTTCGGCGCGCCGGGACGCCGGATCGAGCAGTCGTTGAACGCGGTGATCGCCTCGGGCGCCAGCGACACCGGGAGCCCCTCGTCGTCGTACGTGATCGCGCAGAGCACGCCGACCTCCGGCTCGATCTGCAGGTTCAGCGGCTCATCGGAGACGGGGAGCGCGATCCGGCCCGCCGACAGCGGGAAGGTCCCCAGGAACGTCTCCGAGCCGGGGATGAACCACGGGAAGATGCCCTTCGGCGCCTCCTCGGAGCCCGAGCCGATCCCGACGAAGTCCGCGGCCTCCCCTGCCTGCTCGAGGTGACCGGCGAAGTTTCCCGCGACGCCGATGCCGGCGGCGGACTGGAGGGCGTCGAGATCGAGCTGCATGCCCGGGACCCTAGCCCCGAGCATGGCGCCCCGGCGGTCAGACCAGGGTGAACACGATCGCCGTCACGCCCGCGATCGCGAGGACGGCCCCGGCGACCAAGCCGACCCGCACAAAGCGGGCTCTACGACGGGCGATCGCGGCGCCCGGCGCCACGACGACCGGCTGGAGATCCCGGGTGCGCGAGGGGCCCGCCAGCGCGGCCTCGCGGATCTCGGGATCGATGGAGGTCGGCGGGGAAAACGCGTCGCTGGGGCCCGGGGGCTCGATCGGCGTGCGGTCAACAATCACGGCAGTGGCTCCTGGGGAGAAGGTCCTCGGCATCACAGCACTGGTTCCCCGTCTGCGTGTTGACAAACCGCATCCACGCGCTATGAGATTCCGGAAAGCGCCGCCCCCACCGCGAATCCGAGCACCGTGACGAGCCCCGCGGACCGGCCCGCGTCCTTGTAGGCGGAAGGGATCATCGAATCGACGAGCATCACGAGCAGCGCGCCGGCGGCGAATCCGTTCACGGCGGCCTTCAGCTCACCGCCCGTGACGTCGGCCAGCAGGTACCCGACCACCGTCGCGGCGGTGACGACCACCGCGGTGACACCCCACAGCCCCAGGATGAAGCTCGTGCGGCGCCCCTCTTCGCGCATGGACGAAACCGACCCGATCGCCTCGGGGAGGTTCGACACGAAGATCGCGACGAGCAGGCTCATCCCGACGCCCTCCCCCGCGGCCAGACCGATGCCGAGCACCATCTGCTCGGGAATCCCGTCGAGGAACGCCCCGAGCGCGAGCGACGTGCCGGCATCGTCCCCGCCGCTGCTCGAGCGGTCGATCAGCCAGTCCAGGCTGAAGTACGTCAGCGCGCCCGCACCCAGGCCGAGGGCCAGCGTGTCGTAGCCGCCCGCCTGCGCCCCCTCCTCGGCGAGGTCGAAGCTCACCGCGCTAATCAGCGCCCCGGCGCCGAACGCCAGGACCACGCCGATCCACACCTTCGGCCATTCCCGGGCGAGGCCGAGCAGCGCGCCGATGACCAGCGACGACGCCCCGATCGCACCCCAGAGGAGTGCCTCGGCCATCGGCTACCGCGCCGCGTCGAGCGCCTGGTTGACGAGCGAGTCGGCGTGCGCGTTCTGGGCGCGCGGGACCGACCGGATCGTCCACTTGGAGAAGCCCCCGAGGACGTCCTTCGCCGCAGCGTGCAGCGGCTTCATGTCCGGGTGCTTGACCTTGTACTGGCCGTTGACCTGCTTGGCGATCAGCTCGGCGTCGTTGACGACCTCGACCTCCGTCGCGCCGAGCTCCTTGGCCCGGGCGAGCCCGAGCAGCAGACCGCGGTATTCCGCGACGTTGTTCGTGCAGACGCCGAGCGTCTCGGACGCCTCGTCGAGCACCTCACCGTCGGGGCTCGACACGACTGCACCGGCGGCCGCGGGCCCCGGGTTGCCGCGCGCGCCGCCGTCGACGTGGACGACGACCTTCACGCGGCAGGCGGATCGACGGGCGGAAACTCGCCCACGACACGCGGCCGGCGCCGATCGCGCACGACGCGCAGTGCCGGGCCATCATTGTCCGCGACGGTCCGGCGCTCGGAGATGCGCCGGTCGACGATCACCTTCACGTTCGGATCGTCCGCGTAGTAGTCCTCGAGCTGCGCAAGCAGCTCGGGCGCCATCTGCTGGGGCACCACGCAGTAGATCAAGCCGCCATCACCAACCCTCCACGTTCATCGGCCGCGGCGTTCGCGGTCTGCTCCTCGACCGGCAGCTCCTCGAGCTCCGTTCCCTGGGTCACGAGCCGCACGGCCGATGCCTCGTCGGCGAGGTCGACCTCGTAGCGGTACCAGCACAGCTCCCACGCGACGACGATCGACACGATCGCCCCCTCCGTGAGAGACGGGTGGACCGCCACGACGGGCGGTCCGAGCGAGCGAGCGATGCCGGAGACCTTCCGCGGCTGATCGCTCTTGTTGAAGAGCTCGAGTGCCCGCTCGAGCTTCATCGTCGTGTTCGTCGGCACCGCGTGGACCGTGCGGTTGACCCGCTCAATCTCCACCTCGAGCCGGCGCGCCTTCGACTGCGCGGCGGACGGCGGCGATGACGCCTCCACGTAGGCGGGCTCGGCTGCCGGCTCGTCGCCGGTGTCCTCCCACGTCTCCTGTGGCGGCACGACCGGCGTGGCCGTCACCCGCCGCGGAGCGGGCGTGGGCTCCGGGGTCCGCTCGGGGGTCTCACGACGACGCAGGCGCCGCAGCAGCGAGCCGCGACGGTCGCGGCCCTCGTCGCCCACACCGGGCGCGTTGCCGAGCCCCTCGCGGATCCAGCCGCCCTGGGTCGCACGCTGCGTGCACAGCTCGCAGACCATGCGCCGCGAGCCACCGGCCAGGTACGGCTCGGCCTGCTCGCCCCGCAGGAGCGTCCGCCCGCAGACGCCGCAGGCGACGGTCTGATGACGCGTGGTGATCTGCTTACGACTCACGAGACGGCGAGGATAGCGATCCGCCGCATCTGCACCAGCTCAGGCGCGCACGGCCTCGCGGTCCTCCGACACCCTTTGCACCACTTTTTGGGCGATGTGGGCCGGAACTTCCTGGTACCGGGAGAGCTCCAGCGTGTAGTCACCCTGCCCGCCCGTGAGCGCCCGCAGATCCGGGGCGAAATCGAGAAGCTCCGCCATCGGCGCCTCGGCCCGCACCTCGGTCATCGCACCTTGCTGCTCCATGCCGAGCGGGTGGCCCCGCCGCCCGTTCAGGTCGCCGATCACGTCGCCGACGCTCGACTCCGGGACGGACAGCGTGACGAGCATCACCGGCTCCAGCAGCACCGGCCGGGCGTTCGTGAGCGCTTCGCGCATGGCCATCGAGCCGGCCGTCCGGAACGCCTGCTCGGAGCTGTCGACGCTGTGGTAGCTGCCGTCGGTGACGCGCACGCGCACGCCCCGCACCGGGAACCCGGCGACCGGGCCGTGGGCCAGCGCGTCGCGGACGCCCTTCTCGACCGCCGGGATGAACCCCTGTGGGATCACGCCGCCCTTGATCTTGTCGACGAACTCGAACTCGGCTTCGTCCAGGGGCTCGATCTCGATGTGGCAGTCACCGAACTGCCCGCGGCCGCCGGTCTGCTTCTTGTGGCGGCCGTGCGCCTTCGCCTGCCCGCGGATCGTCTCCTGGTAGGGCACCCGCGGCGGCTTGAGGTCGACCTCGGCGCCGAAGCGGTCCTTCAACCGCCCGACGATCACCTCGACGTGGACCTGGGACAGGCCCGCGACGATCTGCTCGCCGGTCTGCGCGTCGCGGTGCAGGTCGATCGTCGGGTCCTCCTCCTGCAGGCGGCGCAGCGCGCTGAAGACCTTCTCCTCCTGCCCGGCGCTGTGGGGCTCGATCGCGAACGCCATGACGGGCGCCGGGAACCGCACCGCCGGCATCGTGATCGGCTCGTCGCGCTCGGCGAGCCAGTCGCCCGCGCGCGTCTCCTTCAGCTTGGCCACGGCGCCGATGTCGCCCGGGCCGAACTTGTCGGCGTGCTCGTTCTCGCGCCCGGAGAACGTGATCAGCTGCCCGATCCGTTCCTTGTGATGGGTGCGCGTGTTCATCACGGTCGTGTCGTGATCCATGACGCCCTGGTAGACGCGGAAGAGGTTGATGCGCCCGGCGAACGGGTCCGCCCGGGTCTTGAAGACGTAGGCGAAGAGCTCGAAGTCCGGGGAGGCCTCGAGCGTGATCTCCGGAAGTTCGACGGCACCGTGCTTCACAGGCGACGGGAGGTCCTCGACGATCGCGTCGAGCAGCCGGTCTGACCCGAGGTTGCGCGTCGCGACGCCACATGTGACCGGGAACAGGCCGCCGTGATTGGTCCCTTCCTTCAGCGCCGCGACGATCTCCTCGTGCGAGATGGCCTCGCCCTCGAGGTAGCGCTCGGTGAGGCTGTCGGAGACCTCGCAGATCTCATCCATCATCCGGTCCCGGTACTCCTCGGCCTGAGCCTGGAGGTCGTCCGGGATCGGGATCTCGGTACCGCCGTCGCGCGTGCCTTCGGCGTACTCGTAGGCCTTCATGTCGACGAGGTCGATGACCCCGCGAATCTCGTGCTCGGCCCCGATGGGAATCTCCGTGGCGACGACGTGGGGCCCGAACGCCGCCTTGAGCTGATCGAGTGTGCGGAAGAAGTCCGCCCGTTCCCGGTCGAGCATGTTCACGTAGATGAGCCGCGCGACATCGAGCTCGGCGGCCTGCTTGAACAGGCGCTGGGTGCTGACCTCGACGCCCATCACGGCGTTGATGACGAAGACCGCGGACTCGCAGACCTGCATCGGTCCCAGGGCGTCGGCGATGAAGCTCGGGTCGCCCGGCGTGTCGATGAGGTTGATCTTGCGGCCCTGCCAGGCGAGCGACGACAGGTGCGCGGAGATGGACATCTGACGCGCGCGCTCGTCGTCCTCGGAGTCCGACACGGTGGTGCCCTCGGTGACGATGCCGAGCCGGGACACCGTGCCGGCTTGAAAGAGCAGTGCTTCGTGCAGCGACGTCTTGCCTGCGCCCCGGTGACCGACCAGAGCGACGTTCCGAATGCGATCCGCCGGCGTGGGCATGGCGGGCTCCTCTCCTCGGGTGACGCGAGCCTACGGATCGCAGTTCGTGCGGTCCAGCACGAACCACCCAAGTCCGCTACCGCGTGCGGAGCTGTCCGTTGAACGCGGCGACCCAGCTCTCGCCGCGCAGATAGGCGGCCGCCTCCGAGGCGGGCATCGGCCGCGCGAAGAGGTAGCCCTGGCCGACGTCACAGCCCAGCTCCCGGACCATCTGCAGCTGCTGGAAGTCCTCGATCCCCTCGGCGACGACGTTGACGCCGAGCGCGGCCGCCATGTTCACCGCGGCGCGCGCGATGGCCGCGGCGGTCGGCGAGGTCGCGACCGCGGTGACCATCGTGCGGTCGAGCTTCAGCGTGTCGACGGCGTGGCGCTGCAGCGCGCCGAGCGAGGAGTAGCCGGTGCCGAAGTCGTCGAGGGCGAGCGTGACCCCGAGCGCGCGCAGTGCCTCGAGGACCGCAGGCGCGCCGCGGTCGTCGATGAGCAGGGACTCGGTGATCTCGAGCGTGAGCAGGCCCGGCGACATCCCGGCGTCGTCGAGGGCCGAACGCACGGCCACGACGAGGTCCTCCGTGATCTGCCGTGCCGAAAGGTTGACCGACAGCTGGATGGGGACCGGGCTGCCGACGTTCAGCTCGGCCACGCGCCTGCAGGCGTCGCGCAGCACCCAGGTGCCGACCGGGACGATGAGCCCGGTCTCCTCCGCGACGCCGATGAACGACGCCGGCAGGACGAGCCCGTGGTCGGGCCGGTCCCACCGCACCAGCGCCTCGAAGCCGACGGGACGCTGCTCCACGAGATCGATGAGCGGCTGCAGGTACACGGCGAGCTCCTCGCGCTCGACCGCGCGCCGCAGGTCGCTCTCCACCGCCAGGCGGTCAACCACCCGCGCGCGCAGATCGGCGTCGAACAGCTCGTAGCGTCCGCCACCGCCGGCCTTCGCGCGGTACATCGCGACGTCCGCGTCGCGCAGCAGCGACTCGGCGTCGACCTGCGCGTCCTCGGCGACGACGATCCCGACGCTCGACGTCACGAACAGCTCGCGACCGGCGATCATCATCGGCTCGGCGATCGCGTCGATCAGCCGCTGTGCGACCGGCACCACCTCGTGGACGGACTCGACCGCGTCGAAGACGACGACGAACTCGTCGCCGCCCAGGCGGGCGACGAGGTCTCCTCCGCGCGCCCGGTCACGCAACCGGTCGGCGACGGTCTGGAGCAGCTCGTCGCCGACGCTGTGCCCCATCGTGTCGTTGATCTGCTTGAAGCGGTCGAGGTCGACGAGCAACAGGGCAACCTGCCCCTCCTGGCGCTTGGAGGCGATCAGCGCGTGCTCGACATGCGCCGCGAGCAGCGCGCGGTTCGCCAGCCCGGTGAGCGGGTCATGAAGCGCGCGGTGGCGATGGTCGGCCTCGCTGCCGGCCCGCTCGAGCGCGCTCGCGAGGACGTTGCCCACCGCTTCGAGGAAGCGCACGTCGTCGGCCGCGAATGCCTCGGCGTCGCTCATGCGGTAGGTCGCCATCACCGCGGCCGGCGCGTTGCGCGGGATCACCGGCACGGTGACCGCCCGCCGCAGGCCCGCCATGAGCAGCATCTGGTTGACGACGAATCGGTCCTCGGTCTTCAGGTCGTTGGCGACCACCGGCTCGCCGAGGTCCACGGTGTAGACCCGCTGGCCGCGTGAGTTGGGCGCGGGCGTCGTCACGGTCTCCGGCAGCGGCGTGTCCGAGGCGGCGAGCCGGGGCGCACCGTCCACGCCGTCGTAGCTGACGATCGTCGTGAGCGCCGCGGGGAGCGCATCGGTCACGACCTTCGTGATCTCGTGCATCAGCGCGGCGATGTCCGGCTGCTCGAGCGCTGCGCGCGTGATGCGGGACACCGCCTCGCTCTGACGGTCGGACTTGCGCTCACCGGAGACGTCGCGCGCCTGCGCGAACAGCTGCGGCGCGCCGTCCTCGCCCTCGATGACGACGCCCGAGAGCTCGACCGCCACGACCGTCCCATCCCGCCGGAGCATGTGGCCCGGCAGCGCGTCCACGGACTCTCCCGACTCCAGCGCATGGACCGACAGCTTGCGAGCGCTCTCCCGTTCGTCCTCCGCCGTCGAGTCGAGCATGGCTCCGCCGGCCAGCGCCTTCGGCGTCGACCCCAGCAGCCGGGCAAGCGCCTCGTTGACGCGCACCCAGCGCAGATTCTGGTCGACGATCGCCATCCCGATCGTCGCCTCCTCGAAGCCCTGCTGGAACCGGCGCCCCTCCTGGAGCGCGCTCAGGTGACCGAAGACCAGCGCCATCCGGACGAACGCGAGCACGAGCACGCCGAAGCACAGGTACTGGGCCCCGCCGGGGATCCCCAGCGGCTGGCCGACGACGAGGACGATGAGGACGGTCGCGACGGCCGCCGCGGGGAGCACGGTCAGGGCGAACACGTCGGGGCGCAGCGCACGAGCGCGGCCGCGCGGCTGCCAGGCGGCGACCCCGATCGCCACCATCGCGATCGGGTACAGCGTCGAGGTCGCGGCGTCCTCGCTGTACAGCGACGCGGACACCTGCAGCGCCAGCGCAACGTCACCGGTGAACAGCAGCGCGAACCCGAGGACCAGCCAGCGCCACGCGGGGTTCGCCCGCCACCCCGCCATCACGGCGATCCAGGCGGAGAAGCCCAGGAGGAGCAGGTCGGCGGCCGGATAGGTCAGGCCCGCGATCAGGTCCGCCGTGCTGTACGTGTCCGACAGTCCGGGAACCGTCACCGCGACGACGATCGCGGCGAGCGCCAGCGCGGCCAGTACCCCGTCGAGTGCGAACGCGATGGTGAACGGGCGCAGCGTCCCCCGGGCCAGGAGCACGAGGCCCGCGAAGGCCAGCGGGTAGAACAGCAGCCAGGCCGCCGTGGCCGCCGCGGGCGCCTTGTTCTCGACCACCATCGGGCTCAGCGCCCCGATCAGCGAGCCGACGAAGTACGAGAGGAGGCCCAGGCCCAGCAGCAGCCATGCGCCGCGATCCCGCGGGTCCCGTCCTGCCCGCACCAGGCACGCCCCGGCCCCCCATCCGTACACCAGCAGCGACAGCCCCCACCTCAGGACCGCGTGCAGGGCGCCGTCGGAAAACGGAACGATCAAACGGCCGACCACGTAGGCGGCGACCAGCGCCACGGTCGTGATGACCAGTGCGCGACGGATGGGGGTCAGTGCAGAGAGCGTGCCGGTCCGTCCCTGGTGCAGATTCGACATCGGGCCAGGGACGGCCTGCACTTGAGCCTGATGGCGCGTTCCCGCTCTACGGCGCGAACGCGGAGACCTGCTCGAACGTCGGCCGGTTCTGCCAGCGCATCGGCGACGGGAGCGTTACCACCGGGATGAACAGGATCCCTGCCGCCTGCGCGCGCCAGCGGGTCGGGCTGTTGCGCACCCACGGGAACTGCGAGCGCTGCGCGCGCCCGTACGCCGCGTCGAGCGCGGCCCAGGCCGTCGCGCGACACGCCGCTGCGTCCCCGCCGCCGCAGGCCGCCGGCACACCGGCGGGCTTGGCCGCGTGCCCGGAGGCCCGATCGAGCTCGCGCGCCAGCGGCGAGAACCAGCCGCTCTGGTAGGCGCTCCCGGTCGGGCCGGGGCGGTTCTCGTGCACGGGCGTCGCACGCAGGGCCTCGTCGCCGAGCAGCGTGCCGTACGTGCGCTCGAGGAGCGCGTCCGTCAGGGGCTCGACCAACGTGCCCGCGGGCGCGTCCACGAACCAGTCGCGGTTGGCGTCGCGGCGATGCGCGCCTTCCACCAGCCAGCCGCGCAGCATCGACCACGCGCGGCCGGCGGCCGGCGTTGGGGCGGGCTGGTCGCCGAGCAGCCGCTCGAGCGCGCGCACCAGCGCCACGGCTTCGACGTCCTCGGTGGCGGCATCCTGATGGGCCTTGATCGCCTGGTCGGGCGTCATCGTCGGCGCGGCTTCGTACCGGTCGGCCAGCGCATCGACGCGGTGCCGGACGTTCCCGCCCCACCAGCCCTCACCGGTCCAGCCCGGGGCCGGGATGTTGTTCCAGCTGAGGAGCAGGTCGCTCGCGGGCTGGATCTCGGCAGGCTGCTCCTTCGGGTCGAGCGTGCCGCGCCACTCCCAAGCACCTGTGCCCCACGTCGGGAGGTCGCTGCGGGTGCCAGGCGCTCGCACCGGGTAGCGACCGGTGTGGGCGTAGGCGATCTGCGTCGCGTTGACGTACCCGATGTTCAGCGACAGCGTGATGTCACGGGCCGCGTCGACGAAGGACTCCGCTGTCTTCGTCCTCCCGGTCATCATCCGGTAGAAGCCCAGCGCCGACACCGGCGTCGACATCGGATCCTTGCGCTCGTGGGCGAAGCCGACGGGCCTGCCGTCGACGCTGCCCCAGGTCATCACCGGCCCGTGCACGGTCCGCCAGGCGGTGTTCGCAGGCGCGCCCTCGCGCTTGGTCATCGCGCGGCATTCGCCCTGGAAGACGTAGTGCCGGCTCTCGCGGGTCGGCGCAGTCCCGTCGGGCTCGCACAGCAGCTCGGCCCGCACGTCCGTCGCATCGGTCCCGCCGGACGTCGGCGACCACGCGTACTCGGCGGTCCGGCCGGCGATCAGGATCGGCCCAAGACCGGGCACGGCGATCCCTCGCCCGGTGAAGTCGTCCGTCGAGAACGCCATCTCCATGACGATCTCGGGCGAGAAGTAGCCCATCTGCGGACCACCGATGAGCAGCGGGTGGCCCGTGCTCGTGCGGGACCCGCCGAGGACGGCCCAATTGCTCATGCTCGGCTTGCGCGGCTCGTCTGCTGCCGTCACCGGCGTGCTGGCGTCCGGCATGGCGAGCGCCTTCGGGTCGAGCGGCCCCGGATCCCCGGTCGGCACGTCACCCTCCTTCGCCGCGAACTTCGGGTACCGGTTCTCCTCCTGGTCGTGGAAGGTCGCGGTCGGGTCGGGCTGACGCAGATCCTCGTAGAGCGCCAGGCCCTCGTCGTCGCCAAGCTGCCCGCGCAGGGACCGCAGTGCCTTGGCCGCACCGAGCTCGCCGCCCCCGCCCACGCCGAAGACGTCGTTGATGACGACGGCCGACGCGGCCACGTCCACCGGCCTCCAGGGCTGCGGGTCGGCGAGCCGCCCCTGCCCGAACGGGAGCTGGATGTTCCACGGGATCTTCGTGCGATTCACGGCCAGCCAGGCGTTCACGCCGGCGACGTAGCCGTCGATGCCCGCCTGGATGTCCTGCTCGTCGTCCCCCGCCTTCGCGTAGAGCTCGTCGATGCCCTCCTGCAGCTCGTCGTCGCTGTAGTTCAGTTGCGGGCGGGCGCCGCCGCCCGGGAGCCCCTCCGCCTGGAAGGACTGCACGAAGCCGGCGCGTCCGAGCCGCCGCAGCGCTTCCATCAGCGAATAGCGCCCCTCGGCCATCGCCCAGCCGGCGCCGAACGACGCCGCACCGACGGTCGAGCCGTGGATGAACGGAACGCCCATCGCGTCCCAGCGGATCGTGACGTCGCCTCGCGGGCGTTCCTCACGGGCCACCTGCTCGGGCTCGAGCGTCGCGCGCTTGTACGAGGGCGCAGCGCTTCCGGGCTGGCCGAGCCAGCCCTGCGCCGCCGCCGTCTCAAGACCGTCGTAGAGCCGGACCTGATCGGCCTTGTGGCGCGACGTCGGACCCCACACGTCGCCGTTGCCCGGGGGGAGCACGGAGAACGCCGTCGTCGCCCTGTCCGGCGGCGGTGCCGCCTGTGACACGGCGGGCGCCGCCAGCGCGGCGACTCCGAACAGCACTGCGAACGTGGTCCCGACCCTCATACGCCCCCCGATCTCTCCCGGACGGCGCGAGCCTACATGAAACGAACGCTTCCGTTTATCAGGCGTCAGTCGTCGCCCTGAAGGCGCGACCGCAGCCGCAGCACGGCCTTGGTGTGGAGCTGGCTGATCCGCGACTCGGTGACGCCGAGGACCTCGCCGATCTCACGCAGCGTGAGGTTCTCGTAGTAGTAGAGGGCGACGACCAGCTTCTCCCGCTCCGGCAGGCGTGCGATGGCGTCGGCGACCCGGTCCTTCAGGTCGGTGAGGTCCATCACGTGTGCCGGATCCGGCGCGCCGGGATCCTGCAGCGTGTCCAGCAGCGACACCTGATCGCCACTCGAGTCGCTCACGGTCCACAGCTCGTCGAGGGCTGCGACGGACGAGTTGGAGATCTGCAGGAGGAACTCCTGGAACTCCTCGACCGTGCAGTCCAGCTCCTTCGCCATCTCCTCATCGGTCGGCGCGCGCTGCAGCTCGTGCTCGAGCTTTGAGTTCGCGCGCTCGATCTCACGGGCGCGGGCGCGGACGGACCGCGGCACCCAGTCGAGAGACCGCAGCTCGTCGATGATCGCGCCCTTAATGCGCGTGATCGCGTAGGTCTCGAACTTGATCTCGCGCTCCAGGTCGAAGCGCTCGATCGCACTGATGAGCCCCACGAGCCCATACGAGATGAGGTCGGCCTCTTCGACATGGGCAGGCAGCCCCGAGGCCATCCGGCCGGAGACGTACTTGACCAACGGTGAATAGGCGACCACGA
>JAEMSV010000286.1 GCA_016462625.1 Solirubrobacteraceae bacterium | reverse complement strand
ACGTTCGTCCTGCGCATCGAGGACACCGACCGCGAGCGCTCCACGCCCGAGAACGTCGAGCAGATCCTCGACGCGCTGCGCTGGCTCGAGCTCGACTGGGACGAGGGCCCTATCAGCCAGTACGCGCGAGCCGACCGCCACGCCGAGGCGCTGCAGCAGCTCCTCGACGCGGGCCACGCGTACCGGACGAGCGCCACCGCCGACGACGTCAAGGCCTACAAGGCCGAGCACGGGGCGTCAGCCGGCTTCCGGGGCACCGAGGAGGCGCACGGCGCGATCCGGTTGCGCGTCCCCGAGGGCAGCACGACCGTCCACGATCTGATCCGCGGCGACACCGTCTTCGAGCACGTCCACCTCGACGATCCGGTGATCGCCCGCGCGGACGGGAGCGTGCTCTACAACTTCGCGGTCGCCGTCGACGATCTCGACATGGGCATCACCCACGTGGTGCGCGGGGAGGACCACCTCTCCAACACGCCCAAGCAGCTGCTCGTCTACGAGGCGCTGGGCGCCACCCCGCCGATCTTCGCCCACCTGCCGCTGCTCCACGGCCCGGGCGGCAAGAAGCTGTCCAAGCGCCACGGGGCGGCATCGGTCCAGGAGCTGCGCGACGCCGGCTACCTGCCCGAGGCGGTCCGCAACTACCTGGCGCTGCTCGGCTGGGGCGATGTCGACGACGAGACGCTGATCACCACACCGCAGCTGACCGAGCGCTTCGACATCACGCGGGTGTCCAAGAACCCGGCGCAGTTCGACGAGCAGAAGCTGCGCTGGATGAACGGGCGCTACGTCCGTGAGCTCACCACGGCCCAGCTCACCACGCGCCTGGAGGGCCACACCGGCCGGACCGGCCTGGAGCCCGCGGTCGAGATCAGCCGGGAGAAGATGCAGACGCTCGCCGACTTCTGGCCGCTGGCGGGCTTCATCTTCGACGGTCCCGCCGACGACCCCAAGGCGCGGGAGAAGTGGCTCGACGACGACGGACGTGCCGCACTCGCGGATGCTCGCGTCGTCCTGGCCGATCTCCCCGACTTCGACGTTTCGTCCATAGATTCCGCCCTGCGAGAAGTCGTCCAGAAGCGGGACGTGAAGCCCAAGCAGGTCTTCCAGCCCATCCGCGTTGCATTGGCCGGAACCGCCGTATCTCCGGGGATTTTCGAGACGCTCGAAGTCCTCGGCCGTGAGGAATCCCTGCGGCGCATCGATCGTGCGTTGACGCCAGGTTGACCAGACCGTCAAAGTCAACGTTCAATCATCTGTCCACGCCTGCCGATAACCCGGATTGATTACGACGGACGACCAGCAGGGGAACTCACCTCCGATGAACGCACCCGCGACAACGGCGCGCGAGAACGACAATACGAGCACGGACGAGCAGAAGGGCGGTAACGCCCGTCGTCACAACGAGGGCCATGGCCGGCGCCTCACTGCTGCGTTCGAGGCGCTCGAGGCGTTCCCGGCACTCGCTGAGTCCCGCAACCGACTCATCCGCCTCGTCACCCAGGACCGCGTGTCCTCCGGTGACGTCGTCGCCGCGGTCGAGTCCGACGTCGCGCTGGTCATCAGCGTGCTCCGTCTCGGCAACCAGGTCGAGGGCAAGAGCCGCGGCCGCGTCGAGTCCGTCGTCCAGTCCGTCGAGCTCCTGTCGCCCGAGGCCGTCCACGCTCTCGCGACCCGCGCTCGGACCTTCGACTTCTTCGAGCGTTCCTCCATCTGGGAGGCCGCGCCCGAGCGCTTCCGTCTTCATGGCGTCGCCACGCAGCGTGCCGCCGAGCGCATCGCGCAGGAGACCGGCTACGAGTTCCGCGACCGCCTCATGGTCACGGCGCTGCTCCACGACATCGGCAAGCTCGTCCTGATGCACGCGTACCCGGGCTACCCCGCCCAGGTGCACCAGGGCGCCCGCACGCCGGAGGAGCGCATCCACCGTGAGCGCCGTGAGCTCGGTGTCGACCACGCGCTGGTCGGCGGCGTCCTCGCCCGCCGGTGGGGTCTGCCGAAGTCGGTCGCCTCGATCATCGAGCGTCACCACTCCGACGACGCGACCGGTGAGGCCGCGTTCGTCCGCCTGGCCGACATGCTCGCGCACTACGCGCAGGGCGGCTCGGTCAGCCCGCAGGAGCTTCTGAAGTGCGCCCGGGTCATCGGCCTGGGTCCCGCGGAGCTGCGCACGGTCATGTACGACCTGCCGTACCCGGTCACCGGCCGGACGCGTCAGGTGGACCCGTGCCCGCTCTCGTCGCGTGAGGTCGAGGTGCTCAAGCGCCTGGCCGAGGGCAAGGTCTACAAGCAGATCGCCCTCGAGCTGAACCTCTCGACGAGCACGGTGCGCACGCACCTGCACAACATCTACGGCAAGCTCGGCGCAGTCGATCGCGCCCAGGCCGTCCTCATCGCCACCGAGCGCGGCTGGCTCTAAGCCAACGTTCGGACCGGTTCGTGGAGCGCTGATGCGCTCCTCGATCCCTGTGTTGCCAAGGCGACACAACGCCGGATAACGCACGCGGATCGCCTCCGTTGGGCGGGTGTCTGTCTCACACCCGTTCCAAGGAGGACCTGATGTTCCGCCGCACCGCTGTCGCCACGCTCGCCGTGGCGACCCTCGCGTTCGCCGCCGCGGACGCCCACGCCGCCCCCAGCGGCTCGAGCCACGCTGGGGTGGGTGGGCCGTCGTCCATCAC
>JAEMSV010000285.1 GCA_016462625.1 Solirubrobacteraceae bacterium | reverse complement strand
CCGATCACCGAGTACTTCATCCAGAACCAGAGCGGCGCGAAGTGGACGTAGTCGCGCAGCTTGCTGTACTCGATCCCCAGCGGGTGCACGGCCTTCCAGGTGATGCCCTGCCCGAGCCCCGTGAGCGGGTGCTCCTGGATCGCGGCCCAGACGTTCGCGCGTTCGTCGAGGCGGTAGCGGTCCGAGCGGTTGGTCGACAGCGCGGTCGGGTCGAGCGACTCCACACGCTGCGCAACGGGGCCCGACAAGCGGTCGCCGAACCCCGCCGTGACCAGCACCCAGATCAGGGCCGCGCACACCAGGATCCCGGGGACCACCAGGCGGCGCCCGAGCCGGGAGAGGCCGACGGCGAACACGAGCAGCAGGCCGACCACGAGGCCGATCCACAGGGAGCGCTTCAGCGACGCGACGAACTCGAGGAGCACGAACGGCGCCGCGGCCCAGACCCACCACGGCAGCGGGACCTTCCGCAGGCGGCACGCGGCCAGGACGAGGAGGTACAGGACGAACACCCAGTTCGCCGTCGGCTCGAAGTAGACGATCGCCTGAAGCCCGACGCCTCCGAGCTGCACCTGCTGCGCGAGGCCGAGGATCGCCTTGAGCGCGATCAGCGCGGCGCCACCCGCCACCACCGTCCGCATGCGCTCGCCCTCGGGCATCACCGCGGCGACCAGCGGGATCGAGACGATGAGCGGGACGACGTTGCGGATGCCGCGGATCTGCTCGCCGAGCCCCGCCCCGCCCGCGTAGCCAACGACCGTGCCGATCAGGATCGCGACCGCCATGAGCCCGAGCGCGAGCGCCACGGGGACGGGCACGGGCGGAAATCGGCGGCGGCGCACGCAGTCCAGCCCCACCACGCCGACGGCGAAGAAGACCAGGACCTCGGACAGTCCGATGCCCCCGAAGCTGGTCAGGTAGAAGGTCGCCCCCGGGGCGTAGCCGTCGCCGAGCGCCAGCTCGATCATGAGCGACGGCACGACACACGCACCGACGGCCAGCGCCGGCCAGCGGATGGCCGCGAGCACCGCGCACACCGCGGCGGGCACGAGCAGCCCCATCGGCCCCATCACGAAGACGGCACCGATCATCGCCAACACCGTGCCGCACCCGACCAGACCGGCGATCGAGGCGGCCGGGAGATCGCCCGGCGTCACCCGGGCGTGCATCACTGCGTGACGGCTCCGCGCTCCGGCGCCTCCGAGCGCGAGGAGGACCCGGGGGTGCGGGCGTACTCGTAGCCGACGGCCGGATCCAGACCGGTCACGACGACGCCCAGCGTGATGCTCTCGTGCTGGTCGAGGATCGAGCGGCAATGCCCGATGTCCTCCCGCTTGGTCTGGAACGCGCGGCCGACCAGCAGGGTCGCGCCGATGCGCGGGGCGTCCAGCAGGACCTGCGTGTCCGCGACGGGCACGAGCGGCGCGGCGTCGACGATCACGACCTCCGGGCCGTTCGAGAGCTCCTCGAGCACCTCGTCCATCCGCGCAGCCGACAGCATCTGCGGCGCGTTCGGCGCCAGCGGCCCCGCGGGGAGCACGAGCGCGCCGCTGCCCCGCTCACCGGGGATCTCGCGCAGGAGGTCCCGCGCGCGGTGCCGGCCGGTCAGCGCCGTGGTCAGGCCGCCGTCGCGGTCGTCGATCCCCAGGCGGCGGGCGATCGAGGGACGGCGCAGATCGGCCTCCAGCAGGATCGCGGGCTGGCCCGACTGCGCGAGCGCCCGCGTGAGGTTCAGCGCGACCGAGGACTTGCCCTCGTCGGCGATCGCGCTCGTGACGAGGATCACCGACGTGTCGTGCCGCGCCTCGGCGAAGCTGATCGCCGTGCGCAGGATGCGGTACGGCTCGAACGCGGGCGTCGTCAGCTCGGAGTACGGGACCGTGAACGACGTGCGCGGCACGGACGCGAGGGCCCGCATGCCGTACAGGCGCTCGAAGTCCGCGATCGTCTTGATCCGGCGATCGAGCAGGTCGAGCAGGAACGCGAGCGTGAGGCCGAGCAGCGCGCCCACGATGAGACCGAGGACCAAGTCGCGCTTGGGCTTCGGCGACGCCGGGCTCGACGGCGCACGCGCCTCGGTGATGATCTGGGAGTCCGACAGCCCGACGTCGCGCAGATCCGCCAGGCGGCTCAGCGACTGCTGGATCTCCGTGTAGGCGACCGAGCCGGGCGTCAGGTTCGCGAGCCGGCGGCGGTAGCTCTTCTCCGCTTCGCCGATCTTTTGAAGGTCGTTCGCCCGCTCGAACTCGATGTACTGCCGCGCGAACGCGTTGGCCAGCGCGGACGCGACCCTGGGCTCGGCCGCACTGGCGGTGAAGTCCAGAACGTTCGCGTTCGGCTCGGCCTCCACGGTGACCTGCGCGGCCAGGGTGTCGGGATCGACCTTCGTCTTCAGGTCCTTCTGCGCGCGGGTCGCGACCGAGCGGCTCGTGGCGACGAGCACGCGGGTGGCGGCTTCGCGCTCGGGCTCGGCGGACTGCGAGGCCCGCTGCGTGACGGCCTCTTCGAGGTTCGCGTTGCCGAACACGACCTTCGCCGACGCCTCGTAGGTCTTGTCCTGCGACTTCGACAGCAGGAACGCCAGGGCGCCGCACGCCAGCGTGACGCCGACGATCAATATCCACCGTTCGCGCAGGACCCGCAGGGTGTAACCCAGGGTCTGATCCTCGCTCCCCGGCTGGCGCAGGCCCCGGCTCATGAGACAGAGGCTACTTCTCGG
>JAEMSV010000284.1 GCA_016462625.1 Solirubrobacteraceae bacterium | reverse complement strand
GTGGACACCCACATGCCTGACCCCGAATCGCACCTCACCGACGGCGACTACGCCGATCTCGCGGCGCTCGTCGACGGCCTTCTGCCGCCCGACCGCGCGGAGTCGCTCCAGGCCCGGATCGACGCCGATCCCCTGCTCGTCGCCGAGCTGGCCCGCCAGCGCGCGGCCGTGCGGATGGTGACGGCGGCGGCCGCCGAGGTCGAGGCGCCGATGGGGCTGCGCGAGCGGATCGAGGCACAGCGGACCGCGGCGCCCGCGAAGCGGCGGAGCTGGACGCGCTGGCTGATGCCGGCCGCGGCCGGCGGGGCGCTCGCGGCGGTGATCGTCGCGCTCGTCGTCATGCTCGGCGGCGGCGCGCCGTCGGTCTCCGACACCCTGAGCGCCGCGACCGAGCCCGCCGCGATCGGCGTGTCCGTCGACAGCGCGACCCCCCAGCTGCTGAGCATCGAGCGCGGCGGCGTGCCGTTCCCCAACTTCGCCGCGAAGTTCGGCTGGAAGGCCACCGGCGCACGCACCGACGAGATCAACGGCCGCGCGACGACGACGGTCTTCTACGTGCGCGGCGACCAGAAGGTCGCCTACACGATCGTCGACGGCGAGCCGCTCGAACACCCCGAGGGCGAGGAGAAGACGATCGACGGCAAGACGTTCACCGTCTCCGAGGATGGGAACCGGACCGTCGTGACGTGGGAGCGCGGCGGTCACACCTGCGTGCTGTCCGGCGTGAACGTGTCCTCCGAGGACCTGCTCGAGCTCGCCGGCTGGAAGGGCAAGGGGAAGGTCCCCTTCTAGGCCCTACGCCTCCAGGCGCTCCGCGAGCTTGCCCCGCCCGCGGGACAGCCGGCTCATCACCGTGCCCTGCTTGATCTTCAGTGCGTCGGCAGCCTCGGCGTAGCTGAGCCCGACGACGTCGACGGCGACCACGACGTCGCGGAAGTCCTCGGGGAGCGCGCTGATCGCGGTGAACACCTCGCGGCTGGAGACGACGTCGGCGGTCGACGGCGCCGACGACGGGATCCGCGCCTCCTCCTCGGCCTCCATCCCGATCGTCTGCGGGCGGCGGTCCTTCGTGCGCAGTGAGCTGATGAAGACGTTGCGCAGCGTGCGCAGGAGATACCCGAGCTCGTCGTCCTGCTCCAGCCACCGCGGCTTGGCGAGGACCTTCGCGTACGTCTCCTGCACGAGGTCCTCGGCGTCCTCGCGCGAGCCGCACATCGCCCACGCCGCCCGGTAGAGGCGGTCGATGTGATCACCCAGAGCGTCGGGTCGCAGGTCGGGAACCACGAAACGGGACGGTATCCCGAAACCGGTCGGGAATACATCGCGCTTCCCCGGCGTCCGGCATCGGTGAGACCTCGTTCCCGACCCCGAGAGGCCCCTCATGCACGTGAAGACCCGCACCGCTGTTCTCGCCACCATCGCCGCCGCCGGCGCCCTCAGCGCTCCAGGCGCGGCCCAGGCGGCGATCAGCGCCACCGGCACCGCCGTCACCGGCGACGGCGCGAACGACAACCTCGTCATCGGCGAGGCCGGCGGCCTCTACTCGCACAACGTGACCGGCAATGGCTTCAACGGCCCGTTCGACTTCAACAACACCGTCGCGGGCGACCAGACGGTGCCCGCCGCGAGCAGCCTCACGATCTCGCTGGGCGGCGGCAACGACACGCTGAACTACCTGACGACGACGACCGGCGGCGCCAACGTCTCCGGGGGAGACGGCGACGACATCCTGTCGACCAGCGGCGTCGGTGACACGGTCAGCGGCGGCAACGGCAACGACCGCATCATCGGCAACCGCGGCGGCGATGCCGTGGCCGGCGACGTCGGAAACGACGTCCTCGTCTGGAACAACGGCGACGGCACCGACGGGATGGACGGCGGCGCCGGCGCGGACGAGATCGAGGTCAACGGCGCGCCGACCGGCGACGACCAGTTCCGCATCAAGGCGGGCCCGGGCGCCACCGACGTGCGGTTCGACCGCATCAACCTCGGCCTCTTCGGCCTGAACATCACGACCTCCGAGCGGCTGACCGTCAACGGCCTGGGCGGGAACGACGACATCCAGGGCGAGGCCTCGGTCGGCACGCGCATCCTGCTGACCGCCAACGGCGGCGTGGGCGACGACACCGTGGTCGGCACGCCGGGCGCGGACCTCATCACCGGTGGGGACGGCGTCGAGACCCTCAGCGGCGCGGGCGGCGACGACCGGATCGTCGGCGATCGCGGCAACGACACGATCAACGGCGGCGACGGCGACGACACGCTCGTCTGGAACAACGGCGACGGCACCGACGTGATGAACGGCGAAGCCGGGACCGACCGCGTCGAGGTCAACGGCGCGCCGGGCGCGGGCGACATCTTCACGCTCGCCCCGAACGGCGCCCGCGCGAAGTTCGACCGCACGAACCTCGGCCTGTTCAGCCTGGACATCGGCACCTCCGAGGCGCTCCAGGTCAATGGCCTGGCCGGCGACGACACGTTCACCGCGGCGGCCGGGACCGGCGCGCTGCTGGCGATCACCGCCGACGGCGGCTCGGGCAACGACACGCTCGACGGCGCCGAGGGCGACGAGACCTTCGTCGGCGGCTCGGGCAACGACGTCATCACCCCGCGCGGCGGCCTCGACGTGGCCGACGGCGGCGAGGGCGACGACACCATCAACTCCCGCGAGGGGCAGGCCGACCTGGTCCGCTGCGGCGCCGGGAACGACAGCGCCGTCGTCGACGCGCT
>JAEMSV010000283.1 GCA_016462625.1 Solirubrobacteraceae bacterium | reverse complement strand
GGGCGACGGAGAAGGCGCCGCTGGTCGACGTCACGGCGTTGCCGCCGCCGTTCGCGCTTCCGGGACCAAAGGAGTTCGCGCCGCCGCCGCCTCCGCCCGCCGCGACGATCAGCCTGGTCGTCAGGGAGGTCCCGGCGACGCGTGGAGCGAGCCGGATGTCGGAGGCTCCGCCACCACCTCCGCTGCCGGTGCCGAACGCGCTGCTTCCGACCGTGCCGCCGCCGTTGAACCCAGCGGTGCCGATCGCTCCGTTCCCGCCGACTTCGACATAGAGCGTCTGGCCGGCAGCCACGGGGACCGTTGCCTGAACCAGTGCGCCGAAGCCCCCAGCTCCGCCGGTGCCCGATCCGGTGGCGCCGCGGCCGCCGACGGCCGCGATGCGCATGCTCGTGACGCCGGCCGGGACCGTGAAGGTCTGTTCGGCCCCCTTGGGGAGGAACGTCGTCGTCGCGGCGTCTGCCGCGGTGGCAGGAAGCGCGATGGCGCACCCCATGAGTGCGATCAGCGTGGTGGTCCGGCGGCGGAGCGTGGCCATGGCCGAATCCTAAGGGCGGGGGGAAGAGGCCTGGAACGAGAACAGGCCGCCCTGGTGGGCGGCCTGTTCTGCAGTGGAGCTAGCCGGGCTCGAACCGGCGACCTTCTGGCTGCCAGCCAGACGCTCTCCCAGCTGAGCTATAGCCCCGAGCGGATAGTCGTCGGCCATCTTAACACCCTGCGACTGGTTGTTCCGCGCGCGCTGCAAGCGGAGCTGCACATGGCTTTGGCCAGCGACCGCGCTGATCGGTAGGAAGAAGCACCGGTCGAGGGCGTGGCAGTAGACCACGAAGCCGTCGATCTCTGCGGATGAGTACGTCGTCTTCACGTATCCGCGCGGCGTATGCCGCGAGGTATACAGGCGAGCGCGAACGACCTCGCGATGGAGGTTGCCCCACTTGCACTGGATCCGCAGCAGCTCCGGACCCGTGTCGAAGATCAGGTCGTATCGGCGGCCTTCGACCATCGGCCGGGCGACGACGATGCCGAGATCCGCTGCGGCGGCAGCGATCTTGAGCTCGGCGAGGCCGCCCTTCTCCGATGTGGTGCGCTCGACCGTCGTCACGAACACATGTTCGCATTCGGATTGCCTGGAAGCACGCAATCCGTCCCTTTCTTGGCAATTCCCGCGTGTTCCGCGCGTTTCTCGCCTATCTGCATGCAATGACCTTCTGCTCGCCGAAGCGCGCGACTGCCGTGATCGTGCTCACCCTGTCGGCTCTGACCTTCGGCGCCGCTCAGACCGCTGGCGCGCAGTCCGGCGACACCGGTCCGCCGGCCACCAAGAAGGAGTGCCTCCAGCGCCTGAAGAAGGAGAAGCGCGCGTACGCCGCCACCCGCAAGGCGTTCCCGGCCAAGAAGAAGGCCGCGACCGACAAGGTCGATGCGCAGCGGAAGAAGCACACGGCGCTGAAGGCACGGTACGCCGCCATCCAGGCGGAGCTCGACACCCTTCAGAACACGAACACCTCGGGCCTGACCGACGATCAGGTCACCGCCATCAACGCGCGCATCGACGCGTTGGTTCAGGAGCAGCGCGAGGTCAAGATCAAGATCGACGAGGCCGAGGTCAAGGTCCACAACACGACGAACGACCTCAACGTCATCGTCAAGAAGTACAAGGACGACATGAAGAACTGGCCGATCCAGATCAAGCACATCAAGGCCTACTGCGACAAGATGTGAGCCCTATCGCCGGGGCATGAACTCCGGCACGTCCAGGTCATCGCCGCCGCCGGACCCGCCGGCGGGCGGCAGTACTTCACCCGACTCGGCATCACCCTCGCTGCTGGCGCGGCGCAGCGGCCGGCGGGTGGGGATGCGCGGATCCGAAGCACGTGCGGGGCGAAGCGGCCGCGGGCGATCGGAGGCCGTGCCTTCGACGGTGCCACCGGCCTCGAGCTGTCCCTGGAGCGCCTGGTGGGCGACCTGGATGTCCCGCAGGAGCTTCTGCGCGTTGACGTCGAGCGACCGCGAGAGCTGCTGGATGTGATCGGCGAGCAGTGAGCCGTCGCGCACGACGTCGCGCGCGGACATCTGCGCGTCGCCCTTGATCTGCCGCGCCTCGGCCCGCGCCTCCTCGAGGATCGTGCGGGCCTCCTTCTGCGCCTCGTCCTTCAGCGACTTGAGTTCCTTCTCGGTCGACTCGCGCGTCTGGCCGACCTCGGTGCTGGCTTCGCCGCGGGCGGCCTCGGCCTCCGCCTCGGCCTGCTCGCGGACCTCCTGGGCCCGCGTCCGCGCCGCGTCGAGCAGCTCGTCGGCCTGGTGCTTGGCTGCCTGGCGAACGCGCTGGGCGTGCTCGTCGGCGTCGGCGCGCAGCTGCTCGGCGAGCTGCTCGGCCTCGGACTTCACGCGCTCGGCGTGGGCGTCGGCCTCCGCACGAACGCGATCGGCGTCCTCGTCGACCGTGCCGCGAAGGGTGCGGGCGCGCTCGTCGGCGGCCTTCTGCACCGCCTCGGCCTGGGTCTGGAGCGCGTCGCTGCGGGTGCGCGCTTCGGTCAGCATCTCCTCGGACAGCCGACGGGCCTCCTCGGTCGCGCCGTCGATCAGGCGCTGCGCCTCGGAGCGCTGCAGCTGTGCCTCGAGCTCGAGCTCCTCGGCCTTCGACTTTGCGGCCGTGAGGATCAGCTCGGCCTCGCGGTCAGCGTCGGTGCGCGCGTCGTCGATCCGCTTCTGCGCCTGCGCGCGGAGCATGTCGGCCTCGGCGCGCAGCT
>JAEMSV010000035.1 GCA_016462625.1 Solirubrobacteraceae bacterium | reverse complement strand
GACTCGTACCAGTGGCGCGAGAGCCGGTTCGGCGACCTGCACCCGGTGCTCGGCGACGGGATGCTGAACATCGACGGCGACCTCCACCGCCAGCTGCGGCGGCTCTTGCTCCCCGCGTTCCATCGTGAGCAGGTCGCCGCCGTCGCGGGCGTCATGGTCGACGAGGGGGCCCGCGCCGCGGAGCGCCTGCAGCCCGGAGACGACATCGATCTGTACGGCTGGACGCGCGAGATCGCGCTGCGGATCGCACTGCGCGGGCTTCTCGGCCTCGACGAGGGTGACCGCCGTGCTGCGCCGCTGGCCGACGCCTTCGAGCGTGCGCTCGCGCTCTACGGGCGGCCGTTCGTCGTCCAGCTGCTGCGTGGGCCGGGCACCCCGCACGCCACGACGCGGCGGGCGTGCGCGGAGCTGGACGTCCACATCCGCGCGCTCATCGACGACCATCGGGACGCGGGCGCGGAGGCACCCGGCGTCCTCGGGCTCCTGCTCGGCGCGACCGACGCCGACGGCTCGCCGCTCGACGAGCAGCTCGTCCGCGATCAGCTCGTCACGCTGCTCTTCGCCGGCCACGACACGACCACGGCGACGCTGACGTTCCTCATGTACGAGCTGGGCCGTGCGCCGGCCGCCCGCGCGGCTGCTCGCGCTGAGCTCCAGGCGGTCCTCGGCGACCGCGATCCGCGCCCGGGTGAGCTCGACGGCGTCGCGCTCCCGGTCCTCGAGCGGACGCTCGACGAGACGCTGCGCCGCTACCCCGCCGCCTGGGTCGGCCCGCGCCGCACGGTCCGCGACACCGAGATCTCCGGAGTCCGTGTTCCCGCCGGCATCGCTGTGCACTACTCCAGCTGGGCGACGCACCACCTGCCCGAGCTGTACTCCGATCCGCTCGCGTTCGAGCCCGACCGGTTCCTGCCCGAGCGCGCAGCCGCCCTGCCGAAGGGCGCCTACGTCCCGTTCGGCGGCGGCTCCCGCATGTGCCTGGGCAAGCGCTTCGGCCAGTTCGAGCTGCGCGCGCTGGCGGCGGTCCTGCTGCGCCGATTCGATCTCGAGCCGGACCCGGGCGACGCGCCGCGGATCACGACGACGCCGACGCTCGGCCCGCGCGGAGGGCTGCGCTTCGCCGTCAGGCGGGCTTCGTCGCCGTGACCATCAGGTTGTAGAAGATGTCCGCCGGCAGGCGGCCTTCCAGGAACCGCTGGTCGACCTGCTGCCAGAACAGGTAGCCGCGGAACGCGTACTGCCGCCACGGCCACGGGATGGTCGACGGGTCGGCGGTCGCCTCGAGCGTGCGGTTCGTCCAGCCGAACCAGTTCGCGAGCAGCTCCTCGCCGATGATGTCGACGTCGGCGAAGCCCGCGCTCTCGGCGAAGCCGGCGAGGTCGGACGGGACGAACGCCCACACGTCGACGACCGACTCCAGCGAGTGGTCGGGCTCGGCGATCAGCGGCGCGTCGAGGTCGGCGGCCTTCGCGCGGAAGACGGTGCGCCACGCCGGCGCGACGCGCTGGGCGAAGCCCTTCGGGACGTTCGCGATGCGGTCGCCGGTGCGCGAGGGCTCTCCGGCGAACACGAGCTGGCCGCCCGGCTTGAGCACCCGCTTGAACTCGCGGAAGGCCTGCGCCAGGTCGGGGATGTGGTGCAGGATCGCGTGGCCGAGCACGAGGTCGAAGCTCTCGTCCTCGAAGGGGAGCGCCTCGGCGTCGGCAACCTCGGTCGTGACGCGGTCGCCCAGGCCCAGGCGCTCGGCGTTGTCGGCCAGCGACTCGAGCATCCCCGGCGAGATGTCGGTGCACGTCGCCTGCTCGATGATGCCCTGGAGCATCAGGTTCAGCGTGAAGTACCCCGTGCCCGAGCCGATCTCCAGCGCGTTGGCAAACGGCGTCGCGGGGATGCCGCCGAGCGCCTTCTCCAGCTTCATCCGGACCTGCGACGTGCCCGTGTCGCCGAAGTCGATGCCCCACTTCGCGTCGTACTCCTTCGCGGCCACGTCGTGGTAGCGCGTGTTGACGTCGCGGATCTCTTCGGCTGTGGGTGGGGCAGTCATGGGCGGCGCAGGGTACACCCGAGACGATGCGTCGCGCGGGTAGGGTGTCCGGCCGTGACGACCGAGACGTATGTGCAGAAGGACCAGCCCGATGGCGTGCCGCCGCTCGAGTTGACGGGTGAACGGACGCTCCCCGACGTGCCGGAGGAGAACTACTGGTTCCAGCGGCACCTGGTCGTCTACGAATGGATCGCGAAGCGCTGCGCGAACCTCCGGGTCATCGACATGGCGTGCGGCGAGGGCTACGGCTCGGACGTCCTGGCGCGCACGGCGGCCAGCGTGACGGGCGTGGACGCGAACCCCGAAGCGCACGCCCACGCGAAGGCGAAGTACACGACCGACACGCTGCGCTTCGAGCGCGCGCTCGTCGAGGCCTACGCCGAGCCGTGTGACGCGATCGTCTTCCTACAGACCATCGAGCACGTGCAGGACCCAGGAGCCATCCTCGAACACTTCAAGGCGCAGCTGCAGCCCGGCGGGGTGGCCTTCGTCTCGACGCCGAACGTGCTGACGCTCGCGCCCGACGGCAAGCGCTCGGAGAACCCGTGGCACGTCTACGAGTACCGGCCCGAGGAGTACTACGACCTGTGCCGTGAGCACTTCGGGTCGGTCGAGTTCCACGGGCTGTTCCACGCACGCAAGCTCAAGGCGCAGGACCTCGCCATCAAGGCCGGGTGGGACTGGCTGCACCCGAAGCTCCGCATCACCAAGCCGTTCTATGACCGGTTCGTCCCCGCGATCGACGTGCGGGACTTCACGCTGCGGGAGGCGGCGCCCGAGGACCTCCACGGCGCGCTCGATCTCGTGGCGGTTCTGCGCCCATGAGCGGCGAGCTCGCCGTCGTCTTGCACACCCACATGCCTTATGTGGAGGGCTTCGGGACGTGGCCGTTCGGCGAGGAATGGCTGTGGGAGGCGATCGCGACGTCGTACGTCCCGCTGCTGGACGTCCTCGACGAGCGCCTGACGCTCAGTGTCACCCCGGTGCTCGCTGACCAGCTCGAGGTCGCCGACCTGGGCGAGCGCTTCGACCGGTTCGTCACCGAGGTCCGCCGCACGACGCATGCCGCCGACATCGAGGGGGCGGAATCGTCGGCGGTTGCCGCGGCGCTCCAGCACTCGCTGGCCGCGTACGAGGCTGCGGCGGAACGGATGCGCGAGCTGGGCGGCGACCTGCTCGGCGCGCTCGCGCCCCACGTCTCCTGGACCTCGTCGGCCACGCACGCCGTCCTCCCGCTGCTCGCCACGGACGCGGGCGTCCGGTTGCAGCTCGGCAGCGGGATCGACGGGCACCGCCGCCGCTTCGGGGAGTGGGGCGGGGGCTTCTGGCTGCCGGAGTGCGCCTACGACCCGGCGCTCGACACGCTCCTGGAAGAGGCCGGGGTGCACGCCGTCTGCGTCGATCTGACCGACGTGCCGGGCATCGATCCCCTGACCCCGCTGCGCTCGCCCGCCGGGCCGCTGCTCGTTCCGATCGACCGCGAGATCATCGAGCTGGTCTGGAGCCAGGGCGGGTATCCGGGCGGCCCCGCCTACCGGGACACGTTCCACCGAACAGCGCACGACCATCTCGCCCACGCCGTCGACGGTTCCCCGTACGACCCCGAGCGCGCGGACGCCGCCGCGCGGGCCGACGCGAAGGACTTCGTCGCACGCGTCCTCGAGCGCGTCGCCGGCGGCGGGCTCTGCGTGTTCGCGGTCGACACCGAGCTGCTCGGGCACTGGTGGCACGAGGGCCCGCTGTGGCTCGGGCACGTCCTCGAGGAGGCCGGCGAGCGCGGGCTGACGATCAGCAATCTCGACGACGCCCTGGCCCGCCACGAGCCGCGCCCAGCGCCCGATCTTCCGGTCACCACGTGGGGCACGCCGCGCGACCTGACGACGTGGACCGCGCCGTCCGTGGCCGGCATCGCGTGGGCGATCCGCGACGCCGAGCTGCGCGTCGTCGCCGCCGGCGCCCGGTGCGACGACCGCGCGGTCAGGGAGCTGCTCGCCCTGCAGTCCTCGGACTGGGCGTTCATGACGTACCGCGAGCTGTCGGCCCCGTATGCGGCCGAGCGGGTGGCCGCGCACCGGGAGGCGCTGGAAGACGCCCTGTCCTCGATAGGCTCCCTGCCGCCTGCGGTGCGCAACCTCGCCCCCGATGCGTCGCGCGCCGCGCTGCTGGTCCCATGATGCGCGTGCTGATCCTCACCTGGGAGTACCCCCCGATCGTCGAAGGGGGCCTCGCCCGGCATGTGCGCAAGCTCTCCGAGGCGATGGTGCGCGAGGGCGTCGAGGTCCACGTCCTCACGCGCGGCGACGACGCCGTCCCCGTCGAGGCCGAGCTGAACGGCGTGATCGTGCACCGCGTGCGCGAGCCGACGCGTCCGCGGGATCTCGGGGAGTTCGTCACGTGGGTCGAGCACATGAACACGGACATGGTGGCCGCGGGCGTCGAGCTCGGCGACCGCCTGGACTTCGATCTCGTCCACGGGCACGACTGGCTCGTCGGCGCCGCGTGCGACCACCTCTCCAAGCGCTTCGACTGCCCGATGGTCGCGACGATCCACGCCACGGAATACGGCCGTCACCAGGGCTGGGTCGACAAGCACCCGCAGTCGTGGATCCACGGCGTCGAGAAGTGGATGGTCCATCGCGCCGACCGCGTCATCACGTGCTCGCACTACATGCAGGGCCACGTCGCCGACATCTTCGACCTCGACGAGTCTCGGATCACGGTCATCCCGAACGGCATCGACCCGCTCGACCTCCAGCCCGTCGATGACCTCGCGACGCTGCGCGCGAACTTCGCGCGGCCGGACGAGCGGCTCATCATCCTGGTCGGGCGGCTCGTGTACGAGAAAGGCTTCCAGCTGGCGCTCGAGGCACTCGCTCCGATCGTCCAGGAGCTTCGCGACGTCCGCTTCCTCGTGGCCGGCTCAGGCACGCACGAGCAGGAGCTGCGGACCCAGGCGACGGAACTCGGCCTCGACGAGTACGGCACGTTCCTCGGCTGGATCGGCGACGACGTCCTGCACTCCCTCTACCGGATCGCCGACCTGTGCGTGATCCCGTCGCTCTACGAGCCGTTCGGGCTCGTCGCGCTCGAGGCGATGGCGAGCGGCTGTCCGTGCATCGTGGCCGACACGGGTGGGCTGCGCGAGGTCGTCCCGTCGGGCGAGCGCGTGGGCCTGCGGTTCAACGGCGGCGACGCCGAGCACCTCGGCGTGATGATCGAGCGGCTGCTGACTGATGAGCCGCTGCGTGACCGCCTCGTGACCGAGGCATCCGAGCACGTCCTGCGGTTTGACTGGCAGGACATCGGCAAGCAGACGGTGGAGCTCTACGCACCGCTGACGCGCCGTTCCGTCCGCACCGCGGAATAAGTTCGCGCGCGCCACAACACACAGCCGAGTTCCCGGCGAGCATCGCCGGGGAGCGGGGGAACCGTTGGGGTCAAGATGACCCCGTGGGGCGAATCGCCGTCAGAGCACGGCGTAGCGCAAAGGTCCGGAGCGCGAGTCCGTCAGCTAACCCCGTAGGCGCTGATGGACCGAGGAGTTTTCGTTCGTGCCCCACATGCCGAAGCCGAGAGAGCATCTGCGCCTGCGCGGCGTGCGGGCCATGGCCGCGCTGGTCGCCGCCCTCGCGCTGGGCGGTGGGACCGGGGCGGTGATCGTCGCGGCGGGCGATGGCGCGCCCGCGCGGGCAGCCGATGCGGGTGGTGACGCGATGCTGCGGGCCGCGCAGCGCAAGCTCGGGGTGCCCGCGGACGGGCGCCTGGGCCCGCAGACGCAGGACGCGCTGCGCGCGTATCAGCGAGGGCAGGGCCTGACGGCGACGGGGCGCCTCGACGGGGACACCCTCGAGGCGCTGGGGCTGGTCGCGACGAGCGTGCAGCGCGGCGAGGCGACGGTGGTGTCGGAGGCTGCGGCGGGCAAGCTCGCCGAGGCGGCGTCCGCCGAGCCCGTGACGACGACGCCGTCCCCGGCGGTCGCGCCCGAGGAGCCGGTTGCCACGACCACGACACCGGCGGCCACCGTTACGACGCCGGTCCCGACCACCACGGCGCCGACGCCGGCGCCGGCGCCGGCGCCCGAGGATGCGGCGACTGAGGAGGACGAGGATCCGGCGGCTGGCCCGCCAGTCGGCGGCGCCCTCGCGGGGATCTCGCCGCCCGTCGTCGGCGGCCAGCTGCACGGCGAGGGCGGGCTCTCACCGGTGCCGCCGGGCCGCTCGCCGAAGCGGGACCCGCGCAGCGAGATTCCGTCTTCGGCCGGGCTCACGCCGAAACCGCCCACCGCCGCTGAGGATGCGCCGATCAGCCCCCAGCTGCGCGCGCGGCTCGACCGGATCGCGGCGTGCGAATCGGGTGGCGATCCCGGCGCCGTTTCCCGCACCGGGCGGTACCGCGGCAAGTACCAGTTCTCGCGCTCGACGTGGCGTGAGCTCGGCGGCAAGGGCGACCCCGCGGCGGCGTCGGAGGCCGAGCAGGATCGCCTCGCAGCAGCGCTCTACCGGCGCAGCGGCCCTTCGCCGTGGCCGGTCTGCGGCCGCGCCTGAACACGCCCGGTTCGCTGCGCCGATTCAAGCTTCCGTCCTCCAGGCCGCTACCCTGGATGATCGTTTTGCCCATACGCCGAGTCTTGGACAGCCTGACTGTCCGGGAGCGGGGGAACCACGGGGATCTTCGGATCCCATGGGGCGAATCGCCGCCACGTGCGGCGTAGCGCAGGTCCAAGCGCGAGCCCGTCAGCTAACCCCGTAGGCGCGAGGACCAAGGAGTTCCCGCCGTGCCAAATATCGAAAGTCGTCCGCTTGCGCCTTCGCGCGCTCGCCGCCTGCTGACCTTCTGTCTCATCGTCTGCGCGCTGTTCGTCGTGACGGACCGGACCGCGTTCGCGGCCTCGGAGACCGATGGGGTCAGCGCCGCCACCGTCAAGGCCGCCCAGGAGAAGCTGGGGGTCGAGGCCGACGGCGTCATCGGGCCGCTGACCCGCGACGCGCTCCGCGACTTCCAGCGCGACGAGGACCTGAAGGTCACCGGCCGCCTGGATGCCCGGACCCGCTCCGCGCTGGGCCTGAACGCCCGCCAGGCGTCGAACAGCGACAGCACCGGCGGCGGTGCGGCCGCGGGGGAAGCGCCGTCCGAGCCCGCGGGCTCGTCGTCGATCCCGGCGTCGCTGCGTGCGACGCTCGACAAGATCGCCGAGTGCGAATCCGGGGGCGATCCGCAGGCCGTCTCGGCCGACGGTACCTACCGCGGCAAGTACCAGTTCGACCGCTCCACATGGCGCAGCATGGGCGGCAAGGGCGACCCGGCCGCCGCGCCGGAGCGAGAGCAGGACCGCCGCGCGGCGAAGCTCTACAAGCGCGCCGGCAGCTCGCCCTGGCCGAACTGCGCCTAGCTCAGTCCGCCCAGCGGAGATCCTCGGGCGCCTTGCGCATCCTGAGGATCTTCGCGGGCACGCCGCCGAGGATCACGTCGTCGCCGAACTGCTTGTTCACGACGGCGTAGGTTCCAACCACCGAGTTGTTCCCGACGGTCGAGCCGCGCAGGAACGCGGCGCCGTAGCCGACCCACACGTTGTGGCCGATGCGGACGTCGGCCTTCCAGATGCCCTGCTCGCGGATCGGCCGTTCGACCTCGGAGACCCCGTGGTCGAAGTCGATGAACATGGCGCGGTCGGCGACGACGCATTCCCGTCCGATGGAGACGTGCTGGTAGACGCTCCAGACGCAGTCCTGGCCGACGATCGTCTTCGCGCCGATCCGCAGCTCGCCCTCGTGCACGCGGATCTTGCAGCCGGTGCCCAGCCACGTCCACCGGCCGAGGACGACTTTCGCCCCCCTGCCGATCTCGAAGGTGACGCCGGGCCCGACGAAGCACAGCCCGTCGGTTTGCAACCGGCCGCGCCAGCGCAGCTTCAGCCACACCCAGCGCACGATCATCCACAGATATTTCAGATTGAGCATGTGGTGCGACCGCATGAAGCGCAGCAGCGCGAGCGGTCCCCCGCCGAGGGGCGGAGGCGGTTGACGCGGGGACATGACGGCGGATCATGCCGCTTCGGCACTAGGATCGGCCGTCCGCCATGCCCGCCGCCACCTCACTCACCGAACGCCTGCTGAACGGCGACCGCCGCGCGCTCGCCCGCGCGATCTCGCTCGTCGAGAACGATGACCCGGAGGGCTGGAAGCTCGTCCGCGAGGTCTATCCCAGGACCGGCAGGGCGAACGTCGTCGGCATCACCGGCGCGCCGGGCGCGGGCAAGTCGACGCTCGTCGGCGCGATGACGAAGCTCCGCCGCGAGGCGGACCGCAGCGTCGCGGTCCTCTCGATCGACCCGTCGTCGCCGTTCACCCACGGTGCGATCCTCGGCGACCGCATCCGCCTGACCGACCACTTCCTCGACCCGGGCGTCTTCATCCGCTCGATGGCCAACCGCGGCGCGCTCGGCGGGCTGAGCGAGGCGACGCTCCAGGCGGCGCTGCTCATGGACGCCGCGGGCCGCGACGACATCTTCCTCGAGACGGTCGGGGTCGGGCAGGCGGAGGTCGACATCATCGACCACGCCGACACGGTCCTGCTCGTGCTGAACCCGGGCGGCGGCGACTCGATCCAGGCGCTGAAGGCGGGGATCATGGAGATCCCCGACGTCATCTGCATCAACAAGGCCAACCACCCGCTGACCGACACGATGGTCCGCGAGATCCGCGGCGTCCTGTCGCTCGCCCCGAGTAAGGGCTGGCCGGTGCCGATCCTGCGGACCGAGGCGGTCCACGGCGAGGGTGTCGCCGAACTGATGGACAAGCTCGACGAGCACCGCGCCTACATCGAGAACGAGGGCACGCTCTCCGAGCGCCGCCGGCGCAACCTGCGCAACGAGATCCTGGCCCTCGCCGTCTCGCGGATGCGCCGCAAGCTCGAGGCGAGCCTGGCCGACGACGAGGACTTCGAGCGGCTGGTCAACGAGGTCGCCGACCGCCGTCTGGACCCGGCGAGCGCCGCGACCGAGCTGCTCGAGCGCGAGCTGCCCGCAGAGGAGTAGCCCTCAGGCGCCCAGCGCGCGGGCGATGACCATCTGCTGCACCTCGTCGGTGCCCTCGCCGATGGTGAGGATCTTCGCGTCGCGGTAGAAGCGGCAGACGGGGTACTCCTCGATGAAGCCGTAGCCGCCGTGGATCTGCACGGCCTCCTCGGTCGCCTTCACCGCGAGGCGGCCGGTCTTCAGCTTCGCCTGGGCAGCGGTGAGCGAGAAGTCGCGCTTCTGGTCCTTCAGCCAGGCCGCGCGGTAGACGAGCAGCCGCGCCGCCTCGATCTCGCACGAGAGGTCCGCGAGCTTGGCCTGGATCGCCTGGTACTTCGAGATCGGCTTGCCGAACGCGTGCCGCTGCTTGGCGTACTTCAGCGCTTCGTCGAGCGCGCCCTGCGCCAGACCGACGCCCATCGCGGCGACGCCGATCCGGCCGATGTCGAGCACCCGCAGGAACTGCTTGAAGCCGTCGCCGCGCGGGCCGAGGAGGTTCTCCTCCGGGACCCGGCAGTCCGTGAAGGTCAGCGGCCGGGTGTCCGACGCGTTCCAGCCCATCTTGCGGTACGGCGTGCCCTGCTCGTAGCCCGGCGCGTCGTTCGGGACCAGCAGGTTCGAGATCTCGTTCTCGCCGGTCTTCGCCGTGATGGCGACGACGCCGCTGATCGACGTGCCCGCGTTGGTGATGAACTGCTTCGCGCCGTTGACGACCCAGTCGCCGCGGTCGAGCGTCGCGGACGTCTTGACGTTGCCTGCGTCCGAGCCCGCCTCCGGCTCGGTCAGCCCAAACGCGCCGAGCACCTCGCCCGACGTCAGCCGCGGCAGCCAGTCCGCCTTCTGCTCGGGCGAGCCGAACAGGTAGATCGGCTGCGTTCCCAGCGATGTGTGCGCGCACATCGTGATCGCCACCGACGAGTCGATCCGCGTGAGCTCCTCGACCGCGATGGCGTAGGCGAGCGAGTCGCCGCCGGCGCCGCCGACCTCCTCGGGGAACGGGATGCCCATCCATCCGAGCGCGCCCATCTTCTGCACGAGCTCGTAGGGGAACCGCTTCTCGCGATCCAGCTCCTCGGCGACGGGTGCGACCTCCTGCTCGGCGAAGTCGCGCACCGTCTTGCGCATGAGCTCATGGTCCGGGGACAGATCGAAATCCATGCGACCAGTCTCCCTCAGGCGGCGTGCGCGCGGGCGAGGTCGACCAGCATCCGGACGCCGAATCCGGCGCCGCCCTTGCGGGCGTAGGCTCGGCCGAGACCCCATGCGGTGCCCGCGATGTCGACGTGCGCCCACGGCACGTCGCCCGCGAAGCGCTTGAGGAACTCGGCGGCCGTGATCGAGCCGGCCTTGCGGACCTCCGTCGCGTTGACGAGATCCGCGACCGTGCCCTTGACCATGTCCGCGTACTCGGGGTGCAGCGGCAGCCGCCACATGAGCTCGCCGGTGCGGTCGCCCGCGTCACGCACGGCCTCGACCCAGTCGTCGTCGGTGCCCATCAGCCCGGCGTAGGTCGAGCCGAGGCCGACGACGATCGCGCCGGTCAGGGTCGCCAGGTCGACGATCCGCTCAGCGCCGCACTCTCGCGCCCACAGGAGGCAGTCGGCGAGCACGAGCCGGCCCTCGGCGTCGGTGTTGTTGACCTCGACGGTCGTGCCGTCCATGGCGCGCAGCACGTCGCCGGGCTTGACCGACCGGCCGCTCGGCAGGTTCTCGGTCGCGCCGATCACGGACACGAGCCGGACGGGGAGGCCGAGCCGGATGATCGCCTCGGTCGCGGCGAGGACCGCGGCGCCGCCCGACATGTCGAACTTCATCTCGTGCATCTTGCCCGCGGGCTTCAGCGAGATGCCGCCGCTGTCGAACGTCACGGCCTTGCCGACGAAGCCGAGCTTCGGCCCGGTCGCGCCCCCGGGGGCGTACTCGATCGTGATGAGGGCCGGCTCCTGCTCGGAGCCGCGCGCGACGCCCGCGAAGCAGCCCATCCCGTGGGCCTCGATCCCTCCGCACGTCTCGATCTTCACCGTCACGCCGTCGAGGTCGCGCAGCGACAGCGCGGTCTCGGCCAGGGCGGTCGGCGTCATCTCATTGGCGGGCGTGTTCTGCAGGTCGCGCGCGTGGTTGACGGCCGTCGCGACGATGGCCGCCTCGGTCACCGCCGTCTCGGACATCTCGCCGGCGACGATCAGCGACGTCACGCCTGCAGCGTCCTCGGGCGGCTTGGAGCGGAAGGCGTCGAAGCGGTAGGACGCGAGCACCGTCCCCTCCACGAGCGCGCCCGACACCTCGGCGGCGGGGGAGACCCAGCAGACGGTCGACGCCCCGAGCTCGGCGGCCCGGCCGTGGGCGACCGCGGCGGCGACCCGCGCCCGCTCGGCGTCGAGATCCGTCCGGGCGCCCAGGCCCACCCCCAGGAGCCGCGTGCCGCCCGCCCGCGCGAGGGCGAGCTTCTTGTACGCGGGCTTGGCCTCGCCGCTGTCGACGAGCGCCCCGAGGGCACCGTCGATGTCGAACGCGGGAGCCTCGCCTTCGAAGAGGGCGACGACGATGGTGTCGGCGCCCGTGCTGGACGGCGCCGTCGTGGTGGAGGAGACGTCCATGGTGGCGCGGAGCCTATGGGACGGCCGGTCGCAGAACCGCAATTCCGACCGTCCGGTACCTTCCCCGGATCAGCGCCCGGCCTTGACCAGACCTCGCCGGGCCTTTTTTCGCACGCGAATTCCGGAGACTTCCGCATGCCCAAGACCGTCATCCTCGGTGCTGCCCGCACCCCGATCGGCAAGCTCGGTGGCGCCATCTCATCGATCGACGCCACAGAGCTCGGCGGGATCGCCATCGGCGCCGCCCTCGAGCGCGCCGGTGTCGATCCCGAGCAGGTCCAGCACGTCGTCGTCGGCCAGGTCCTTCAGGGCGGCGCCGGCCAGATCCCGTCTCGTCAGGCGCAGATCAACGCCGGCATCCCGAAGGAAGTCACCTCAGAGACCATCAACAAGGTCTGTGCCTCGGGCATGCGCGCCGTCGGCCTGCTCGACGACCAGATCCGCCTCGGCAACATCGAGATCGGCGTCGGCGCCGGCATGGAGTCGATGAGCAAGGCGCCGTACATGGTCCCGAACGCCCGCTTCGGCTACCGCATGGGCGAAGGCAAGTTCCTCGACTCGATGGTCGCCGACGGCCTCACGAACGCCTTCACCGGGAAGCAGATGTTCCAGGAGGCCACCGAGGTCGGCGAGGAGCTCGAGATCACCCGGGCCGATCTCGACAAGTGGGCGCTGCGTTCGCACCAGCGCGCCGTCGAGGCGACGGACGCCGGCCGTCTGCCGGAGGAGATCGTCTCGGTGACGATCAAGGGGCGCAAGGGCGATACGGTCGTCGAGGTCGATGAGGCTCCGCGCCGCGACACGACGCTCGAGGGCCTGTCCAAGCTGCGCGGCCTGCACGGCAAGGACGGCAGCCACACCGCCGGCAACTCGCCCGCCGTCAACGACGGCGCCGGCGCCGTCGTCCTCGCGTCCGACGAGTGGGCCGCGGCCAACGGCAAGGAGGTCATCGGCGAGATCGTGGCCCAGGCCGCCGTCGCCGACGACTTCGCCTACCTCGCCCGCACGCCCGCGAACGCCGCGATCAAGGCGCTGGAGAAGGCCGGCCTGACCGCGGACGACATCGACCTCTGGGAGATCAACGAGGCGTTCGCCTCGGTTGCCCTGAACTCGACCCGCATGCTCGGCGTCGACGAGGAGAAGGTCAACGTCAACGGCGGCGCCGTCGCGCTCGGCCACCCGCTCGGCGCCTCGGGCGCCCGCATCATCGGCTCGCTCGCGCTCGAGCTCCGTCGCCGCGGCGGCGGCCTCGGCGTGGCCGCGATCTGCTCCGGCGGTGGCCAGGGCGACGCCGTGATCATCAAGGTCGCGGGCTAGCGATCTCCCGGTGTGTGGGCGGGTCATACCGTCCACACACCACTATCTGGACCACTGTCGGATTGTGAGAACAGTCGGAGTTTCCGAGACTGGTTGTGCACGAACAGGACGTCGTGCAGGACCACGGGGGAACGGATGCCGCTCAGGAAGCTCACGATCGGAGGTGCCGCGACCGCGGTGCTCGTCGCCGGTGCGATCGCGCCGCAGGCTGCGGTCGCCGGAGGCCTGCTGAGCCTCGTCACCAACTCGTCCGGCACGGCGGCCACATCCACGACGGCGTGCCCGGCCCAGCCGACCACGAAGGCCTTCGCCCGCTGGGGCGACACCGCCGACTACTCGGCGCTCGCCGGGGGCGGCTTCGAGGCCGGCACCACGGGCTGGCAGCTGAACACGTCGACCACGAAGATCGTCGCCGACCAGGACAGCTACAACGTCGGCGGCGTGGGCACGGGCGCTCTGGAGCTGGGCCGCTCGGCGAGCGCCGCCTCGCCCGCCTTCTGCGTCGACACCACGAACCCGCACTTCAAGTTCATGGTCAAGGGCGTGACCGGCTCGACGGTGAGCACGATCATCCAGTACCAGCAGGCGGACGGCAGCTGGGCCAACGCGCTCTCCACGCAGCAGAAGGTCGGCGCCGGATCCACCTGGGCCCCAAGCGACGTCAATCCGCTCTCGACCAGCGTTCCCGGCCTGACCGCGGCCAAGAGCGCGAAGGTCCGCCTCTGGTGGATCAACAGCGGGGGCACGAGCCGGATCGACAGTGTGATGGTCGATCCCTACCGCGCCCGGTAGCCGAGGGTTCGGAGGACGAAACGGCCGCCCACCGGCGATGTACGGTGGCGGCGTGACTCCGCGCGCCGCCGTCTTCTTCGATCTCGACCGCACGCTCATGGCCGGCTCGTCCGGCTTCCACTGGGCGCGCGCGGCGTACGAGGCAGGAATGATCTCGCGGCGCCGGCTGCTCGCCGACGCCGGGAACAACATCCGCTTCCGCCTGCGCGGTTCGACCGACGCGTGGACCGACAAGGTCCGTGAGCGCATCGGCGAGCAGATCCGCGGGACGCCGATCCGGGACCTCCAGCGGCTGTCGCCGCGCGTCCTGGCGCTCGTCCTTCCCCGGCTGTACCCGCAGATGCTCGAGGTCGCCTACGACCACCAGGACGCCGGCCGGCCCGTCTACATCTGCACGGCGGCGTCGAACGAGATGGCCGAGCTCCTCGCGCACGTTCTCGGGTTCGAAGGCGGGATCGGGTCGAAGTCCGAGGTCGTCGACGGCGTCTACACCGGTCGCCCGGGCGGGCCGTTCTGTTACCGCGAAGGCAAGGCGGTGGCGATCCGCGAGCTGGCTGAACAGGAGGGCCTCGACCTCGATGCGTCGTGGGCGTACTCGGACTCGGAGTCCGATCTCCCGATGCTCCGCCTCGTCGGCCACCCCGTCGCGGTCAACCCCGACGCGGAGCTGACGCGCGTGGCGATCCAGGAGGGCTGGGAGGTCCTGCGCTTCGACCGCCTGGACCGCCACCTGAAGATCGGCGTCGCCGCGGTGACTGCCGCGGCCATAGGCGGCATCGGCCGTCACGTCGCGCTCCGCCGCGTCGCGCGCTGACGTTCCCGTACCCTGGGGGCACGTCCACGGAGGAGAGAGAGCCCATGCGCAAGGTCATCGTCCTGAGCAGTGCCGCGGTCATCGCCGCCACCGCGTCCATCGCCGTCCCGGCCCTGGCCGCGACGAAGTCGATCAACGTCGGCGACAACTACTTCGTGCGCTCGAGCGGCGTCCCGACCGTCACGGTCTCCAAGGGCACGACGGTGAAGTGGAAGTTCGTGGGCGACAGCCCGCACAACGTGACCGTCACCGGCGGTCCGGCGCGCTTCTCCAGCCCGACCAAGGACTCCGGCAGCTACACCAAGAAGGTCACGAAGAAGGGCCTCTACACCATCGTCTGCACGATCCATGGCGCATCGGACCAGTCGATGAAGCTCCGCGTGAAGTAGCTGCGCCCAGCAATTCCCTACCCGTTCCATACCTACGGGCCGGTTTCTGGACGGATGATCGGTCCAGGTTCTCCCCAGTTGCTTCGATGAAGGGGAAGCGCGCCACGGAGAGGCGCGCAACCACCGAACGGGAGAACAGGTGCCACTTCGAAAGGACTCGCGCGGGAGCCGCGCCGCCCTCGCCCTGGCTGGGGCGATCGCCGCGCTCGTCATCGCGCCGGTGGCCGCGCAGGCCGCCGCCTGCAACGCCGCGACGCCGACCACGAAGGCGTTCTCGAAGTTCGGCGACACCGCCGACTACGCGCTGGTCCCGGGCGGCGACTTCGAAGGCGGCATGGAGGGCTGGACCCTCCGCGGGCCGGTCTCGGTCGTCAACGGCAACGACGGCGCGAACGTGTTGCCGGGCAAGAAGTCCCTGCGTCTGGCCCCCGGCGCCGTCGTGATCACGCCGGAGTTCTGCGTCGACGAGTCCCATCCGCACTTCCGCTACATGTTCAAGCCGAACATGTTCGGCGCGAGCATGAGCACGATCGTTCAGTACCGCGACGCGTCGGGCTCGACCCTCGGCCTGTGGCTGCAGGCGTTCAGCAGCACGAACACGAACCTCATTCCGGGGTCGTGGAAGCCGTCCGGCTTCAACCCCCTGGCCCTGACGATTCCGCTCCTGCAGTCCGGCGGGAAGGCCGCGACCGTGCGGCTGATGTTCATCTCCACGACGGGCTTCTACAGCGTCGACAACGTCCTGGTCGATCCGTTCCGCACGCGATAGTCCGCGGCCGGATGTGGACCCGGATGTCTGGGTGATTTCGTTCAACCTTCGGGACCCACCTGACGATGTAGGTCTGGTGGGTTCCACCCGAGTGACTTCGTGGACGTAAGCGCGGCCCCCACCACGACCGCCGACCGCCTCCTGGAGGAATCCTGGGGCGACGAGGGTCGCCGCCTGGACCGGCGCGCGCTCCTCACCGAGACCGGGCTGACCGTGTCGTTCCTGCTGGCGCTGATCCCGCTGCTGCTGATCGTGCCCTGGGAGCCGATCCCGCTCGGGACGGCGGCGATGCTGACCGTCGCCTACGCGTTCACGACGCGCGTCGAGTTCCCCGTCGGGACGGGCCACGCGGTCCCGACCCAGCTGTTTCTCATCCCGATGCTGCTCCTGCTGCCGCCGGCGGTGGTGCCGATCTTCGTGTTCGTCGGACTCGCGCTGGCCTCGACCGTCGACTGGCTCCGTGGCTCCATCCGCGGGGAGCGGATCCTCGAGGTCGGCGGCGACGCCTGGCACTGCCTGGGACCCGCGATCGTCTTCGCTGCGGCCGGCGGGCCCGGTCCGCAGGAGGCGCCGTGGTGGCTCTACGTGGCGGCCTTCGGCGCGCAGATCGTCTTCGAGGTCGTCTCCGGCACACTGCGCGAGTGGCTGTCACTGGGGATCCCGCCGCACCTGCAGCTGCGGGTCCTCGGGATCGTCTGGGCGATCGACACGCTGCTGATCCCGGTCGGGATCGTCGCCGCGGTCGCCACGGAGACCTTCGTGCTCGCTCCGCTGGCGCTGCTCGGCGTCGCCGCCGTGCTGGCCCTGCTGGCCCGCGACCGCAATCAGCGCATCGACCAGGCTCACGCGCGCCTCGAGGCGCTGAGGCGAGAACGCCGGCGCCTGCAGATCGCGGTCCATCGCATCGGCGACGCGTTCGCGTCGAAGCTCGACCTCGACGCGCTGCTGAGCATCACCATGCGCGCGAGCGTCGAGGCGCTCGATGCCGACGGCGGCCGCGCGGGTGCGCACCAGGGCGTGGGCCGCCGGCTCGTGCGCCGTGCCACCGTGCACGAGGATCGCGACCTCGAGCCCGCCCTGCGCGCGGCCGAGCAGGGTGCAATCGAGCACGGCGAGGCCAGCGTCGCCATGGTCGACGGAGTGTGGGCGCTCGCCGCTCCCGTGCAGGCCGAGGACGCGGCGAAGGCCGCCGGCATGATCAGCGTCGCCCGGCGCAGCGGTGCCTTCCTCGGAGAGGAGCGCGACCTGCTGATCCACCTGTGCGAGCAGGCCGGGGTCGCCGCGGCGAACATCGAGCGCCACGAGACGCTGCATCGCCAGGCACTGACGGACGAGCTGACGGGGCTGGCCAACCATCGCCGCTTCCAGGAGCTGCTGACCCAGGGCGTCGAGCGCCACCAGCGCGCCGACGCGGCGCTGTCGCTGATCCTGCTCGACCTCGACGACTTCAAGGCGATCAACGACAGCCGGGGCCACCAGACCGGCGACCGCGTCCTGATCGCGGTCGGCGAGGCGCTCCGCGAGTGCTGCCGCGCCGACGACGAGCCCGCCCGCTACGGCGGCGAGGAGCTCGGTGTCCTCACGCAGGGGGTCGGCTTCGCCGAGGCGATCGCGCTCGCCGAGCGGGTGCGCGCCGCGGTCGACGCCCTCGAGCTCGTCGACAACGACGGCGAGATCCTCGGGGTCACGGCGTCGGTCGGCGTCGCCGCTCTGGGGCGTGGCATCGAGGACGGTCAGGCGCTGATCCAGGCTGCCGACCAGGCGCTCTACCAGGCCAAGCGCGACGGCAAGAACTGCGTGCGCTACGGCTCGCTCCAGACGGACGGCGCCTACCCGCATCTGCGTATCGCGGGCGAGTAGCCGGCGGCCCGCTGCCGGCCTGTGCGCAGCCGCACCGCGCGAGAGGCGCGCGCGCGTCTATGATTCCGCGGCCGCAGCTCGGGCTCTCCCTGCGCCCGCGGCGCCCTCCGATTCCATGTCCCAGACCACGCAGAAGAAGATCCGCGTCGTCGTCGCCAAGCCTGGCCTCGACGGACACGATCGCGGCGCGAAGATCATCGCGCGCGCGTTGCGTGACGCGGGCATGGAGGTGATCTACACCGGCCTGCATCAGACGCCGGAGCAGATCGTCGAGACCGTGATCCAGGAGGACGCCGACGCCGTCGGCCTCTCGATCCTGTCGGGGGCGCACATGACGCTGGTGCCGAGGATCGTCCAGCTGCTGCGAGAGCAGGACATCGATGACGTGTTGGTGACCGTCGGCGGGACGATTCCCGCCGATGACATCCCCGAGCTGAAGTCGCTGGGGGTCGCCGAGGTGTTCACGCCGGGTGCTCCGACGCAGGACATCATCGACTTCATCCAGCAGTCCGTGGACAAGGGCTGAAACCGGGAACCGCCTCGCCGCTTCCGCGGCGCGCGGGGGCCCGGCGAGGACCTTGGTAGACCGTTGGCTTGCCAACCGATTGACTCGTCAGTCAATTCGCTAGGATCACGAACGTTCGTTTGCCCAGAGGAGGCCTGAAGTGAAGATTGCCGTCCTGGTGAAGGAGGTGCCGGACGCCGCCGTCGAGAAGCGCATCGATGGGTCAGGCCGTCTGGACCGATCCGGGGAGAAGAACCTCAACCCCTATGACACGCACGCCATTGAAGCGGCTGTGCAGCTCAAGGAGGGTGGGGTCGTCCCCGTCGAGGAGATCGTCGCGATCACCGCGGGCCCCGAGGGGTCCGAGCGCGCGCTCCACAAGGCTGTGTCGCTCGGCGCGGATCGTTCGATCCAGCTGACCGACGACGCCGTTGCCGGCTCCGATGTCGTGGCCACCGGCTACGCCCTCGCGAAGCTGCTCGAGCGTGAGAGCCCCGATCTCGTTCTGCTGGGTCAGCAGAGCGATGACGGCGAGAACTACACCATCGGTGCGGTCGTGGGCGAGTTTCTCGGCTACCCGTCGCTGACGCAGGTCGTCAAGCTCGACATCGCGGGCACGACCATCACGGCCGAGCGTCAGGCCGAGTACGGCTACGACACGGTCGAGATCGACCTGCCGGCCGTCATCTCGGTCGGTGACGCGATCAACGAGCCGCGCTACCCGTCGCTGAAGGCGATCATGGGTGCGAAGAAGAAGCCGCTCGAGAAGCTGACGATCGCCGACGCCGGCATCGACGCCGACAAGGTCGGCGCCGCCGGGTCGAAGATCGACTGCGGCAACTTCACCGAGCCGCCCAAGAAGTCCGGCGGCACGATCATCGAGGACGAGGACACCGCGGCGACGGTCGAGAAGATCGTCGCCTGGCTCGACGAGAGGAAGCTGATCTAGTCATGGCCGGCATTCTGGTCTACGCCCTCACCAACGAGGGCGCCGTCAACAAGAACTCGCTGGGCGCGGTCTCGCAGGCCGCCAAGTTCGCCAGCGAGCTCGGCACCGAGGCCCACGCGGTCGTCGTCGGCGACGTCTCCGACGACGCGGCGGCGAGCCTCGGCACCTACGGCGCGGCGAAGGTCTACCGCGCCAAGGACGCGCCCGAGGGCGTCTCCACGCCGGCGGTCGACGTCCTGGCGAAGCTGTTCGCCGACAACGACTACGACTACGCCGTCTTCGGCGGCGGTCTGCTCGGGTTCGAGATCGGCGCCGGCCTGGCCGCTCGCATCGGTGCCGGCATCACCGCCGAGGTCACGGGCGCGAAGGTCGAGGGCGGCAAGCTCATCGCCCAGCGTCCGATCCTGGGCGACTCGCTCCTGTCGGAGTCGAATTACAAGGGCAAGGGCGTCCTCATCGGCCGCACCAACGCCTTCGAGGCGACGCAGACGGGCAGCCCGGCGGCGATCGAGGACATCTCGGTCGAGCTCTCCGAGGCGGCCGGCAAGGTGCGTCTGATCACGCGCGGCGAGCAGCGCGGCGCCGACGTGAACATCGAGGACGCGAACGTCCTCATCGCCGGTGGCCGCGGCCTCGGGGCGGCGGAGGGCTTCAAGCTCGCCGACGACCTCGCAGCCGCCTTCGGCGGCGGCGCCGCCGTCGGTGCGACCCGCGCGGTCGTCGACGCCGGCTGGTTCCCGTACGCGGGCCAGATCGGCCAGACGGGCAAGACGGTCGCTCCGAAGCTGTACGTCGCGGCGGGCATCTCCGGCGCGATCCAGCACAAGGTCGGCATGCAGGGCTCGGAGAACATCATCGCGATCAACAAGGACGCGAACGCTCCGATCTTCGAGTTCTCGGATCTCGGGATCGTCGGCGACGTTCAGAAGGTCCTGCCGGCACTCACCGACGCCGTCAAGGCGAAGAAGGGAAGCTGATCCAGCATGGCCGGGGCTAACGGCAACGGACGGTCAACGGCGCCGATCGCGTATCCGCCGCCTGTCGACTCGCCCAACGAGTTCATCAAGCGCGAGATCGATCCCGAGGACGAGATCATCGAGGTCGGTGTCGCCATCGTGGGTGGCGGCACCGCAGGTCTCGCGACCGCGAACCGGCTGCTGCAGCTGCTCGCCGACGATCCGGAGATGATGGAGCGCCTCGGTGAGGTGCCCGTCGCGGTGATCGAGAAGGCGACGGTCTGCGGTGGGCACACCCTCTCGGGTGCTGTCGTTCGCCCCGGCCCGCTGGAAGAGCTGTTCCCGGACCTCACGCGTGAGGACTGGCGCAAGGAGGGCTTCGCCTTCGGCGAGGTCGAGAAGGAGGCCGTCTACCTGACGCCGACGTCGAAGACGTCGGTGCGCATCCCGACCCCGCCGCCGTTCAAGAACCACGGCAACGAGGTCATCTCGGTCAGCGCGCTCGCGCGCTACCAGCAGAAGCAGGCTGAGGAGGCGGGCGCGTACATCCTCACGGAGACGGCCGCCACGAAGCTGCTGGTGACCGACGGCGTCGTCCGGGGCATCCGCTCGGGCGACAAGGGCGTCGGCAAGGACGGCGAGCCCGGCAGCAAGTACGAGCCGGGCGTCGACGTCGTCGCGAAGGCGACGGTCCTGGCCGAGGGCTGCTGGGGCAACCTCACGGGCGCCGCGATCCGCGAGTTCAACCTGGCCGAGGGCTCCGAGCCCCAGGTCTGGGAGCTCGGGGTCAAGGAGGTCTGGAAGGTCCCGAAGCCGCTGAACCGCCTCATCCACACGATGGGCCCGTGGCCGCTGTCGATCAGCTCGAAGGCGGGCCAGATCGGCGGCACCTGGATCTATCCGATGAAGGACGAGAAGACGGGCGACGACCTCGTCTCGATCGGCTTCGTCGTCGAGCTCGAGTACGCGGACGCGACGACGTCCCCGCACGACCTGCTGCAGGCGTTCAAGACGCACCCCCTCGTCAAGAAGATTCTCGAGGGCGGCGAGCGCGTCGCCTGGGGCGCCAAGGCGCTGCCGGGCGGCGGCTACTGGTCGATGCCGAAGGTCTCCGCGCCGGGTGCGGTCCTGGTTGGCGACTCGGCGGGCATGGTCGACACGATGGCGCTGAAGGGCGTCCATCACTGCATCAAGTCGGGCATCCTCGCGGCCGAGGCGATCTACGAGCAGCTCAAGCGCGGCGAGACGAACTTCGAGAACTACGAAGAGGCGATCGAGAACTCGTCCGTCGGCAAGGAGCTGTGGGAGGTGCGCAACGCGCGCCAGCCGCTGCAGAAGGGCCTGCTCCTGGGCGGTCCGATCAGCGGCCTTCACCAGATCACCAAGGGCAAGCTGCCCGGTCGCGCGTCGTGGCACCGCAACGACGCGAAGCCGATGTACATCGGCAAGACGAAGAACAGATATCCAATCCCGGACGGCAAGTACACGTTCGACAAGCTCTCGTCGGTCTTCATCACCGGCAACGAGAACGAGGACAACACGCCGAACCACATCCGCGTGCAGACGCATGTCCCGCGCGAGGTCGCGGAGACCTGGGTCTGGATGTGCCCGGCGGGCGTGTACGAGATCCCGGAGGACGCGCCGGAGACCGGCGACGTCGACGTGATCGTCAACTACACCAACTGCGTGCAGTGCGGCGCGATCACCGCGAAGGGCGGTCGCCTCACGACCCCCGTCGGCGGCGACGGGCCGAAGTACAAGATCACATAGGTCACACGCGCCAATCGCATGTGAGCTGCGACACGCGGCCTCGGAAAGCGCAGCTTTCCGGGGCCGCGGTTGTTTCTGCGAACGTGCGCATCATGCGGTCCATCGTCCTGAGCCTCGTGCTGCTCGCCCTCCTTCCGGCGTGCGCCTTCGCCGCCAAGGCGCGGCAGGCCGCTCCGCCCCTGCGCGCGGACACCCCCACGTGCCGGACCGGCGTCACGCCCGCCGAGCGCTTCGCGGTGTTCTCGGCGTCGATGCCCGCACGGTCGGGCGCGGCCCGGATGGCGATGCGGTTCGATCTGCAGCTCCGCGAGCCGAGCGATTCCCGCTACCGCGGTCAGAAGGCGCCGAGCTTCGGGCGATGGGAGCGCTCGAAGACCGGCCGGCGCGGCTTCATCTACAGCAAGCGGGTCGACGGCCTGACCGCGCCGGCGACGTACCGCGCGATCGTGCGCTACCGCTGGTACGACGGCGCGGGCAAGGTCATCGCGAGCGCACATCGCACGACGCCCTTGTGTGGCCAGCCCGACCCACGGCCGAATCTCCGGCTCCTGACCGCGCGCATCACCAGCGTGAGCGGAGGTACGGCGACCTATCTGCTGACCGTCGTCAATTCCGGCCGCGGCCCGGCCGGCGCGTTCGACGTGGCCGTCGGCCCGGACGACGGCGGGACCGCCACCACGATGACCGTGGGCGGGATGGCGGCGCGCGAGGCGCGGGTGATCGAGGTCACCGCGAGGCCGTGCAGCGAGACGAGCCGCCTGCGCGTGCAGCTCGACGTCGGCGCGGCGGTCACCGAGTCCGTCGAGCTGGACAACGATGTGGGCCGGGCGTGCCCGGCCGTCGGCGCCTCGTGAGGGGACTCAGGCCGCGACGGCCGACGACTCGTCGGCCGCGACGACCTCGCCGAGGGCCTGGACGCAGTCCGGGTCGAACTGGCTCCCCGCGCAGCGCTGCAGCTCGTCCATGGCCCGCGACACGCTGAGGGCCTCGCGGTAGGGGAGGTCGCTCGTCATCGCGTCGAACGCATCGGCGACGTGGATGATCCGCGCCGCTTCGGGAATCTCGGGGCCGCGCAGGCCGAGCGGGTAGCCGTGGCCGTCGGGCCGCTCGTGCGAGCAGCGGATCCACTGGGCGATGCGTTCCATGCCGGGGATGCGGCCAACCATGTCGGCGCCGATGGGCGGGTGGCTGCGCACGATCCGCAGCTCCTCGTGATCGAGTCGTCCGGGCTTGCGCAGGATCGCGTCCGGCACCGCGGCCTTGCCGACATCGTGCAGCGTGGCAGCGAGGCGGACGTCCTCGACGTCCTCGGCCGGCCAGCCCAGCTGCGCGGCGATGCGCGCGGCGAGGTCGCCCACGGCGGCCGAGTGGTCGTGCCCGCCGCTCATGCGCAGGTCGACGGCCTGGGCCAGTGCGGCGGCCCATCCCAGCTCACGCGGGCGATTGTCGCGGGCGCGCTTGACCTCGTACATGGCGACGTCGGCGGCGTGCAGGAGGTCCTCGTAGGTCTGGGCGTCCTCCGGGAACGTGGCGACCCCGAACGACGCCTGGGTGCGCTCGGCGAGGATGGCGCGCAGCTCGTCGGCGCGGCGCCGGACCTGCTCGTGGCGAATCCCCCCGACGAGGATGGCGAACTCGTCGCCGCCGAGCCGGCCGACAGCCTCGTGGTCTTGCAGCTCACCCTCGAGCCGCCGGACGATCCAGCACAGCAGCTCGTCGCCGGCGGCGTGGCCGTGGACGTCATTGATCTGCTTGAAGTCGTCGAGGTCGATCAGGATCACGCCCACGGCGCCGCCCTCCTCGCGGGCGAGGATCAGCTCCTCCTGCATGCGCTCTTCGAAGCCGCGCCGGTTCGCGCAGCCGGTGAGCGCGTCGGTGCGCGACGCCCGGCGCAACTGCGCGCGATCCTGGGCGGCGCTGATGGACTGTGAGACGCCCAGCGCGGCGAAGACGAACAGCCCGCAGGCGGTGAAGAGCATCTCCGCCCCCGAGATATCCGGCGTCAGGCTCGCGACGATGAGGTACCCGATGACGGCCAGCACGCTCGTGGCGATCGCGGGACGCGGCGGGTACGCGTTTCCGGCGAATGCGATCGGCATGAAGAGGCCGAGGATGATCGGGCTGGTGGCGCCGCCGTCGAGCCCGGCGCAGACGCAGACCACCACGACGAGCGAGATCGACCAAGCTCCGAAGAACACGCCGTAGTGCCCGCGGAGCAGGTCGAGGAGCGGCAGCATCCACATGATTGCGGTACCGACGATCGCCATGGCCGCGATCACGGCCATGATGCCGCGGTGCGGCTCGCCCCAGCTGGCAGCAATGTAGATCGCGAAGACGGTCGCGAACGCGAGGCTGAGGCTCTCCCCGGTGCGGATGGTCCGGGCGTAGAAGGCGCGCAGGTCCTCGTCCCGCGAGGCGCGCACGACCTCGTCGTGGCTAGACGGGGACATCGGTCTCCACCAGGGCGGCGAGGGCCTGGACCACGGCCGGGTCGAACTGCGTCCCGGCGTGCTGCTCGATCTCGGCCAGCGCCTCGTCGGGCGTGATGCTTGGCCGGTACGGGCGCTCGTTCGTCAGCGCATCGAACGCGTCGGCGACGTGCAGGATGCGAGCCTGGACCGGGATCGCGTCACCGAGCAGCCCGTCCGGGTAGCCGGTGCCGTCCCAGTGTTCGAGGGATGCGCTGATCCAGTCGGCGATCCGTTCCATCCCCGGCACGCGGCGGACGAGGTCGGCGCCTTCGTGCATGCGGCGGCGGACGGCGAGCAGCTCGGCGGCGTCGAGGTCCCCGGCGCGATCGAGGATCGTCGCGGGGACGGCGCTCTTGCCGATGTCGTGCAGCGAGCCGGCGAGGCGCATGTCCGACAGGTCGTCGTCGCGGAGGCCCATGCGACCACTGAGCTCGACGGCGAGCTTGCCGACGGCGCCGGAGTGGTCGGACGCGACGGCCAGCCGCAGGTCGATCGCCTGCGCCAGCGCGGCGGCCCAGCCGAGATCGCGGGCGTCGGCGTTGCGGCCGGCGCGGGCCTGGATGAGGGACGTCGCGGCAGCCGCCTGCAGGCCGGCGGCGGTGCCCGCGTCCTGCGGGAAGGCGGCGATGCCGATGGCGACGCTGGTGCGTTCGCTGAGCGCGGCGGCGACGCGCGCGCTGATGAGCTCGGCCTCGGCGTGGCCCGCGGTCGGGGCGACGATGGTGAACTCGTCGCCACCGGTGCGGCCGAGGGCGTCGCTGGGTCGGAGCAGGTCGCGGAGCCGGGCGGTGACCCACACGAGTAGGTCGTCGCCGGCATCGTGGCCCTGCGTCTGGTTGACGTGGTGGAACGCCTCGAGGTCGATGATCACGAGGGCGAGCGGCCGGGCCGTGCGGTCCGCGGCGGACAGCTCGCCGTCGAGGCGCTCACGCAGGCCGTGGCGGTTCAGGGCGCCCGTGAGGACGTCCGAGCGCGAGACGTGTGCGAGCTCGGCCTGGCGCTTGCCCTGGTTGCGGGCCTGCGAGACGCACAGCATCGCGCCGATCGTGAGCAGCACCCCGACGACGGCGGCGTCCTGAGCGGGGACCTGCTCGCCGACCGCGACGAGGATCCCGAGGGCCAGCAGGTCGGCGGCGCCGACGGCGAGCATCGAGCGGGTCGGGTAGGAGTTCGCCGCGTAGGCGAGCGGCAGGAACAGCGCGAAGGTCAAGGGACTCTCAAGGCCGCCGTCGAGGCCGGCGGCCGTCGCGAAGACGGCGACGAGCAGGGCGCTCCAGGCGACGAACGCGGGCTCGGCCATCCGGCTGCGGGCGATGGTGTCCCACGGCAGGCGCTCGGCGGCGAGGGCCAGCAGCAGCGCGACCGCGGCGACCACGAGGAGGCCCGTCCGATGGGGGCGGTCCCACGTCGCGAGCGCGTATGCGCCGATCGTCAGCCCTCCGAGAATGGAGAGGCCGACACCCACGTGCACAGCACGTAGGCGGAACCGGACGTCCAGCGCATCATCGAACCCAGGGGTGGCCATCTCTCCTCATCCGATATCGGCAGATTCCCGAAGGTCCTGAACCTGGACTGACGGGACAAATCGTCTCATCCGACGGCCGCTATATTGGATTGCACCATGAAGACCGGCATTCATCCTGAGTACGTCGTCGCGCACGTGCGCTGCACGTGCGGCAACGAGTTCGAGACCCGCTCCACGACGCCGTCGCTGAACGTCGAGATCTGCTCGAACTGCCACCCGTTCTACACGGGGAAGCAGAAGCTGGTCGACACGGGCGGTCGCGTCGAGCGCTTCAAGCGCCGCGCCGCCAAGCGCTCTTAGGACTCGTCGCTCCCGGCCGAGTACCGGGCTGCGATGCCCGACTCGGTCCAGCGGCTCTCCGACGGCACCCTCGTCGCTTCACGTGACGCCCCCGTGGGCGGTCAGGCGGTCCTCGAGGGCGTGATGATGCGCGGCACCGGCCACTGGGCCGTGGCCGTGCGCGAACGCGAGGGCGGCGGGATCGCCGTGCAGCGCTTCGCGCTCGAGTCCGTGACGAAGCGCCACCGGGCGCTGCGCTGGCCGGTTGTTCGAGGTGCGGTCGCTTTGTGGGAGTCGCTCGGGATCGGGCTGCAGGCGCTGAAGATCGCCGCCAACGCGCAGCTGGCCGAGGACGAGGAGCCGATCTCGCGGCGCACCTGGGTCGGCACGGTCGTCGTCGCCCTGGTGATGGCGGTGTGCCTGTTCTTCCTGCTGCCCGTCGGCCTGGCGAACCTGCTCGGGGACCGCCTGCCGAACTCCGTCGCGTTCGTCGTCGTCGAGAAGCTCATTCGCGTCTCGGTGTTCCTGCTGTACCTGTACGCCGTCACGCGGCTGCGGGATCTGCAGCGCGTCTTCGAGTACCACGGCGCCGAGCACAAGACGATCTCGTGCTACGAGGCAGGGCTCGACCTGACCCCGGAGAACGCGCAGCGCTTCAGCCGGCTGCACCCGCGGTGCGGTACGAGCTTCCTGCTGATCGTGATGATCGTCTCGGTCTTCGTCTTCGCCCCGCTGGGCCGGCCGGAGTGGCACTGGCTCCTGATCTCCCGGGTCGTCGGCATCCCGCTCATCGCCGGGCTGTCCTTCGAGGTCATCAAGGGGCTGGGCCGGAATCGGTCCCATCGCTGGGCGCGGATCCTGATGTGGCCCGGCCTCCAGCTGCAGCGCCTGACCACGCGCGAGCCCGACCACGACCAGCTCGCCGTCGCGATCGCGGCGCTCGACTCGGTCCTGGAGGTCGAGGAGCCCGGCGCGGCGTCGGACGAGGACGCCGTCGCGCTGGAAGTCGCCGCTTAGGGCATCCCGGTGGCGAAGATCCGCTTCGCCGTCTCCGTGAGCGCACCCTTGGCGAGCCCGCTCTGCTGCTGCGCGCCGAAGTAGGCCTCGGCGTCGGTGGTGTGGCCCGGCGGCGCGAGATCGTGGTTGTTGTAGTAGACGAACAGCGACACCCGCGGGTACTCCGCGCGCAGGGCGCGGACGACCTTGCGCAGCACGCCCGCCGCCTGCTCGTACGTCAGGCAGTTGCCCCAGTCGTAGTTCTTGTCCAGACAGCGTCCGTCGTCGCTGGCGACGCCGTACTCGGTGAGCGCGATCGGCAGGCGCGGCGCGCCGTGGTCGGCCGTGTCGACGATCGTGTCGTCGACCCGCGTGCGCCACTGCGGGCCGTAGGGGTGGACGGTCCAGCCCGCGGCGTACTCGTGTAGGTCGGGCACGGCGTCGTACATCTGGTCGATCCACTGGTCGGACTGGTTGGCGTCGTCGGCCTGGATGAGCAGGCCGACGCCCGTGCCGCGCAGCGCGATCGCCGCCTCCCGGGCCCGCTTGGCGTACTCGCCGCCGCGCTTCTGGGTGCCCTGGTATGCGAACGAGGTCTCGGTGCCGAACTCGATCTGCCGGACCGCGAGATGGCGGGTGGCGTCGGTCCAGAGGCTGCTGCGCGGGCCGACCGCGAGCGCCCAGGCGCGCAGGCTCTTCGCCTCGGCCGGGCTGGGCAGCCGCCGCTCGAAGCCCGAGACGACGAGGACCTGGACCTGCTCGCGGGCGTATCCCGCGACGACGCGGCGCAGGCGCGAGACCGGCTCCTCGATCTGCAGTTCGACGCGGGCGATCGGGGCCCCGAGGCGGTGGGCGGCCCGCGCATCGCGCATCGTCGGCCCGGCCTGCACGCCTGCGGTGAACGTCGGCTTCGTCTGGGCCTCGGGGGTGCGGTCGACCGGCTCGGCGCGCTGTTCGCCGATGTCGGTGAACACCACGACACCGATCGCGCACACACCGAGGACGACCACCAGGCCGGTGATGAGCAGGAGGACCCGGGCACCGGTGGACACTTGCTGATCGTACGCGCCCGGGCGGGCGTCAGGAGGCGATGGTCGCGGGGAGACCGCGGCGCAGCAAGTCGGTCATCGCCTGTCCGCCGAGCGGGCGGGAGTACAGGAAGCCCTGTCCGAGCGGTCCGTGCATGGCGCGCAACTGCGCAGCCTGGTCCGGACGCTCGATCCCCTCGGCGACGATCTCGAGGTTCAGGCTCTCGCCCAGCTCGACGATGCCACGGACGAGCTTGGCGCGGTCCGGGGCGATCTCGATCCCGGCGACGAACGACTTGTCGATCTTCAGGACGTCGATGGGGAACTGCTGCAGGTAGGACAGCACCGAGTAGCCGGTGCCGAAGTCATCGACGGCCAGACGCAGGCCGAGCGCCTTGAGCTGCGAGAGCTGCTGCAGGATCAGCACGCGGTCGTCGACTAGCAGGCTTTCGGTGATCTCCAGCGTCAGGCATGCCGGGTCCAGGCCGCTCGTGGTGAGCGCCGCACGGACCTCGGCCGGGAACTCCGGATCGCGCAGCTGGCGGGTCGAGACGTTCACGCTGATGAAGGACAGGTCGCCGGTCAGGTCCGCCAGCTGCCAGCGCCGCATCTGCACACACGCCTCGCGGAGGATCCAGGCGCCGAGCGGGACGATCATCCCGGTCTCCTCGGCGACGCCGATGAACTCGTCGGGCGCGAGCCGCCCGCGGCGCGGATGCGCCCAGCGCACCAGCGTCTCGCACCCGACGATTCTCCCCTCTTGCAGCTCCACGATGGGTTGGAAGTCCAGCTCGAACTCCGTGTCCGTGAGCCCGCGCTGCAGCTCACCGGTCAGCTCCAGTCGCTCCAGCGCGGCCTGATGCATGACCTCCCGGAAGACCTCCACGGTGTTCTTGCCGTTGGCCTTCGCCGCGTACATCGCGGCGTCGGCGTTGCGCAGCAGCTCATCGACGGTCGCGTCCTCGTGGGCGAACGCGACGCCGACGCTCCCGGCGACGCTCAGCTCGCGCCCGTCGACGACGATCGGCGGGCCCAGCTCGCTGAGCAGGCGCTCGGCGACCATCAGCGCTTCGGCCTCGTCGTGGACGTGCTCGAGCAGGATCGCGAACTCGTCGCCTCCGAGCCGGGCCGCGGTGTCGGCGGACCGCAGGCAGCGGCCGACCCGCTCGGCGACCTCGCGCAGCACCTCGTCGCCGGAGACGTGGCCGAGGCTGTCGTTGATCGTCTTGAAGTCGTCGAGATCGAGGAAGAGGACGGCCAGGAGCGCCTCGCGTCGGCGCGACGCCTGCAGGGCGTGGAGCAGGCGGTCCTCGAACAGCGTGCGGTTCGCGAGGCCGGTCAGCGCGTCGTGGAAGGCCTGGTGGCGGAGCTGGGCCTCGAGCGCGAGGCGGTCGCTGACGTCGCGGACGTTCAGCAGGATCCCGTCGACCCCCGGGTCGTTGAGGCGGTTCTCCGCGACGATCTCGACGCTGCGCCATTCCCCGTCGCCGTCGCGCATCCGCAGGTTGATGGTCGAGCCGCCGACGGTGTCGCCGCGCCGCTCGGCGGCCGCGGTGAAGAACGCCTGGGCGAGCGGGACGTCGCCGGGGTGGATGAGGTCGGTGAACGGCCGGCCGACGAGGGCGTCGGGCTCATGCCCGAGCACGTGGCGGATCGACTCGGACTGCCACCGGACGTTCCCGTCGGGCCCGATGACCGTCACGAGGTCGTTGCTGTGCCGGATCAGCGCCCGGAGCCGGTTCTCGCCGCGGCGCTCCATCGCGCGCTCGCGGCGGGCGATCACCGAGCGCCGCCGGAGCTGCTCGAAGCGCAGCGCGAGCAGAAGGATGGTGAGCAGGCCGACGAGCAGCGAGCCGCCGAAGAGGATGCGCGTGCGCCGCAGCGACTGCTCCACCGCCTGCTGCTGCTCGGTGATGGCCGCGGCGATCCGCTTCTCGATCGCGGCGACCTGCGGGGTGAGGACCTCGTCGTCCAGCCGCGTCGTCGCCGGACGGTCGCCCCGCTGGGCGAGGCTCAGGGCCTGACGGCCCGTGGCGATCAGCTCGTCGGCGTTGCGCGCTAGCGCGGACTGCGTCGCGGTGGGGACGCCACCGTCGTCGAGCTTGTCGATGGCCTGGTTGAGGCCGAGGATCGTCACTCCCGCGCGAGCGAGGAGGCCAGGGGTCAGCTCGTCGCGGGCTCGTCCTTCCCAGCGCACGGCGGAGACCTGCTCGGTCGCTCCGCGGACGCGTTCGAGCGCCACCTCGCCCTGGCGGTAACGATCGGCGTCCAAGCGTGCCCCTTCCGCGATGGCCACCATGACGACGATCACCAAGACCGCTGCCACCAGCGTCAGCCACTGCGTCAAAGCACCCAGGCGCCAGCCCAGCCGTCCTGACCGTGCGGCACTCCTCATCCCGGCGCGACCGTACCAGATGTCACAAGACTTGTCGCGTGTACGCTCTCGTTCATTGCGCGACCGCTGGCTCCTTCGCCAGCCCCCGGCGCTACCCTGCTTCGGCGGTGATCGAGCAGCTCGTCCAGCAGATCGAGGCCCGGTTCGCCGAGCTCTCCCAGCAGATCACCGATCCGGTGGTGATCGGTGACCGCCTGCGCTACGCACAGGCCGGCCGGGACTACCGTCAGCTCGAAGGGGCCGCCAAGCTCGCGGAGCAGTGGCGCCGCGCGACCGACGACGAGGCCGGCGCGCGCGAGCTGCTCGAGGAGGGAGAGGACCCCGAGGTCCGCGAGATGCTCACCCGCGCACGTGAGGACATCGAGCGCCTCGAGGAGGAAATCCGCCTCGCGATGGTCGAGCGCGACCCCAACGACGACAAGAACGTCATCGTCGAGATTCAGGGCGGCGCCGGCGGCGAGGAGGCGGGCCTGTGGGCGGGCGACGTCTACCGGATGCTCACGAAGTACGCCGAGCGCGCCGGCTTCAAGACCGAGCCGCTCGAGGTGGGCGAGGGCAAGTACACCTTCGCGATCAAGGGCGACGGCGCGTATTCCATCTTCAAGTTCGAGGGCGGCACGCACCGGGTCCAGCGGGTGCCGGCGACCGAGTCCCAGGGGCGGATCCACACGTCGACGGCGACCGTGGCGGTGCTGCCGGAGGCCGAGGACGTCGACATCCACATCGACCAGAACGACCTACAGATCGACGTGTACCGCTCCGGCGGCCCGGGTGGCCAGTCGGTGAACACCACGGACTCCGCCGTGCGCATCACGCACAAGCCGACCGGGGTCCAGGTCGCCATGCAGGACGAGAAGTCGCAGCTGCAGAACCGCGAGAAGGCGATGCGTGTCCTGCGCGCGCGCCTGTATGAGCGCGCGCTCTCCGAGCAGCAGGCCGCGCTGGCGGCCGACCGCAAGTCGCAGGTCGGCACGGGCGAGCGGGCCGAGAAGATCCGTACCTACAACTACGGCGAGCGGCGGGTCACCGACCACCGCATCAAGCACACGCAGCACAACCTCGACGAGGTCCTCGAGGGCGATCTCGACGAGTTCTCCGCCGCGCTGCAGGCCGACGAGAAGCGCCGCGGGCTCGAGGCCCAGGCCGTCTCGTGATCTCGTCCGGGGTGCCGATCGCCGACGCGCTGGACTCGGCCGTCGTCGCGATCGGGGCGTCCGGCTCGGAGACGCCGCGGCTCGACGCCGAGCTCCTGCTCGCCCATGTGCTCGGCGTGCCGCGCACGGCGCTGGTGATGTACCCCGAGCGCGAGGTCGTCGGCCCGCGGATCCGGCAGTTCCAGGATCTCGTGCGGCGCCGCGCGGTCGAGCGCGTGCCCATCGCGTACCTGCTCGGCACGAAGGGCTTCCGCCGGATCGATCTGGCCGTGGACCCGCGGGTGCTGGTACCGCGTCCCGAGACCGAGTTCGTGGTGGAGGCGGCGCTGGGGCTCCCGCAGGGTGCCCGGGTCGTCGACGTGGGAACCGGCAGCGGCGCGATCGCGCTGGCGCTCGCCGACGAGCGGCCCGATCTCGACGTGGTGGCGACCGACGTGTCGGAGGACGCGCTGGTGGTGGCGCGGGCGAACGCGCAGCGGTTGCGGCTCGACGTCGAGTTCCGCGCCGGTGATCTCCTCGACGCGGTGGACGGTCCGTTCGACGCGGTCGTCTCCAATCCGCCGTACATCGCCGAAGGCGATCGCCTCTCGCTCCCGCGGGACGTGCGCGACCACGAGCCGGGGCTCGCGCTTTTCGCCGGCGGCGACGGGCTCGACGTCTACCGCCGTCTGATCCCGGTCGCTGCGCGGCGGGCGCCGTTCGTCGCGGTCGAGGTGGGGGCGGGCCAGGCGGATGCGGTCGCCGAGCTGATGCGCCGCGCCGGGCTGGCGACGGTCGAGGTCGTGCCGGATCTCGCGGGCGTCGCCCGCGTCGTCGTGGGGCGGCGGTGATCGACGGCGGGCAGGCCGAGACGTTCGCCCGCTGTATGCGGGTCGGCGGGGTCGCGGTCTTCCCGGCCGACACCGTCTACGGGCTGGCGTGCGACCCGCAGGACAAGGAGGCGGTCCGGCGGCTCTATGCGCTGAAGGCCCGGTCGACGGAGAAGCCCTCGGCGGTCATGTTCTTCGACCTCGAGCTCGCGCTGGCGGCGCTGCCGGAGCTCGGGCCCAGGACGGTCGGCGCCGTGCGCGCCCTGCTCCCGGGCCCGATCGGGCTCCTGCTCCCGAACCCGGCGCACCGCTACGGGCTGGCGTGCGGGCTCGACCCGGACACGCTCGGCCTCCGGGTGCCGGATCTGCCGGCCGCCGCATTCGCCCTGCACACGGTGAAATGGCCGGTCCTGCAGAGCAGCGCGAACCGCGCGGGCGGGGCCGATCCGCGCGCGGTCGGCGAGATCGACCGAGGCATTCGCGAGCACGTCGACCTGGTCCTCGATGCGGGGGAGCTGCCGGGCACACCGTCGACCATGGTGGACCTGCGGGCCTACGAGGACGACGGAACGTGGTCGGTGGTCCGCGAGGGCGCGGTCGCGACGGACGAGATCGCCCGCCGACTGCACTGAGCGTCAGATCGACGTCGCTATAGCAACGTCGATCTGACACCCAACCGGGTCAGGGCGCGAGGGGGCACAGGAAGGCGCCGGTCTCGCCGCGCTGGCCCGCCGCGCTCGCCTTCGCCTTCAGCGGCGTGTGCGTCGACAACAGCGTCGTGGTCCCCGCCGTGACGTCGCGCAGGAACACGCCCGCGAGGCCCGTGGCCTTCCGGGGCGACAGCTTGCCCCCGGTGCTCGTGAACGCCACGCGGGTGCCATCCGCGGAGACGACGGGCTCGGCGTTGTAGCCGTCGCCGCCCTCGCTGATGAGCGTCGTCGCGCCCGTCACGCGGTCGGTGAGCCACACCGACGATCGGGCGGGCGACTTGCCGCGCCGCAGCGCGTAGGTGACGAACGTGCCGTCGGCGGAGATCGACGGGTCGAAGGCAAAGGCGTCGCGCGGGGTGACCGCCGTGGTGGTCCCCGTGCGCAGATCGCGTACGAAGATGCGCGCGCGGTCACGGCGGGCGCCCAGGTTGGTCGCCGTGCTCGCGAACGCGACGAGCCCGCCATCGCGTGACGCCGTCGGCTGGCTCGCGTCGTCGCTCGCCGCGGCACCGTCCGCACCGGTCAGGCGACTGACGAGCGTCGTCGTCTTCGCGCCGAGTGCACGAAGGTAGACGAGGGTGTGGCCATCGGCGCCCGCGTCGGCCGCGGTGAACAGCAGCCCGCTGCCGTCGCCGACGAGATGCGGCTCGTAGACCGCGCCGCCGCTGCCCTGGCCGATGAGCTGGTCGGTCCCGGTCGCGAGGTTCCGGACCCAGACGCCGTTGCGCGATGGCGTCTTGCCGGCGCCGTCGTCGGTCGCCTCGAACGCCACGAGATGGCCGTCGGCGGAGACCGACGGGTTGTAGGCGCTGCGCGAGCCCTGCTTGCGGACACCGCGGGGATGGCTGACGCTGCTCGCCGCGCGCACCGCGGGGCGGGCACGCGCGAGCACCTGCATCTCCGAGTAGCGCTTGGCGAAGTTCAGGTTGCCCTCGGCCGCCTCGTAGACGACGGTGCTCCCGTCGGCCGACACGGAGCTGTTGTACGCCGAGCGGGGGGCGAGCGGCCCCGTCGAGGCCAGCGGGTGGCTGATCGGCAGCAGCTTCGCGGCGCCGACGTCGTAGCTGACCACCGAGATCTCGCCGTTGCGCTTGGCCTCGGGGATCTTCGCCCGGTAGGCGTCGAACACGACGGTGGTGCCGTCGTCGGTGATGGTCGGGTTGTTCGCGTAGTCGCCCGGCGGTAGGAGCGGGATCGAGCGCGCGCCTTTGGTTCCGGTCTGCGGCGGGCCGTTGTAGCGGGCCTGCCCGAGCCAGCGCGGGACCTGGCGCAGCTGGCGGTCGAGCAGGAGCCGCGCCTGCCTGCGGCTGATCGAGCCCGTGCGCACGCCCTCGGCGTTCGTCGCCCGCAGCGCCTTCTCCACGGCCCGCTGCATCTCTGCGCGGGTGCGCCCGTGCTGGCGGCCGATCTGGATCGGGCTCAGCTCGGCGCGGCGCAGCTGGAGGTACTCCTCGACGCTTGCGGTGCCGAAGAGCGCCGGCGCGCCGAGCGGGATCGTCCGCTGGTGCAGCGAGTGGAACAGGATGTGCTGCGAGAGGTGGCCCTGGACGAGGATCCGCTTGGCGCGCGCCCGCAGGGTCTTCAGCCGGGCGGCGCTGACCTCCCCGGCCCGCGGGGCGACGAGGCGCGCGGCGAGCGCATCGGCGGTGTACCCGCGGCGCTGCCCGAGCTGGGCCAGGTCGTGGGCGGCGTCGTCGCGCAGGTGGCGCCAGATCGTGCCGCGGTCGGCGCGCAGCAGCCGGTAGAGCCGTCCCTCGTCGAACGGCACCCAGTGCTCGTAGACCCAGCGCTTGGTGGGCAGCCAATGGGGAAGCGCCCCCTTCGGGGCGAGCGAGTCCTGGGCGAAGGCCGAGGGCGCGGTGGCGGTGAGGAGCAGGGCGGCCGCGGCGAGCGCGAGAGGGAGGCGGCGCATGGCGCGAACCGTAGCTGCCGGCCGGGTGGGCGGGGGAGGCAATCGGAAAGGGCGTTGGTACCCTGCCCCCGTGAGCGATCTTCCTTCCGACTTCTTCAACCGCCCTCTCGCTGATGTCGATCCGGAGGTCGCAGACGCCGTCGGCGCCGAGCTCCGCCGCCAGCAGAACACGCTGGAGATGATCGCGTCGGAGAACTTCGTGCCCCAGGCCGTCCTGGAGTGCCAGGGGTCGGTCCTCACGAACAAGTACGCCGAGGGCTACCCGGGCAAGCGCTATTACGGTGGCTGCGAGCACGTCGACGTCATCGAGCAGCTGGCGATCGACCGCGCGAAGGCCCTCTTCGGCGCCGAGCACGCCAACGTCCAGCCGCACGCCGGCGCGCAGGCCAACGCCGCCGTCTACCACGCGCTCATGGATCCGGGCGACACGGTCCTCGGCCTCTCGCTCGCCCACGGCGGCCATCTCACGCACGGCATGAAGCTGAACTTCAGCGGCAAGCTCTACGACGTCGCCGCGTACGAGGTCGAGCCCGACTCCGGCCTCATCGACATGGACAGGGTCGCGGAGATCGCGCGCGAGCGCCGTCCGAAGATGATCCTCGCCGGCTGGTCGGCCTACCCGCGCCAGCTGGACTTCGCCCGCTTCCGCGAGATCGCCGACGAGGTGGGCGCCTTCCTCTTCGTCGACATGGCGCACTTCGCCGGGCTCGTCGCGGCGGGGCTGCACCCCAGCCCGGTGCCGTACGCCGACGTCGTGACGACCACGATCCACAAGACGCTCGGCGGCGCGCGCGGCGGCATGATCCTCTGCAAGGAGGAGTTCGCGAAGAAGATCAACTCGGCCGTCTTCCCCGGGCAGCAGGGCGGGCCGCTCGAGCACGTCATCGCGGGTAAGGCGGTCACGCTGAAGATCGCCGCATCGGATGCCTTCAAGGAGCGCCAGAACCGCACGCTCGCGGGCGCCCAGGAGGTCGCGAACGCGATCCAGGGCGCCGGGCACGGCGTGTCGGTGCTGACCGGTGGCACCGACGTGCACCTCGCGCTCGTCGACCTGCGCGAGTCCGAGCTGACCGGCCAGGACTCCGAGGACCGCCTGCACGCGATCGGCATCACGGTGAACCGAAACGCCGTCCCGTTCGACCACCGCCCGCCGATGGTCACGAGCGGTCTGCGCGTCGGCACGCCGGCGCTGGCGACCCGCGGGCTCGGGGTCGAGGACTTCACCGAGATCGGCTCGATCATCGCCACCGCGCTGACGCCGGACTTCGAGACGCAGCGCACCGAGCTGGGCGAGCGCGTGACGGCGATCGCCGAGCGCTACCCGCTGTACGAGCAGCTGTCGGCGCCCACGCCTGCCTGATGGGCCAGGAGTTCGACCGGCTGGACGACAAGCTCGTCGACTGGATCGGACGCCAGCGCATGTATTTCGTCGGCACCGCCCCGAGCGGTGACGACGGCCTGGTCAACATCTCGCCGAAGGGCTGGATGGACAGCTTCCGGGTGCTCGGGCCGACGCAGATCGCGTACCTCGACGTGTTCGGCAGCGGGGTCGAGACGATCGCGCACCTCAAGCAGAACGGCCGCATCGTCGTGATGCTGTGCGCGTTCGAGGGCGGCCCGCGGATCCTGCGGATGCACGGGCGCGGCGAGGTGCTCGAGAACGGCACCCCCGAGTTCGACGAGGTCATCGGCGCGTTCCCGCCCGGCGCGACGCAGGGCGGCGAGCGGTCGATCCGCTCGATCATCCGTGTCGACATCGTCCGGATCGCCGACTCGTGCGGGTACGGGGTCCCGGTGATGGACTACGTCGGCGAGCGCGACACGTACGAGCGCGGCGTCGAGGTCAAGGAGCGCAAGCAGGGGGCCGAGGAGCTGCTCGGCTTCCGGCGCAAGCGCGCGGCGGCCAGTCTCGACGGGCTGCCGGGCCTCAGCCAGACGTAGTCCGCAGCAGAACCGCCGCGATCCGCGCTGCCTGCCGCTCGGAGCCGTGGTCGATCGCGGCTGCGCGGGCGGCGGGGTTCGGGCTCGGCAGCGCCAGCGCCTCCCGGAGCCCACGCACGAGATCGTCCGTGCGCGTGGGATCGATCAGGACCCCCGCCCCCGGCGGTACGAACTCGGGCGGGCCACCGACCCGCGTCGCGACGACCGAGCGCGCCATGGCCATGCCCTCGAGCGTGACCTGGCCGAAGGGCTCACGCAACGAGGGCTGCGCGACCACGTCGGCCGCGGCGAGCCATGGGGCGACCTCCGCGTGCGCCAGCCGGCCGGTGACGCGGATGCCGGGCCGCGCCGCCAGCTGCGCTGCGAGCGGGCCGTCTCCGACGAACGCCAGCTGCCCGCCGCCCAGCTGCGCGAACGCGTCCGCGAGCCGCCTGACGTTCTTGCGCTCGACGAGCGAGCCGGCGCACACCACGAACGGGCCGTCGCCGGACCATCCGAGGGCCTCGCGAGCCGGGCCGGCCTCGCGCGGGGAGAACACGCGCAGGTCGACGCCACAGTCGATGACCTCGGTCTTCGCGCGCGCCTCCGGGACCACGGCGACGAGCCGGTCGGCGAGGTGCTGCGAGACCGCGATCACGTTCGCCGCCCGGGCGACCGTCGCCCGGGTGACGGCGCGCAGGACGGCGCTGCGCTCGGCGTTCTCGACGTCGGTCCCGTGCGCGGTCAGGACGAGTGGGACGCCGCCGGCCGCCGCCGCGAGCGCGCCCGCGGTCCCGGCCGGCACCAGGAAGTGCGCATAGACGACGTCGGGCCCGAACCGCCGGGCGCCGACGATCGCGTCGCGGGTGAGCCCCGCATGCTTGGTCGGCGGCCCACCGCGGTGGTCGATGACGGCACGGCGGATCTCGTGGCCCTGGGCCGCGAGCTCCTGCTCGACGAGGGCGACGAACGCCCCGAGATCCGGGTCCGCGAGGGAGGGATACATCTGCGAGACGAGCAGGATGCGCACCGCCGCGAGGGTAGAGCAGGCGGCCCCGCCACCCGCAGTGGGACAATCCGGTGTCCATGCGTCCCGATGCGTTCGACGCGGTCGCCGGTTTGCTCGTCGCGGCGGGCGTCGCGGCGGCCCTGACCCCGGTCACTGCCATGTTCGCCCGCCGGGTCGGCGCGGTCGATCACCCGCGCGATCGCGGCCTCGGCCCGGGCGGCACGCCGCTCCTGGGCGGCCTGGCGATCTACGCGGGCGTCGTCGTCGGCGCGCTGCTGATGCTCGACATCGACGACGAGCTCCTCGGCATCCTGCTCGGCGCCACGCTCATCACCTTCGTCGGCGCACTCGACGACCGCTTCGACCTCCTCCCGGGCGCGAAGCTGCTCGGCCAGATCGCGGCCGCCGCGATCCCGGTCGCGTACGGGCTCACGGTCGACAACGTCACGATCCCGTTCGTCGGCCCCGTCGACTTCGGCTGGCTCGGCGCGCCGCTGACCGTCCTCGGACTCGTCGCGGTGATGAACATCGTGAACTTCTCCGACGGCGTCGACGGGCTCGCGG
>JAEMSV010000122.1 GCA_016462625.1 Solirubrobacteraceae bacterium | reverse complement strand
CAAAGCGATAGCCGAAGCCGACGTGCGTGTGGATGAACGCCCAGCCGGGCGCGCCGTCCTCGAGCTTCACGCGCAGCTTGTGGACGTAGACGTCCACGGAGCGATCCCCCGCGCGCAGGGGGGCGTTCCAGACCAGCGCGTAGAGCTCGCCGCGGCTGACGATCCGCCCAGCTTTCCGGGCCATCGCGACGATCAGGGTGAATTCGCGGACGGACAGCGTCAGCGTGCGTCCGTTCAGGGTCACGAGGGCGCCGGCCGGTCGAATCTCGACCGGGCCGATGCTGAGGACCTCCTCCGGGGACGACGCGGCTTCCATGGCTCACCGCGGAGCGTGCCCGCACGAGGCCCGGAACCGGTTATCTCGCCGTGAACTCGCTGTGAAGAGGTCGTGAACGGCTGCGGCCACGTGCCGCGGACGGAAAGCACCGGGTAGGGTCGAAGCGATGGCGCTCCTCGGCTCCCGGCCGTCCGATGACACCCTGCTCGCCCTCCTCGAGGAGGCCGGCGCGAACGCGCAGACCACCGGCGTGCTGCTGCGGGACCTGCTCACGGACTACCCGGAGCGCGCCGAGCTCGGACAGGACATCGTCCGCTGCGAGCAGGAGGGCGACCGCATCACGCACGACTTCATCCACGGGCTGACCGACGATCGCAGCAACCGGCCGTTCGACTTCGGGGACGGCCACCGGCTCGCGACCGCGATCGACGACATCGTCGACGACGCGGAGCAGGCCGCAGACCAGCTCGCGATCTACAAGGTCGAGGCTCCGATGGAGCAGGCCGTGCTCCTCGCAGACGTCCTCGTCGGGGCCGCCGAGCAGGTTGCGCGTGCCCTGAGTGCCCTGCGCCAGGGCACCGACCTCGCGCCGCACCTCGTCGAGATCCACCGGCTGGAGAACGAAGGCGACCGGCTCGCGCGTGACGGAGTCGCGTCCCTCTTCGACGGCGGCATCGACCCGATGGTCGTGATCCGCTGGAAGGACATCTTCGAGACGATCGAGTCCGCCATCGACGCGTGCGAGACCGTCGCGCACGTGCTCGAGGGCATCGCGCTCAAGCGCAGGTGACGTCGTCCGGAGATCGCCGCTTGCGGTGACCGAAGGACGAAATCACTCCATCTCCGGCGCGTAGCGGTACCCCACGCCGAAGTGGGTGTGGATGAACACCCATCCCGGTGCCGCGCGCGAGAGCTTGATGCGGACCTTGCGGACGAAGACATCCACCGAGCGGTCCCGGCGCGGCATGCGCCCGCCCCAGACCTGCTCGTAGATCTCCTCGCGGGTGACCACCCGGTCGGTGCGCTGCTCGAGGCACTGGAAGATCTGGAACTCCTTGCGGGTCAGCCCGACCCGACGGCCGCCCATCAGGACCTCGAACTCCGAGGGTCGCACTTCGATGTCGTCCGGCAGGGTCGTCTCCACGGTCCTCTACCCCTCTTGGCTGGCTTGCTCGCCCTGCGCCTTGTCGAAGGCGCAGCGGAAGCTCTCCGGCTGCGCCACCGGCTTCGACCCCGCGAAGCCGCCCTGGTCGCCGTTGTCGTAGACCGTGACGTACTGCAGCGTCTCGGGCTGGGGATTCGGCGGGAGCGGGATCGGATCCGGCTCGCCGGTCCGCGGGTCGCCCTTCGCCCCCGAGCTCACGCCCTGCGAGCCGGCCGCGCTGGCGCCGGCCTGCGTGGTCACCAGGGTGCCGCTCATCTCGCGGCGGTCCTTCCGCCCGTCGGTGACGTCCTCGTCGATCGACGCGGTGAGGCGATCGTCGTCGAGCGTCCCGGCGAGCTTCACCCGGCGCACGGCGCCGAGCAGCTGCTCGGCCGTCGGCAGGTAGCCGCCCATCTCGACGCACGTCCGCGCCGCGTAGAAGTAGTTGTTCTTGCCGGTGTCCTCGTTCGGCACCGCGTAGGGCTGTGCGAGCAGACACCAGGTGCCGAGGTCGACCGACTCCGCGTTGCACGTGGCGACGAGGTCCTTCAGCGGCTTCCCGCCGAGACGATCGGCGTTCTTCGCGCGGTTGACCGTCGGGATCGCCCGCGCGGGGAACCGCGCCTTCTTGTCGAGCTTCAGGACCGCGCCCGCCTTGGGCTTGGAGACGACGTCGACGACGCGGGCACGGACGGCCTCCGCCGCGCCGGTCATCGACATGGTCAGCGCGACGATCGAGACGACGAGCGCCGCCGGTCCGGCGTGCCGCCTCACTCCTGCGTCTCCTGCTGGCCCTGGCGGGAGCCGCGGTCGCTGCCGCCGGTCGGCAGCTCGATCGACTCGATCGGAATCAGATCCACGGTCGACAGCACGGCGTCGAGCGCGACCCCGGAGAGCGTCTCCTGCGCCATCAGCGCCTGCGCCGTCTCGACGACCGTGTTCCAGTTGCTCCGCAGCACGAACTCCGCGCGGTGCTCGGCCTCCCAGACGATGCGCTCGCACTCCTCGTCGATGATGTTCAGCGTCTCCGGTCCCGTCGAGCCGAGGTCCTGCAGCGCGGCGCCGAGGAACACCTCGCCGGCGGGCTCGCCGACCGTGACGAAGCCGAGCCGCTCCGACATGCCGAACGACGTGACCATCGAGCGCGCGATCTTGGTCGCGACGTGGAGGTCGTCGCTGATGCCCGACGAGACGTAGCCGAACTCGAGACGCTCGCCGGCGGCGCCCGCGAGGATCGCGGCGAGCTGGCGCTGGAAGTCGGGCTCCTGGACGATCGCCGCGTCCTTGTCGGTCAGCATGTCGGCGGACGTGCCGAGCTGGCGACCGCGCGCGACGATCGAGAGCTTCTGCGCGCTGACGCGCTGGCCCATCGAGCGGGTCACGACGGCGTGCGAGGCCTCGTGGATCGCGATGACCCACTGCTCGTCCTGGGAGAGCACGTGGGACTTCTTGGCGGGACCTGCGACCACGCGATCGATGGCTTCCTCGAGCGTCGCCTGGTCGATCTCGGTGCGCTGCTCGCGGACGCTCAGCAGGGCGGCCTCGTTGACGAGGTTGGCGATCTCCGCGCCCGAAAAGCCCGGCGTCAGCTTCGCGATCTCCTGCAGGTCGGTGTCGGCCGCGAACGTCCGCCCCCGCGCGTGCAGCTGGAGCATCTCCAGGCGCCCGTGGACATCGGGGTTCTCAATCACGATCTGGCGGTCGAACCGGCCCGGCCGCAGGAGCGCCGGGTCGAGGATGTCCGGCCGGTTCGTGGCGGCCATCACGACGAGGCCGGCGTCCCCGCCGAAGCCGTCCATCTCGACGAGCAGCTGGTTGAGCGTCTGCTCGCGCTCGTCGTTGCCCTGGCCGACACCGGCGCCGCGCTTGCGGCCCGCCGCGTCGACCTCGTCGATGAAGATGATCGACGGAGCCGTCTTGCGCGCCTTGGCGAACAGGTCGCGGATGCGGGCCGCGCCGACGCCGACGAGCGACTCGACGAACTCGGCGCCCGACACGGAGTAGAACGACGCGTCGGCCTCGCCCGCGACGGCGCGCGCCAGCAGCGTCTTGCCCGTGCCCGGAGGGCCGACGAGCAGGACGCCCTTCGGCGCGGCGGCGCCGAAGGCGAGGTAGTCGGTCGGGTCCTCGAGGAAGTCGCGGATCTCCTTGAGCTCAGTCAGCGCCTCGCCGGCACCGGCGACCGAGTCGAACGTGATGGCGCCCTTCTCGCCCTTCTTGCGCTTCTTGCCCTTGCCCTTGAAGTTCGAGAACGACGCGATCCCCCCCGCCCCGTCCTCGCCGCCCAGCCGCATGAACAGCGCGAACAGCGCGACCAGCAGCAGGATCGGGATCAGGAACTGCACCACGATGACGCGCGTGGGCTTGAAGGACTGCGGGTCGACGGACACCTGCGCGCCGCCGGACTGCAGTGTGCGCAGGAGCTGCTGCGTCGCGGCGTCCGAGCCGGGGTACTGCGCGTAGACCTCGGTTCCGGCGGTCGTCGTGACCTGCACGATGGCGTCGAAGTCGAGGAGCTCGGCATCGGTGATGCGCGAGGCCTGGGCGAGGCTCGTGACGGTGCTGAGCGGGACCTCGCGACCGGCCGGCTTGGGATCGAGGGACCCGAGCAGCGAGAAGAAGAGGATGGTGAGGGAGACCGCCGAGACGAGCAGGAAGGTCGAGAGGGGGTCCTTCAGCAGGAGCCGCACGACCGCGGCGCCGGCACCCGCGATGGCGGAGCCTGCGCGCTGGAACGCGTTCTGCTGCTTGTGACCGCCGGCGAGGCGAGGGTTGCTCAAGTCGGAAGGTTCCTGTGATCGGGGGTCGGGCCGTGGCGGCCATCCGGGACGCGCCCGTCGGCACCCTTCCAAGCCGAGCTTCGTCGCGACAAGCCTGTTCACGGGACGGATACGGCTCCGTCACAGATTCTTCACCAGAGAGGTGGTGCCCCCGGGCATATCGGGAGGTTCACCAGATTTTCTCCAATCGGACACAGGGCATTCACCGCGGCCCTTCCCGCCGTGACGAGACTGCGCGCTCCCCCGGCCCGCCGTGGCCGATGTTCCCCATCCCCGAAGGAGTCGCCGTCGATGCATCGCCCCCGCCTCACCGGCGCTGCGCTCGCCACGACCGCGGTCGTGGCTGTCGGCACGTGGTCCGGCGTGTCCGCGCACGCAGCTGACGCACCCACCGCAAGCGCCGCCGCGAAATCCACCATCACGATGAGCGGCTCCACGTCCGTGGCACCGCTGGCCCGTCAGCTGGCGAAGGGCTACCTCAAGGCGTTCCCCGGCAGTGTCCGCTTCAAGCTGCTCGAGGGCGGCTCCGACGTCGGCATCAACGACGTGTCGCGCGGCCGCGTCACGATCGGCAACTCGTCGCGCGATCCGCAGTCCTCCGATCCGGACGGCCTCGCGTTCAACCGCATCGCCCGCGACGGCGTCTGCATCGTCACGCATCCGGACAACCCGCTCGGCAACCTGAGCCAGGAGCAGGTCCAGCAGATCTTCTCCGGCAAGGTGCGCAATTGGTCGGACGTCCCGGGCGCCAGCGTCAGCGGCACGATCGACCTGAACGTCCGCACGCAGGCCTCCGGTACGCAGGACGCGTTCCAGAACATCTTCATGGGCGGTCCGAGCGGGCCGCGGCCGGCGACGAGCGCCAGCCAGAAGGCGTCGAACGGTCTCGTCCAGACCGCGGTGCGCTCGAACAAGAACGCGATCGGCTACGTCGACTTCAAGTTCACCGAGGGCACCAACGCCGTCTCGTACAAGGGCGTCGCCTGCAACCTGCGCAACGCGAAGGCCGGCACCTACCCCGGCGTCCGCTCCTTCTGGATGGTCACGCGCGGCACGGCCAAGGGCGCGACCGCGAAGTTCATCAAGTGGACCCGCACCAGCTCGGCTGCGAACAAGATCATCTCGAGCAACTGGGTCGCCCTGAACTAGATGGCCGTCCAGGTTCCCGCACCGCCTGCGCGCGGGCCGGCGTGGATCGCCAGCCTGCGTGAGCCGTGGAGCGACCGCCGCACCGAGCTCGTGCTCGGAGCGGCGGCCTGCTTCGTCGTCGCCCTGATCATCGGGATGGTGGCCTTCGTGTTCGCGAAGGCGTGGCCGTCCTTCTCGGCCAACGGCCTCGCGTGGTTCGGCGACACCGGCAACGTCAACCAGCAGCTCGACCAGATCCTCCAGCCGGGGACCGAGGAGCCGGTGCGGAAGTTCGGTGCCTTCGACCTGCTGTGGGGCACGGTGCTGACGACGGGCGGCGCGGTGATGTTCGGCGTGGTCTTCTCGACGCTGGCGGCCGTCTTCATGGTCGAGTTCGCGCCCGAGCGGCTGCGCAACCTGCTGACGCCGACGGTCTCGCTCCTGGCGGCGGTCCCCTCGGTGATCTACGGCCTCATCGGGATCCTCGTGCTCGCGCCGTTCGTCGCGAACTTCATCAGCCAGGAGCGCAAGGAGTCGGTCTCGGGGGTCATCTCGCTGACCGGCGAGAACTGGTTGCTGGCCACGCTCATCCTCGCGCTGATGATCGTGCCGATCATGACCGCGATCACCGCACAGGCCCTGCGCCAGGTTCCACGCGCGTGGACTGAGGGAGCCGCCGCGCTCGGCGTCAACCGCTGGCGCGTGATGTGGACGATCTCGGTCCGCGCCGCGCGGCCCGCGATCATCGCCGGCACCGTCCTCGCGACTGCCCGCGCGCTCGGCGAGGCGATCATGCTCGCGATGGTCGCCGGCGGCTCGGCCTTCGCGCCGAACCCCGCCGACGGCACCACCTTCTTCTTCGAGCCGACCCGCACCCTCGCCGCGGAGATCGTCTACTACCGCGAAGGGCTCGCCAACCCGGCGCTCGCATCGACGCTCTACGCGATCGCAGGGGTCCTGCTCGTCTCCGCCATGGCCCTGTCCATCGGCGCGTACGTGGCCAAGCAGCCCCTCAAGAAGTACGGCATCCGCACCTGATGGCCGCGACGACCCCACCGGTCCCCCGGACCGGCCCGAACGAGTCGACGGCCACCTGGCGCCTGAGCGACCGGATCATGCTCGGCCTGTGCTGGGCGTGCGGGATCGGGCTCTGCGTCGTCGCCGCGTCGATCCTGGCCTACATGGCGTTCAAGGGCGTGCAGTACCTGCGCCCGGAGCTCCTGGTCTCGCGCCCGACCGGCGACGTCGACCAGTCGCAGAGCGGCGGCATCCTCGACCCCATCTTCGGCACGATGCTGATCACCGTGCTCGCGACGGTGATCGCCGTCCCACTCGGCGTCGCCGTGACGGTCTGGCTCGTCGAGTACGGACGGCCGAAGGCGCTGGCGCGCGTCGTCGAGTCGAGCATCGAGGTCATCGCGGGCACGCCGTCGATCGTCCTCGCGATCTTCGGCCTGATCATCTTCCAGCAGTCGTTCCTCGGCTTCCTCTCCTTCACGGCCGAGGGCGGCGGCGTGTTCGGCCGGTCCGTCTTCAACGCCAGCTGCATGATGGCCCTGATCGCGCTGCCCCTCGTGGTCGGCGCAACCCGCGAGGGCCTCAACGCGATCCCCGGCCACGTGCGCGAGGCGTCCTACGCGCTGGGCAAGACCAAGGGCGCGACGATCCGCCGCGTGCTCCTTCCGGCGGTGCGGCCCTCGATCGCGACCGGCACCGCGCTGGGCATGGGCCGCGTCGCGGGCGACACCGCGATCGTGATCATCCTGCTCGGCAACACGCTCCTCATCGAGCCCGAGGGGGACACGCCGCTCGCGAACATCCTGCGCGGCACCGGCTCGACGCTCACGAGCTACGTCTATGAGAACTCCCCGGCCGGCGAAGGCGGCGCGTACGAGAAGGCGTACGCCGCGGCGTTCGTGCTGCTGCTCGTCGTCCTGGGGCTGAACGTGCTCGTCGCCAGGATCGGCGCGAGAGGGAAAGGCAACAGCCTGTGGAATCGCTGAGCCCGCCGCCGCCGCTGCGGCGCATCGTCGTCGACGAGCCGCCCACGGTCGCGCACCCGCCCGCCGGTGGCGGCCGGTCGAACGGGACGCTCGGCGCGCCCGCGACGGTCCTCAACGGGCGCCGCCCGCTCCCCAGCGGCACGCCCGCCGTCGAGCGGATGCGCGTGGACGGCGTGACGATCGCCTACGCCGGCAAGCCCGCCGTCAAGGAGGTCCACCTGCCGATCCGCCAGGGCGAGGCACTCGCGCTGATCGGCCCGTCGGGCTGCGGCAAGACGACGCTGCTGCGGTCGCTGAACCGGCTCACCGAGCTCACGGCCACGGCGACGCGCACAGGGCAGATCCTGCTCGACGGCGAGGACATCGACCGCTTCGAGGTCACGCTGCTGCGGCGCCGGATCTCGATGGTCTTCCAGCAGCCCAACCCGTTCCCGATGAGCGTGTTCGACAACGTCGCGTACGCGCTGCGCGAGCAAGGCAAGAAGAAGCCCGGCAAGCGCGAGCTGGTCCCGCACGTCGAGGAGGCGCTGCAGCGCGCGGGCCTCTGGACCGAGGTCAAGGACAACCTCGACCACCCGGCGCTGCGCCTGTCCGGCGGCCAGCAGCAGCGCCTGTGCATCGCCCGCGCGCTGGCCGCCCGCCCCGAGGTGCTGCTGCTCGACGAGCCGTGCTCCGCGCTCGACCCGAAGTCGACGGAGATCATCGAGCAGCTGATCGTGAAGCTCCGCGAGGAGGTCGCCGTGGTCATCGTCACGCACAACCTCCAGCAGGCCTACCGCGTCGCCGACCACGTCGCCTTCATGTACCTCGGCGACCTCGTCGAGTACGCGCCGACGGAGGAGCTCTTCCATGCCCCGCGGCAGCACCGCACGCGCGAGTACGTCATGGGCGCGTTCGGGTGAGACGGATCGTGGCCATCGGCATCGCCCCCCTCCTCGCGCTCGGCGCCACCGGCTGCCAGTCCACCCAGGACAAGGCCGCGGCGCTCTCGCAGGAGGGCTCGCAGGCGTTCAAGCGCGAGGGGCTGCACGTCTCCAGGCCGAACCCCAGCGTGCGCATCATCAGCACGACGGCCGTGCAGGACCCGAACGGCACCGCCGTCGCGGTTCGCCTGAAGAACATGTCAGGCAAGCGGATGGTCAAGGTGCCGATCGCCATCAACGTGCGCGACAAGGCCGGCAAGAAGCTGTTCGCCAACGACGCGCCCGGGCTCGACGACTCGCTCGTCGGGATCGCGTTCCTGCGCCCGAAGGAAGAGGTGACCTGGGTCAACGACCAGGTCGTCGCGCCCGCCACCCCCGGGAACGTCACGGCCGTCGCGGGCGTCGAGGCGAAGAAGCTCGCGGCCGACGAGCCGCGCATCACCCTCCAGCAGATCAAGCAGCGCGAGGACAGCGCGGGGATCAACGTCACCGGCTTCGTCATGAACAAGTCGGGCGTCGAGCAGCGCAACCTCGTCATCTACGCCGTCGCGACCCGCAGCGGGAAGGTCGTGGCCGCCGGTCGCGGTCTCGTCGCGCGGGTGAAACCCGGCAAGCGCGCGCGGTTCACCACCTACTTCATCGGCGACCCCACGGGCGCAAAGCTCGATCTCGCGGTCCCCGCGACGACCCTCGGCTAGGAGCGCAGACGCATGTCGACCTTCCAGGTTCCCGTTTCCCCGCCCCGGCCGTCCGGCGCCGGCGAGGCCTGCCCCTCGTGCGGCAGCCCGATGGCCGACGACCAGCGCTACTGCCTGGAGTGCGGCGAGCGGCGCGGAGCGCCGCGGGTGGCGATCGCCGAGCTCACCGAGCCCGTTGTCGGCGCGGATACGTCGCCCGTCGCGGCGCCGCCGCCGGCCGACGGCGGCCTGCGCCTGACCCCGGTCACGATCGCCGCCGGCGGCGGCGCTGCACTGCTCCTGCTGCTGCTCGGCGCGCTGATCAGCTCCGCCCTGTCGGACCCGCAGATCAACGTCCCGGCCGCAAAGGCTCCCATCGTGACGGTCTCCGCGCCCGCCGCCGCGCCCGCCGCGACGCCCGTGGCCGCGCCTGTCGCGTTCGTCTCGGACTGGAGCGGCGACGACGGCTGGACGGTGCAGCTGCAGGCCCTGCCGAAGGACGGGACGGATCCCGCGGCCGTTGCCGCGGCGAAAGCCGCCGCAACCGCCAAGGGCGCGCCCGACGTCGGCGCTCTGGACGCCGACGAGTACGCCTCGCTCGACGGCGGCGAGTACCTCGTCTACTCCGGCACGTTCCCGTCCAAGAAGGCCGCGCAGGCCGCGGCCAAGGAGCTGAAGACCGACTTCCCCGACGCGAAGGCGGTCGAGGTCTCGACCAGCGCGGACAGCGCGGGAGACGCCGCGGCCGGCTCGACGGACAAGCCGGACGAGGCCAGCCCCGAGGAGCTGAACAAGCTCGAGAACAGCTCGGGAGACGACTACGTCAAGCAGTCCAAGAAGCTCAAGGACACCACCGTGACCCCCGGTGAGGCCCCGCCGGTGGACGACAAGCCGGCCGGCGGCGGCGACGAAGGCGAGACCATCGGATGAGCAATCGCTTCAACCGGGCGCAGAGCGCGCCCGCGCCCGTTCCCACCCCCGACAGCGGCACCGACGATCTCCGGGCGCGCCGCGACCGGCTCGCGCGCGAGCTCGCCGAGCGCCAGTCCGACCTCGGCGGGCTGACGTACGAGATGGCCGCGCGCGACCACTTCCGCCTCGACGTGCTCGTCCGGCGCGCCGCCGAGCTGCAGCGCGTCGACGGTGAGCTCGGCGAGGTCGAGCGGATCCTCGCCCTGCGCGACGGTGGCGCCACGGGCGACTGCCCCGCGTGCGGCGCGCTGCACAGCGCGACCGCCGCGTTCTGCTGGCAGTGCGGCTCGGAGCTCATGCCGACCACCCGAGTGCCCCGTTGAGGTACCGCGCCGTCGTCCCGGTGCTGCTGACCCTGGCAGCGCCACCCACGCTGCTGCCTGCACGCCTGGCCGCCGCCGAAACCCCGGCCGCGGCGGAGGTCGCCGACCCGGCGCAGCCGGGTCCCTCCCCCGCGCCTGACCCCGCGCAGCCCGAGCCGCGAAACAAGGTCTTGGAAATGTTTTCGGGGTA
>JAEMSV010000034.1 GCA_016462625.1 Solirubrobacteraceae bacterium | reverse complement strand
GTGGAACAGGCGGTCGACCTCGTCATCTACAACCATTCAGTTGTAGGTTATCAGCTGCGCGGGAGATCCGCTTGAACACACCATTTGGTGGATGACGAGCCGCCCGACGGTGGGCAACGTTCACCGCCGTGCGATCCGCCCTCGTCCGAATCACCGGCGCAGGACGCGCGAACGGGGCGACTGTCGCCGCGCTCGCGCTCATCGCCTGGTCGCTCAGCGAGCTGTTCGCGCTCGAGCTCCGTGCGAGCCCGGCCCTCACCTGCGCCTTCGCGCTCGGCCTCACGCTTCCGCTGCTGGCGATCCGCCGCTGGCCGCTGTGCGTCGCGACGTTCGTCTGCGCGCTCTACCTCGTGCAGACGGCCATGAGCGCGTACCCGCTGGGCAGCGTGGCGGCGGTCCTGGCGCTCGCCTACGCGCTGTTCGGCGCCTCGGCGTTCGGACCCGCCACCGGCCTTCGGGGCTGGGGCGGGGTCGCGCTCGCCGCCGGGTTCGCGCTGACGTTCGTGATCCTCGTGCTGCTCGAGGTCGGCCGGTTCGCCTTCTCGCCGCTCAACCTCGGGATGTACACGGCGGGGATCCTCGTGGCCGCCGCGGTACCCGGGTTCGCCCTGCGCGACCGCCGCGGGCAGGTTGGCGCCCTGCGGCGGTCCGTCGAGGTGCTCGAGGCGCGGGTCGGCGAGCACGTCGAGGTCGCGGTGGAAGCCGAGCGCGACGGGCTCGATCGGTCACTCGCGCGCGTGGCGACCGGCCTCGTGCGCGAGGTCCGCGTGCTCACGGCGACCGCAAGCCGCAGCTCGGGCGAGGACCTCGCGGCGGTCGGGCACCGCATCTCGGCGCTCGCCGCGTCGGCGACCGATGAGCTGCGCGGGATGCTCGGCATGCTGCGGGGGACGCCCGCCGCACCGATGATCCCCGGGCCGCCGTTGATCGTCGAGCGGCGCTTCCGCGTGCCCCTCCCCGCCCGTGACCTGGCCGGGCGCCTCGCACCGTGGCTGCTGCTCGCGGTGTTCGGCGTCATCGACCAGGCGGAGCTGCCGGAGCTCCCGTACACCGCCGCGTTCTGGGGGACGCCGTTCACGGTCGAGATCCCCCACGTCGCCGGACCGACGGGAATGATCCTCGCCGTCCTGATGCCGCTGCCGCTGGTGTGGCGGCGCGAGGCGCCGCTGCTGGTCGTGACGCTGGTGACGGCGATGATGGTCGCCCGCACGGTGAACGGCGACCTCTCGTCGCTGACGATGGTGCAGACCTTCACCGGCTGCGCCGTGGCGTACGTCGCGGGCGCGTGGTCGCGATCCTTGCCGGAGGCGGTGTGCGGTCTCCTCGTCGCGGTCGTGGGGAGCCTGGCGTCGTGGTATCTGGAGGCTGCGAGCTGGACCGTCGCGCAGTACGCGTACATGGCGGTCGCGTGTGTGGCGATCTGGGCGGCCGGTCGGGCCGTGGCGGGCCAGGTCCAGGCGGCGCGCGGCCTTCGCCGGGAGGCCGACATCCTGGAGTTCCGCCGGCGGTGCCTGACCGAGGTCGCGATTGCCGCCGAGCGCCGGCGGGTCGCGCGTGAGCTGCACGACGTCGTCGGTCATGGCCTGTCGTTGATCGCGGTCCAGGCGGGCGTCGCCGAGGCGGTCGGCCGCCGGGACCCAGCCGCAGCCCGCGCAGCACTCGCGCACGTCGACGAAGCGGCCCGGGCGACCCTCTCGGAGCTGACGAGCTTGCGGCTTCTCCTCGCCGATCCCGACCCCGCGAAGCGCCCCGGCCGCTGGTCGGCGCGCTCCGTGCGGCGGCTCGTCGAGGATGCGGTCGCGGCGGGCCAGCCGGTCCGTGCGCGGCTGGACTCCCGGCTCGACCGCGTGCCGCCCGCGACCGCCGCGGCAGTTGTGCGCATCGTGCAGGAGTCGCTGACGAACGCGCGCAAGCACGCGACGGGGGAGACCACTGACGTCGATGTCGCGGTACGCGAGGGCGAGGTGGCGATCACGGTGCGCAGCGGGGGCGGTGCCGGTGAGGTGGGCGGGGATGGCGCCTCGCAGAGCTACGGCCTGGAAGGCATGGCCGTGCGCGCCGCCGAGATCGGCGGGACGCTGCGCGCCGGGCCGCAGCTCGACGGCTGGGCCGTCGAGGCGAGGCTCCCGCTCTGACTCACGGACCGCGGTGCGGCCACCGCCGCTCTGGCCGCACCACCATCGCGCTGCCGCCACCCCCGCGCCACGACTCCGTCGCCGCCTGCATCCGCCCACCCGGGAGGAGGGAGAGGCCGGCGACGATCCCGATGTAGTCCTGCGGCGCGAACGCGTGGCCGCGCGCGGCGAGCGCGTCGCCGTACTGCGCGATGAACGCCGGCTCGGCGCCCGTGGTCGCCGCGTTGCGCTGGCTTGCACGCGGGGCCTCGATGGCCTGCGGCAGCGTCATCCCGCCGTCGAACTGGTTGAGCAGCGTCTGCAGGACCGTGGTGATGATCGTCGCGCCACCGGGCGAGCCGAGCGCCTGCACTACGCGCCCGTCCTTGGTCACGATCGTCGGGCTCATCGAGCTGCGCGGCCGCTTCCCGGGCGCGACCGAGTTCGCGGTCCCCGTCGGGAAGTTGAAGTCGGTCAGCTCGTTGTTGAGCAGGAAGCCCCGGCCCGGCACGGTGATGCCGCTGCCCGCGATCTGCTCGATCGTGTTCGTGTAGCTGACGACGTTGCCCCAGCGGTCGGCGACGACGAGGTGGTTGGTGTGCGCCTCGGTCTCGCGGGCCGACGCGGCGAGGTCGGCGGGCGCAGGCGTGCCGTTGAACGGCCAGGGGTTGCCCGGTGCGACCGGAGAGGTCGCCGCGCGGTCGCCGATCAGCGCGGCGCGCTGCGCCGCGAAGCCGGCGGAGCGCAGCCCCGCGACCGGCACGGACACGAACGCCGAGTCGCCGAGGTACTCGCCACGGTCGGCGAAGGCGAAGCGCGACGCTTCGAGGTACCGGTGCAGCGCGTCGGTCTCGTCACCCGAACGCGGCAGCAGGCTCAGGATGTTCATTGCCTCACCGACGGTGGTGCCGCCGCTCGAGGACGGCGCCATCCCGTAGATGCGATGGCCCTGGTACTCCCAGCTGACCGGGTCCTGCAGGAGCGCGGTGTAGGCGCGCAGGTCGTCGGCGGTCATGCTCCCGCCCGCGACCGGTGGGGTCCCGGGCGTCGTGGCCGGAGCCTGGACCGTGCGCGCGACCTCGTCGGCGAGCTCGCCCTCGTAGAACGATCGCCAGCCGCGCCGGCCCAGCTCCTTGTACGTGCGCGCGAGATCGGGGTTGCGCAGCACGGAGCCGACAGCGGGCGGTGCGCCGCCGGGGAGGAACAGCGCGGCGCTCGCGGGGAAGCGGGCGAGCTTGGCCTGGTTCTTCGTGATCGCGTCGACGAGCGCCTGGTCGAGGACGAAGCCGCGGCGGGCGGTCTTCACGGCGGGCTGCAGGACGGCGCGCAGCGGCCGGCTGCCGAAGCGGTCGAGCGCGGTGCCCCACGTCGCGACCATGCCGGGGACGCCGACGCTCTTCCCGCTCTCGACCGCCGTCTCGAAGTCCATGGGCTGCCCGTCGGGGCCGAGGAAGAGCTCGGGCGTCGCGCCGGCGGGCGCGGTCTCGCGGCCGTCGATCGTGACCACGTCGCGCTCCCTGGCGCGGTAGAGCAGGAAGTACCCGCCGCCGCCGGGACCGGCGACGAACGGCTCGCTGACCCCCAGGGTCGCGGCGGCCGCCACGGCAGCGTCGACGGCGTTGCCGCCGCGCCTGAGGATGTCGATGGCCGCTGCGGTGGCGTCCGGGCTCATCGTCGCGGCGGCGCCGCCCGAGCCCGTTGCGACGGGCTCCTGCGGAAGCGCTCGCGGTCCGTGCGCGGTCGCGGCGGGTGCCGCTGCCAGCGTGGTGATCAGGGCGCCGAGGCCCAGCAGTCTGCGCAGCATCCTTCAGCCTCCGTCGGCTCGGGTTGCCGGGCGGGTACCCGCTCAGCGAACCCGGCGAACCGCGGCCGTCAGACCTTCGGCGCCTTGCTGCTCTTCTTCTTCGGCGCGCAGGTGCGGTACTTCCGGGTGCCCTTGACCGTGCGCCCGTCGGCGAGCTTCAACGTGATCTCGACGGTGAAGCGGCCCTTGGGCAGCGACTCGAGGTTCACCGTCGAGCGCAGCCGGGCGCCGCGGCGGACCGTGACGGTCTTCCCGTTGACCTTGACCGTGGCCGAGGTGACCGTCGCGTCGCGGGGGACGCGCAGCCGGATCGCGAAGTTCCGGCGGCTGGCGCACTTCTTCGTGGTCGGGAGCCCGACGACGGTCGTGAGTACAGGGAGGACGACCGGGGCCGCTGCGGTGACCGCCGGCGGCGCGGCCTGGGGCGTGGTGGGCGGCGGCGTGGACTCCGTGGTGGTCGGAGGCGGCGTCGGGGTCGTCTCGGTGGTCGTCGGCGGGCTGGTGATGACGGTCTCGACCACGGTGGTCGCCGTCGGCACCGTGGTGACGGTGGTTGCCGTCGCGGTGGGCGTTGTGATGGTCGTCGCTGTCGCGATCGTCGTCGGCGGCGCTCCCGTCGTGGCCTTGGTCGGCTCGACGTCGCCTGACAGGGTCGCGCCGTTCGCCATCGACACCACCACCGCGGTGCCGAAGCCCGCAGCCAGCGCAGCGAGCGCGATCAGAAGGGAACGGGCAGTTCGTCCATTCATCGCGGGGGATCCTCTCACGCCTTCGCGTTAGGGTCGAGGCATGGCTCGCGATCTCAAGCTCGGACTGAACACCGGTTACTGGTCGAGCGGCCCGCCCTACGGCGCAGCGGAGGCGATCGCCGTCGCCGACGAGCTCGGCTTCGACTCCATCTGGACCGCGGAGGCCTACGGCTCCGACGTCCTCACCCCGCTGGCCTGGTGGGGGTCGCAGACGAAGAACGTGCGGCTCGGCACGGCCATCATGCAGATGAGCGCCCGCCGGCCGACCGCCGCCGCGATGGCCGCCCTGACGATGGATCACCTCAGCGGCGGCCGGTTCATCCTCGGCCTCGGTGTGTCCGGTCCGCAGGTCGTGGAGGGCTGGTACGGCGAGCCGTTCAAGAAGCCGCTCGCGCGCACGCGGGAGTACGTCGAGATCTGCCGCAAGGCGTTCAAGCGGGAGAAGATCGAGTTCTCCGGCGAGTTCTTCCAGTTCCCGCTCAGCGAAGGCGAGGGAGTCACCGGGCTCGGCAAGGCGCTGCGCCCGACCCTGCATCCCGTCCGCGAGGACATCCCGATCTTCCTCGCGGCGGAGGGCCCGAAGAACATCGCGCTGACCGCCGAGATCGCCGACGGCTGGATGGCGCTCTTCTACTCACCCCAGCACGAGGACCTGTACAAGCCGCGGCTCGACGAGGGCTTCGCGCGCCCCGGAGCCCGCCGCTCCTGGGACGACTTCGAGGTCACCGCGACGGTGCCGGTGATCATCCACGACGACGTCGAGGAGGCCGCGAACTTCATCCGCCCCATGTACGCCCTGTACTTCGGCGGCATGGGCGCGAAGGGCGCGAACTTTCACCACGACGTGCCGGTCCGGATGGGCTACGAGGCCGAGATGGAGACCGTCCAGGAGCTGTACCTTGAGGGCAAGAAGGACGAGGCCGCCGCGGCGGTTCCGACCAAGCTCATCGAGCAGCTCGCGCTCATCGGCCCGGCCGACAAGATCAAGCACGACCTGGAGGCGTGGCGCGACAGCGTCGTCACCACGCTCCTGGTCGGAGGCGACGCGGCGACCGTTCGCCGCGTCGCCGACCTCGTCCTCGGCTAGCAGGGACCGAAGTTCACGCTGGCGCTGATCTCGTCGGTCGAGGTGCCGTTGGCGTCCGTCGCGCTGAAGATCAGCTTGATGCTCTGCGTGCCGCAGACCGACGGGACGTTGTTCGACGGCTTCCAGGACCGCTGGAGGCCGGTGCCGAGGACGACCGGCGCGCTCGAGCCGACCTTCACCGACCACGAGGTGCTCGTCACGCCCACGTTGTCGGGATCGACCGCGGTCGCCTTCAGCGTGTACGTGGTCCCCGGATCGAGGAACGCGTTGTCGTCGGGCGTCACGATCGCGACGAGCGGCGGTGCGTTCAGCGGCGGGTCGACCACCGTGAAGTTCCGCGAGTGGCCCGCCGACATCCCGACCTCGTCGGTCGCGAGGACGTCGAGGGTGCGCGCCCCGTTGCTCGAGAAGGAGAACGCGGGCTGGCAGCCCGTCTGCTTCTCGTCGGGGGAGCCGGTCTTCTTGACCGTCCACCCGATGCCCTCGCACTTCACGCCCGCGAACTCGTTCGGGTCCGTCGCCTTCGCCTCGAACTTGTAGGTCTGCCCGCGGTAGAGCTGGGCGCCCGCCGCCGGCTTGACGACCGTGAGGTCCGGCCCGAGGTTGTAGGTCGAGACCGTCCGCGTGGCCGTCGAGACGCCGCCCTGGCTGTCCTTCACGGTCACCGTGACCTTGCGGTCGCCGGATGACGGGAACCCGTAGCTGATCGTCGGGCCCGTGCCGATCGGCCCGTCGACGTCACTGCTCCAGGAGTACGAGCAGCAGCCCGGATCGGGAAGGACCGTCAGCGCGCTGGCCGACATCGTCTGCAGGTTCAGCGAGCCGTACGGGGACAGCCCGGGCACCGTGTCGATCTGCGCGAGCGGTGGGATGTGCTTGCCCTGGAAGGCCCAGCGGACCGCGTCTTCCGCGTCGACGATTCGCGACACGTTCGGGTCCGTGCTGGACGTCGCCGTCTTGCGCAGCCCCTCCTCGAGCTTGGCGGGTGAGAGCGACGGATCGACCGCGAGCATCATCGCCGCGACGCCGGAGACGAACGGCGCCGAGAAGCTCGTGCCGCTGACCTGATGGACGTCCGAGTTCGCGGGATCGCCTCCCACCCAGGTGGTCCACGGCGCGAAGATGTCGACGTCCGACGTCTTCGCGTTCTCGGTCCACTCGAAGCCGAAGTTCGACTGCGGGTTGCGGGTGCCGCCGCTGTCGATGCCGCCGACGCAGACGACCGCGTCGTTCTCGCACGGCGCGATCCAGTTCTCCTCCCAGCAGGCGATGAAGCAGTCCTCGGCGTCGACGTCGATGCCGTTGTTGCCGGCGGACGCGACGACGAGCGCCCCGTTCTCCCGCGCGGTCTGCGTGGCGTCCTCGATGGCGACGCCGACGAACCAGCCCACGGCCGGGATCGGCATCCCGTTGCTCATGTTGATGACCTTCGCGCCGGACTCGAAGGCCTCGTAGATGCCGTCGATGATGTCCCACGAGAAGCTGCCGTCGAGCGACACGGCGCGCAGGTCGGCGACCTGACCGCCGGAGCCCGCGACGCCGGCACCGTTGTCGATGATGCCGCCGGCCGCCGACGCGACGTTCGTGCCGTGGAACGGGCACGGGTTCGTCGGGCCGCAGGTCAGGTTGTTCGACGTGCCCCAGTCACCGGCCGGGCTGGTGCCGAGGTCGCCGGCGGCGCTGCTGGTGAAGAAGCCCCCGTCGACGATCGCGACCTTCACGCGGTTCTTGTCCTTGCCGGAGATCTTCAGCGTGCGCCACGCCTCGCCGGTGCCGATGGTGCCGCTCGCGACGTTGTACCAGGGGGCGTAGCCGTCGCTGCTCCAGCCACCGGCGGAGGACGTCGCCTCCGTGGTGCTGCGGTTCTCGACGGCGTCGCCGCTGAACAGCGCGTTCGGCACGGCGGTGAGGCCGTGCGCGACGGCGTCGGCCGAGACGGCGAAGAGCTTCAGGCCCTTCGTGTCGGAGAACTGCGTGGTGCCGCGGCTGAGCGGGTCGAGCTTCTTCAGGTCATCCGGGAGGTCATCCGGGTCGGCGGCCGATGGATCAATGCGGATGAGGAAGGTGTCGGTCGACTTCTTGCCGCTGCGGTCGCGGTGCTCGAGGACCTTGCCGCTCCAGCGCTTGGCGAAGGCGGTCACCTTGTTCTTGTCGTTGCTGGTGACGACCAGCTCGTTGGCGACGAAGTCGGTGTGCGCGCCGCCGCCCTCGAAGGCGGACAGCGTGCGCGGCTTGCCGTCGGCGGCGTTCGGCACGGCGACCTTGGTCGGGTCGACCTTGGCGCTGACCTTGACCTTCGGCTTGGCCAGGCCGCAGCTGCTGCCGCGGCGGGTGTTCTGCAGGAAGAGCTTGCGCTGCACGGTGCGCGCCTGGGACGCGACGGTCGCGCCGGCGGCCTTGCGGGACGAGCCCTTCAGGCGCTTGGTCGCGGTGACGACGCCGCCGAGCTCCTTGATGGCGGTGCAGTACCGCCGCTTGGACTGGGCGGTGCGAGCGGCCGACACGCGGCGGCTCAGGTCCTTGGTCGCCTTGGGACCGAGGGCCTTCTTGCTCTGGGTGATCGAGCGAGAGACGGGGGCGAACGGCGATGAAGCGGCGTTCGCGGGTGCCGCGGTGGCCCCGAGGGCGACGGCGAGCACGATGGGCAGAACCAGCAGATTGCGTGGCATCGAGGGCCCAACCGTACTTTTCGCGCCAACTTACGCGCGGGGACGGATTCAGTCGCGGTCCTGCGTGGTGGCGAGCGTCTTCTCCTGCAGCGCGAGGGCGAGGGCGAGGGTGCCGACGGCCAGCGGGACCAGCACGAGGAAGACCGTGTGCAGCGAGTGCGCGAGCGCCTGCTGTGCCCCGTCGAGCAGCTCGACGCCGAGGGCGTTCGTCCCGTCGAGCAGACGGTTCGGGTCGAGGGTGCGTCCGGCCTCGCCGAGCTCCTTGGGCAGCTCGGTCGCGAGTCGATTGGCGAGGATCGTGCCGAGCGCCGCGACGGCGAGGCTGCCGCCCATGGACCGGAAGAAGATCAGCCCGGCGGTCGCCACCCCGACCTCGCGCATCGCGACGGTGTTCTGCGTGGCGACGATGTAGGGCTGCCACATCATTCCCATACCCGCGCCGATCACGCTCAGCGCGAGGGCGACCTGCCTCTGGCCATCGTCGGCGCCGAGGCTGGCGAGCAGGGTCGTGCCCGCGATCACGATCGTCGCCCCGATGATCGGGAACGGGCGGTACCGGCCGAACCGCGAGATGAGCTGCCCGCTGATCGTGCTGACGATGACCCAGGTGAACGCCAGGGGAATGAGGACGACGCCCGCGCTCGTCGCGCTGCCGCCCTGCACGCCCGTGACGAAGAGCGGCACGTAGATCGCCACCCCGAACAACAGCGCGCCGAGCAGGAACGACGCGGCGGTCGAGACGCTGAAGATGCGATTGCGGAACAGGCGGAGGGGGAGCAGGGGCTCGGGCGCGCGCATCTCGATGGCGATGAACGCGGCGGTCATCGCAAAGCCCGCGGCGGCGAGGCCGAGGATCTGGACCGAGCCCCACCCGTACTCGGTGCCGCCCCAGACCGACGCGAGCAGCAGGCACGTGGTCGCCGCGACCAGGACGGCGGCGCCGAGGAGGTCGAGCTGATGCTCGCGGCGCTCGGCGGGCGCGGGGAGGGTCTTGGCGATCACGACCATCGCGATGAGCCCGACCGGCAGGTTGATGAGGAAGATCCACCGCCACGACGCGGCGTCGGTCAGCGTCCCTCCGAGCAGCGGGCCCGCGATGGCGGCGACCGCCCACACCGCGCCGATGAACCCCTGGTAGCGCCCGCGCTCGCGGGGTGGGACGAGGTCGGCGATCGAGGCCTGGGCGAGCGGGATGAGCCCGCCGGCGCCGATCCCCTGCAGGATCCGGAACCCGATCAGCTGCCCCATCGACTGCGCCGCGCCGCACAGCAGCGAGCCCAGCAGGAACAGCGTGATGGCGATCAGCATCATCCTCCGCCGGCCGTGGATGTCGCTGAGCTTGCCGTAGAGCGGGATCGAGACCGTGGTCGCGATGAGGTACGCGCTGACGACCCAGCTGAGCTCGTTGAAGCCGTGCAGATCGCCGACGATCGCGGGCAGCGCGGTGGCGACGATCGTCTGGTCGAGCGCCGCCAGGAGGATCGTGAGCATGATCGCGCCGAAGGCGACGTAGATCTGGCGCTGGGTCAGCGCGGGCGGGGCGGTGGCGGGTGCGGCGATGGAACGAGGCTAGAGCGACGAGTCTGCGCCGACTCTGTTCGGACTTAGTCCGATCTAGCTAGATTCGGTACGCTCCATGTCATGGTCCGAGTCGGCATGCACGAGGCCAAATCGCAACTGTCCAAGCTGGTCGAGCTCGCCGAGCAGGGTGAGGACGTCGTCATCCAGCGTTCGGGCCGCCCCGTCGCGCGCATCGTCGCGGTGGAACGTCGCCGCCCGATCGCCGAGGCGTTCGGCGCGTTGCGCGGCAAGGTCGAGCTGGCCGACGACTTCGACGAGCTGCCCCCCGACTTCACCGAGTACTTCCGCTGACGCTGTTGCTCGACACGCATACCGTGCTCTGGCTGCTCGCCGGGGACGAGCGGATCGAAGGGGTGCGCTCCCGCATCGAGCGCGAGCGCGGGCCCGTCATCGTCAGCGCGGTCTCGATCTGGGAGGCGGCGATCAAGCGGGCGCTGGGCAAGCTGCAGGTGCCCGAGGACCTGCCGGAGCAGCTGGACTCCTTTGCGTTCGAGCGACTCCCCGTCACGGACGCCCACGCCTGGGGTGTGCGCGAGCTCCCGCCGGTCCACGGCGATCCGTTCGATCGGCTGCTCGTCGCCCAAGCGGTCTGCGAGGAGGCGACGATCGTCTCGGCGGACGAGGTGTTCGAGCAGTACGGCGTCGAGCGTCTCTGGGGCTGACGCCGAGTAGCGTCAGACCCGCGCCATGACCCTCACCGAGGCCCTCCCAGAAGACCGCAGCGCAGATGCGCTCTACGACGCGTTCACCACGTGGGCGACCGAGGAGGGCATCGCGCTCTACCCGCACCAGGACGAGGCGGCGATCGAGCTGTTCAGCGGGAACCACGTCGTCCTCGCCACGCCGACGGGCTCGGGCAAGTCGCTCGTCGCGGTCGCGGGGCACTTCGCGGCGCTCGCCGACGGTCGGGTCTCGTACTACACCGCCCCGATCAAGGCGCTCGTCAGCGAGAAGTTCTTCTCCCTGTGCGCGACGTTCGGCGCCGAGAACGTCGGCATGGTCACCGGCGACGCGGCGGTCAACGCGGAGGCCCCGATCATCTGCTGCACCGCCGAGGTGCTCGCGAACATCGCGCTGCGCGAGGGGGCCGCGGCGAAGGCCGGGCTCGTCGTCATGGACGAGTTCCACTTCTACGCCGACCCGCAGCGGGGCTGGGCGTGGCAGGTGCCGCTGCTCTGTCTCCCGCGCGCGCAGTTCCTGCTGATGAGCGCGACGCTCGGCGACATGCAGACGATCAGCGAGGACCTCGTGCGCCGCACCGGCCGCGAGACGGCGGTCGTCGACGACGCGGCCCGCCCGGTGCCGCTGACGTTCCGCTGGTCGCTCGACGCGCTGCACGAGCTGCTCGAGGAGCTGACCGCCACCGACCAAGCGCCGGTCTACGTCGTGCACTTCACGCAGATGTCGGCGATGGAGCGGGCGCAGTCCCTGCTCTCGGCGAAGCTCTGCACGCGCGAGGAGCGCGACCTGATCGCCGACGCGATCGGCAGCTTCCGCTTCAACGCCGGGTTCGGCAAGACGCTGTCGAAGCTCGTGCGCGCGGGGATCGGCGTGCATCACGCCGGCATGCTGCCCCGCTACCGGCGGCTGGTCGAGCAGCTCGCCCAGCGCGGCCTGCTGAAGGTCATCTGCGGCACGGACACGCTCGGTGTCGGCATCAACGTCCCGATCCGCACGGTCGTCTTCACGGGCCTGGCGAAGTACGACGGCACGCGGTCGCGGATCCTGAAGGCCCGTGAGTTCCACCAGATCGCCGGCCGCGCCGGGCGGGCCGGGTTCGACACCTCGGGCTACGTCGTGGTGCAGGGGCCCGAGCACGCAATCGAGAACGCGCGGCTCGTGGCGAAGGCCGGCGACGATCCGAAGAAGCTGAAGCGGGTCAACAAGCGCAAGGCGCCGGAGGGCGAGGTCAGCTGGACCGAAGAGACGTTCGAGAAGCTCCGCAACGCCGTCCCCGAGCCGCTGGTCTCCAAGATGCGCGTGGACCACTCGATGATCCTCAACGTCCTGCAGCAGCCCGGCGACGCGGTCGCGACCATGCGCGCGCTGATGGAGGACAACCACGAGGACGACCGCGGGCGGACCCGGCTCGTCGAGTCGGCGCAGACGCTCGGCGACGAGCTGGTCGAAGCGGGTGTCGTGGAGTGGCTGCCCGAGCCCGACGAGGACGGCCGGCTGCTGCGGCTCGCGCCCGACCTGCAGGCCGACTTCGCGCTGAACCAGCCGCTGGCGTCGTTCGCACTGGTCGCCTTCGAGCTGCTCGAGCCGGAGTCCGAGACGCACGCGCTCGACGTGCTGAGCATCGTCGAGGCGATCCTCGACGACCCGTGGCCGGTGCTCGCCGCCCAGGCGCGGCAGGTCCGCGGCGAGGCCGTGGCCGCCATGAAGGCCGACGGCATCGAGTACGAGGAGCGGATGGAGCTGCTCGAGGAGATCACCTATGAGAAGCCGCTCGGCGAGCCGCTGACCGACGCGCTGCGCGTGTACCGCGAGAAGCACCCGTGGGTCCGCGAGTCCGACCTCTCGCCCAAGTCGGTGGTCCGCGACATGTGGGAGCGCGGGCTGAGCTTCACGGAGTTCGTCGCGTTCTACGGGGTCGCCCGCTCGGAGGGGCTGGTGCTGCGGTACCTGACGGACGTCTACCGCGCGCTGCGCCGGACCGTGCCCGATGACGTGAAGACCGAGGAGCTCGACGACCTCGAGGACTGGCTCGGCGAGACGGTGCGCCAGGTCGACTCGTCGCTGCTCGACGAGTGGGAGGCGCTGACCGATCCCGAGTCGGTCGCCGCCGCTGCGGCTGCCGCGGCGGCGGGCGCGCCGCCGCCACCGGCGCGGCCGATCACCGGCAACCAGCGCGCGTTCTTCGTGATGGTCCGCAACGCGATGTTCGCGAGGGTGCGGCTGGCGGCGCGCGACCGGTTCGACGAGCTCGGCAAGCTGGAGGCGTCGTCGGCCGCCCTGACCGAGGGCGCGTCGCGGCCGGCGATGAACGCCGGCAAGTGGGAAGAGGCGCTGGGCGCCTACTGGGAAGAGCACTCCGAGCTGGGCGACGGCCCGGCGGCGCGGTCGCCCGAGCTGCTGATCGTCGACAAGGAACCGGGGATCTGGCGGGTGCGCCAGATCATCGACGACCCCGAGGGCAACCACGACTGGGCGATCGTCGCGACGGTGGACCTCGACGCGAGCGATGCGGCGGGTGAGGTCGTGGTGCGGGTCGAGTCGTTCGGCGCGGCGGGTGCCTAGAACCGCCCCTTGTGGATCTCCACCGTGAGCCGCTCGCTGAGGAAATAGCTCCAGTCCCGGCCCTTGTCGTCCACGCGCTGCCACCCGGATTCCCACGTTCCGGAGAGCGGCGCGGGGCGCACGCGGACACCCCAGCGGCCCCGGTAGCCCCACCAGGTCGGGTTCTCCATGGCCGAGTCGGCGGGGAACGGCGTCGGCCGCCGCGTCGCGCCGTCCTCAAAGATCCGCTCGACGATTCGGATGTCGGGGAACGTTGTCTCCTGGCCCGTCGGGGAGCCCGAGTTCGGCAGGCCCACGGAGGGACCGCCGCCCGGGGCCGAGCCGCCGCCCGCCGAGCCGCCGGGGCTGCCCGGTCCCGCGCCCGCCGGGTCCTCGCTGCCGTCACCGCCGGCCTGCGGGCCGGTCGTGCCGGCCTCGTTGGGCTCGGCGCCCGGGGAGACCGCCTCGCCGGCGTCCTCGTCGTCGGCCTCGTCACAGGCCGAGACGATCCACATGATGAAGAGGATCAGCGCGAAGATGACCAGGATCGCCGCGACGATGACCGCCAGAACCCACCCGATCACCGACGCGAGCAGCTGCACCAGGAGCGCCGCGAGCGCCAGCAGGATCCCCGACAGCGCGAGGTATCCGTCCATCCCGATCCAGGAGTCCGGCTCGTCGTCGTGCCCGGTCGTGTCCGGCGCGTGCGGGCCGTACTTCCCGGGGTCGAACGTCTCGCCGGTCACCGGCGCGAACAGGTTGCGGTGCGAGCCGCGCGTCACGTAGATGACCGGCCGCACGCCGAGCTTCTCGCACTGCGCGTACGGGCGGATGTCGGTGAACCGCGCGCCCGTCGCCCGGTCCTGGCCCTGCGAGACGACGACCGCGAACGGCTCCTCGGCGATCGACCCGTGTCGCGGAACGGTCTCCTCGTTCGTGTCGCTGTTGATCTCGGCGCGGAAGTAGAGCGTGATCGCCTCCCACTGGCCCTCGGAGCGCCGCCCGCCGCCGCCCGGGTCGCGCGCGCCGTAGAGGAGGTGGTAGGTGAAGGCGACGGTCTGGTCGAGCGAGAACTCGTTCGTCGGGAACTCGGGCGTGCCGTTGTGCCACCCCCGGCGCGGGTGCGCTCCGCCCCAGGTGATCTCGCAGTACATCGTCGGGTTCGTCGGCTGCGGCACCCATTGCCACGGCATGACCCGGCCGTCGTCCGGCGGGGTCCACGCAATCCGCGGGTTCACCGCCGAGGCCAGCTCGGAGACGAGCTTGCCCAGGTAGTCGATGTCGCCCTCGAGGAACCGCTCGGCCGTGTCGGGCTTCCAGCCGCCGACGTCGAGGAAGCCCTCGGAGCCCAGCGACGCGACGAGCGACGACACCATCGCGATCGGGTCGTCGCTGTCGACTTCGAAGGACACCGGCCGGTCGCCGGTCACCATCGGGCCGGAGATGGGGTCGACCTCGGGCATCCGCGGGTCGGCGCGGCAGAGCGCGGCGCCGCGGCGGAACGGGTCCTCCGGGCGTGACGCGAGCTTGACCTCGCGGAATGGCGCCTCGGGCCACACGCCGTTCGTCGCCGTCGTGAGCCACGCCTCGGCGAGCAGTGGGAAGAACCGCTCGTCCTCGTGGAAGCGCAGGATCGGGTGGAACTGCCGCGCCATCTGCTCGATGGTCTTGTCGTCGAGTTCGATCACTTCGGATCACCGCCGCTGTCGTCGCCGTCGTCGTGCTCGGCGCCCATGCCCCACGACGGCCCGGGCTCGCTCGGGCCGTGGTCGGTCATCGGGTCGGTCGAGTGGTCCGGGTGGTGCTCGGGCTTCTCCTGGCCTTCGCCGGGGGCCTTCGGTGGCGTGGCCCAGCCCAGGCAGAACCCGCGCAGCCACGCGTCGAGGCCGAGCTTCTTCAGGGTCTTCTCGATGTTCTCGGGCGTCGCGCCCTCGCCGCCGGCCATCGCCTGATCGAGCACGGGGCCGAGGAGGGTCTGGTCGAACGCGGACTTCAGCTCGGCCGCCGCCGTATCGAGATCGGTCGACGTGATCCGCGACTGCGCGAGGTGCGCGGCGTCGCTGATCGTCGTGCCCAGGCTCTGGCGGTCCTGCATCTGCAGCCCGAGCGCGAAGCGACGCGCGAGGTGATGGGCGTGGTCGCGGTCGGCCTTGTCCCCGGCGGCCATCTGCCCGAAGATCCGCGAGCCGAGGTCGTAGAGCTTCTCGGCAGCGTCGCGGTACTCCGCGAGGTCGGGGTTCTCGTCGCGGAGGCGGTCGAAGGCGCGGTCGGCCTCCTCGCTGCCGTGGCAGCAGCACGGGTCGCCGAGCTCGGAGCCGTCGTCGAGCCGGTCGACCCAGACCTTCACGTCGTGGATGTCGCCCTCGAACGAGTAGCGGTCGTCGGGGTCGGGCCAGTGGCCGATCGTCAGGCCGTACGGGTTCTGCACGCCCTGCGCGGGGCCGGGGACGTCGAACGCCTCGGCGACCGTCGTGCCGTTGAAGTCCAGGCGGCAGCTGCTCAGGCCGTCGTGCACGAGCGTCGCGGTGTGCCGGTGGCCCGGCGTGACGAGCCCGGCGCTGGAGCGCGCGCCGCGCCAGTTCCCCGTCCGGTCGAGGATCCCGCCGCCGAGCGCGCCGTCGTCCTCGATGACGAGCGCGAACGACAGGTAGCCCTCGATGAGGTTGTGCCGGCGCGCGCCGCCGGTGGGGTGCCACAGGAACTCCACGCGGGTGCGGACCGCGCGCAGGCTCCGCAGCTCGCGCGTGGCGGGGATCCGCACGCAGTCGTCGCCGCCGGTCAGCCGGAGCGCGCCGCCGCCCGATTCCGCGACGCCCTCGAGCTCGCCGTGGTGGTGGTGCTGGGAGACGTCGAAGGCGGTCTGGCCTGCGTACGTGTGGTGGAGAACGAGCCGGTCGACGATCACGGTTACCAGGTCCAGATCCGCGGCAGCGTCGAGTAGATGCCGTTGCTCAGCCCGAAGTGGAAGCCGCCGCCGACGTTGCCCATGTAGGCGTCGCCCGATCCCGGCAGGCCCGGGACGGCCCCGATGAAGTCGTGCAATCCGCCGCGGGCGCGCAGCCACCACTGGCCGGGCCCGGCCTCCCAGTCGCCGAACGGGTTGTCGAGCGCCTCCTTCGGATAGAAGGCGACGAGCCCGCGGTAGTCCTTCATCTGGAGCTCCTGGAGGAGGAACCACTTGCCGCAGCGGGGGTTCTCATCGTCCGAGTCGTCGGGGTACGCGGAATCCCACTCCTCCACGCTCGTCGGCATCGCCCACCAGCGCGGCACGACCTTCCCCGACGGCGTGTAGAGGTTCGAGATCCGCACGGCCATGCTGATCCGGAGGTTCTCGTCGATGTGCCAGCCGATCGCGGACTTGCGATCGCTCTCGCCGACGTCGACCTCGCACGGGTCCGGGTCGGGCGGGGGGACGGAGATCGCGTCGCCGGTCGTCCAGATGAGCATCCGGACGCGGCCGCCCGCCGTCGGCTCAGCGCGGATGAAGGGCGCCTGGACCCCGGTCCAGGCGCCGTGGCGGACCGGGCGGTCGTCGCCGTCCTCGCGGCAGTGCCGCTGCGAGGCGCCGGGCAGCTCGACGCGGACGTAGCTGAGCTTCAGCGCGCCGTTCAGCCACGCGAGCACGCCGCCCGGAGGCCAGCTCGTGTCCACGGGGCCGGTCTCGGGCAGCCGGATCTCGGTCGGCACGCGGCTGGGGCCGAGGTCGCCGCTGTGCTCGAGCAGCCAGGTCTCGAGCTGGGACGGGAGGCCGTCGAAGCCGGCGGTGATGAGCCCGATGCCCTTGTCCTCGCCGAGGACGTCGGTGAACTCCTCCCACGCGAAGCCCGGCTCGGCCCAGACGGTGCCGAATCCCCAGGGGACATCGGCATCGAGCGCGATGCCGCCGAAGGTCGAGCCGAGGGGCGCGCCGGCGGCGACGAAGGCGGGCGTGGCGGAGACGCGGGTGGGGACGAACGCGGTACGCGCGCGCAGCCAGGAGCGCAGGCCGGCGGTGGCGCGCGAGTCGGGATCGTGGGCGACCCGCTTCTCCCGGATCTGCGCCTCACCGCGCAGGGAGCTGTTCGTGCGCTGCCCGGAGAACGCGACGGTGACCGGGACCTCGCCGGGCGCGGGATGCTTCTTGCCGATTTTGGTGAGCTTCGTGGAGGCCTGGGCCTCGATCACGCCCTGCAGACGGGCGCTGACGGCGCGCAGGCCCTGGGTCGTCTCCTTGTCGCCGTGCTGGACGGCCTTGACCTGCGGGTTCGCGCGGACCGCGACCGGGAGGTCGTCGCCGAACGACGCCGCGACGCGGGCGGCGATCCCCGGCTCGGCGGCGATCGCCCGGATCGTCTTCGAGCCCTTCGCCAGGCCGACGACGATGAGCGCGGGGTCCTGCGGCGTGGTCGCGGGGACGACGGCGTCGGGGCGGAGGACGATCTTGTCGGCCGGGTCCTGGTGGTCCTCGGTGAGGTCGACCCGGCCGCCCGCGCGGATCGGCGCGGTGAGCTCGGTGTGCACGCTGTCCTGGGAAGCGAAGCGCAGCTTGTCGGTCGTGTGGTCGAGCAGGACCTGGCCCTTGACGTGGCTGATCTCCGTGGGCGGCTCTCCCTCCTCCTCCGGCTTGGAGCGCGTTTCGAACTCGCCGCGGATCCAGCGGATGCGCTGGTCGAGGTTGAGCTGGATCGCGCCGCTGTCGGGCACGAAGAACTCGCCGCTGATCTGCTCGGGCAGCAGGCGGGCCGTGAGGTTGAGCTGCTGCAGGACGTCGGTGCCGCCGCTTCTCCTGGTGACGCGGAGGTCGCGGTCGGTGAAGCCGCGGCCGGGGGCGAAGAGGCCTTCGATGCCGATGCGGCCGCGGTTGGACTCGCGGTCGGCCCACTTCCGCGCGCCCGAGGTGACGACAATCCGCTTGACGGCCAGAGCCGAGGCCAGCGTGCTGGCGGCGGTGCCGGCCTTGGCGAGCTCGGTCGTCATGTCGACGGCGACGTGCGCCTCGCCGTTGGGCCATCCGGGCGCCGGCGAGGTGGTCCCCAGCCGGGCGGCGACGCGGCCGATCTGCCGGTCGCCGATCATGGTCGGATCGGTTCTCGTGGAGGCGCGGGCCGCGAGCTGGAAGTACTCCGAGCCCAGACTCGACCAGTCAATGCTCAGCCGGTCCGGGACGCTCTCGGCGGTGATGTCGACCCCCGTGCCGAGCGGGGTGACGAGCGGCGCGAGGTTGACGCTCAGCCGCGGGACGGGCTTACTCGCGGACCATCGAAGCCGCGGTTCGGTGCTGGGCTGATAGGCGACGCGGAGCTTGTTCGGGACGGCCGAGACGGCGCCGGTGTAGCTCTCGTCGGTGACCTCCGACGGCTTGATCGGGTCCCGGCCGATGAGCCGGATCCCGCCCGTGAGATCGAGCGGCGGGTCGTGCGGCGAGCTGTACTCCAGGAGGATCAGGTCGGGCTTGATCACGTCGGGTTTGCCGGACGCGAGCTGCTCTTGCCCCGTGTCGATCCAGGACGTCTCGGTGAGCGCGAGCTCCTTGACGAAGACGTCGTCGCCGGAGTTGCCGACGTCGTCGAGCGTGTACGTCTCGTCGGGGGCGGGCACGTCCGGATCGGTCCGGTAGATGCGCAGCTTGGTGATCTTGCGCGGCCCGGTGGTGTCGGCGTCGGGCGGGAGCGGCGGGAAGCTGTCGACCTTGATCGAGCGCGGCGTGGCCGGGTCGGCCCAGTTCGTCGCCTGGATGAACTGCGGGGCCGATCGCGGGCCGGCGGCCGTCTCGTTCCCGTTCTCGGTCACGTACACGAGGCGGTAGCGGTAGTAGCCCGCCCTGAGCTGGCCGCCGGGGACGGGGCTGACTTTCGGCGCAGCGGTCGGCGTCTCGCCCGTCTCGGGCATGTTGATCGTGACGTCGAGCTTGGTGGTGTCGCTCGTCGGGTTCGCCGCGACGAGGTCGATCCAGGTCGCGCTCGGCGGCTTGGGCGCGGCGGCGTTGTCGAGCCAGTCGAGGTCGATCCCGCGGATCTGGTCGTCGTGCTCGCGGTAGCCGCCGGTGACGGTGTCGTTGGTGGTGCGGACCCCGAGGATCGGGATCATGTCGCCGTCCACGAGCCCGCCGCCCATGGTCAGGTCGTCGCTGAGCCCCGATTCGACGGAGATCTTGATCGTGGTCGCGCGCATCCCGCTGGCGACGGTGATCGGCGTGTTGATGTCGTCGATCTTCGGGTCGATCTGCGGGCGGCCGGTGTCGACGTTGATCTTCAGGTCGCCGGGGAACTGCTGGCCGGGCAGCGTGCGGTGGTAGAGGACGGCGAAGCTGACGTTCGTCTCGATCGTGCCGGAGTCGACGAAGAAGTCGTCGGCGGACTTCAGGAGCAGCAGCCGCAGCGTGATGTCGCTGACCGATCGGATCTTCGTGATCTGGAAGCCGACCCTGAAGTCGTCAAGGGACGTGAAGTTCAGGACGCGCAGCTGGCAGCGCAGGTCCGCATTCGCGCCGCCGTTGTCGACGGCGATGTACCCCTCACCGGGCAGCAGCGGGGCGGCCGGCGTCGAGGAGGGGATGAGGAAGGGCCGACGCCACGGGCCGCTGCCGCGTCTGATCTGGCCGTATGCGCGGTAGATCGGAGCCATCGGCGGGGCCAACCTATGCCTCCTACCCGGGCACGACAAGGCCAGGAACTGGTGTGTTGGGCGGGGGGTGGTAACCGTCCGTAGGGGGCCGCCCCTGAAGTGGCCGGACAGGCCGTCGTGTCGTGAACTCGACAGATAAGTCTGCCTGAGCGTCCGTGATCGTCCTGAGCGCTCTTCAGCGGGTGGGCGCCGGGCGATCGGTGGGCCATGAATCGCTCACAGCCCACACCCACCCGCCGCGGCCGGGCGCTCCTCGCGGCCACCATCACGATCCTCGGCACCGCGCTGCTCGGCGCGCCTGCGGCCTTCGCGGACTCGGTGACGATGCGCAGCATCGACCCGTTCCCGACGGTCGGCACCTACGGCACCGACTTCCGCCTGACGACCGTCGCGTACGGCGACGGCTACGTGTACGTCTACACCGAGGCCGGCCGCGCGTCGTGCCCGGCGAGCGCCGGCGCTGCGGTGACCGCCGGGATGACGCTGGTCGAGCAGGCCTCCGTCGACGGGGACGGCGTGTCCACCTCGATCCACCCCATGTACCGGGCCTCGGTCGAAGGCGCCTACCTGTTCTGCGCGTACATCCACCGCGGCAGTGACACGGCGACGGCCCGCGGCACCGCGTCGATGGTCGTCAACGTCCAGGAGGACGCCGACGCGGCGCTCGTGACGGTGGACGCCAGCCAGGCGCTGACGAGCTCGAACACCGTGACGGCCGAGGTCTCGTGTCCGCGGACGTGCTCGCTGTCGGCGACGGGGATCGCGGGCAGCACCCCGCGCGGGATGGACGTCGCGCTGGGGACCGTGACGGGGTCGATCGGCACGTTCGGCGGCTCGACGACGATGGCGATCCCGATGACGGCGGCGCAGCGGCGCGACCTGCGCCAGCGGATGGCCGACGGTGAGCGGGTGCGCGCGGACCTGACCGTGACGGCGACGTATCCGATCGTCGGCTGGACGTACACGACGTCGGCGTCGACGCAGCTGAAGCTGCTCACGACCGGGCCGATCCCGCGCGTGGTGTTCACCGGGATGTGAGGTCAAGTCCAGATTTCGCACTTCCCTGCCGGCGGGCGGGCTCCGACGATGCCGGACGTACATGTCCTCATACATCGGAGTCCACCATGCCCTTCCGTTCCCGCCGGACCGTCGTCGTCGCCGGCACACTCGCCCTCGCCTGTGGTGCTGCTGCTCAGCCTGCAGCCGCGGAAGAGACGGCCCGCGTGACGCGAGCTGTGCCGTCAGGCTCGTTCAGCCCCGCCATCGTGATCGACGCGCTGCAGAACAAGACCAACAAGGTCGAGGTCAAGCAGAGCGGTGACCGCGTGTTGGTCACCGACGGCCGGATTGGGATCCGCGCGCCCGCCGGCGGCGGGTGCACCCAGTCGCTCGTCGGCTTCCCCCCGATCAACGTGCTTGCGGAGTGTTCGGGGGCGGACGTGAGCCGCCTGTACCTGTACCTGCGTGAGAACGCCGACACGGCGACCAACGACACGGATGTGCCGGCCACCGCCTACGGCGAGGCGGGTGACGACGTCCTGCTCGGCGGAAGCGCGTTCGACCGCCTGTACGGCGGCACCGGCCGGGACACGCTCAACGGCCGCGACCGCGACGACAACCTCTTCGGCCAGGAGGACGACGACATCCTCCTCGGGGAGAACGGCGACGACGAGCTGGAGGGCGGGCTCGGCCGCGACGAGATGAACGGCGGCCCGGGCGCGGACGTGCTCCTCGCGGGGCTCGGTGCCGACGTCTTCCGCGGCGGCTCCGGCGGGGCGACCCCCGGCGTCGAGCCCCAGGACATCGCGAGCTACCGCGCGGCGGACGGCCCGCTGGAGATCTCGCTCGACGACGTTGCCAACGACGGCTACAGCGGCGAGGGCGACAACGTCCGCAGCGATATCGAATGGGTGATCGGCGGACAGGCCCGGGACGTCATCTCGGGCACCGCGCGCGGTGACGTCATCGACGCACAGGCCGGCGACGACATCGTCTACGGCAACGACGGCGACGATCAGCTGTACGGCCAGGCCGGCGCGAACCAGATCATCGGTGGCGTCGGGGAGGACCGTCTCTTCGGTGGGGCGGAGAAGGACATCCTCCGCGGCGACGCCGGCGACGACTACTTCGAGCCCGACCGGCTCGGCGCCGGCACGGACGTCGTCACCGGCGGCAGCGGGTCGGACACGGTCTCGTACCTCGACCACCCGAAGAGCGTCCGTGTCGACTTCGAAGGCGACGCCGATGACGGAGGCCCGGGCGAGAACGACCGCATCGACGCGGACGTCGAGAACGCGATCGGCGGCGGACAGGCCGACACGCTCGTCGGCGACGCGCGGGCCAACTCGCTGACCGGCGGCGGTGGTGCCGACCGGATCGAGGGCGGTCCGGGCGCCGACTCGCTGATCGGCGAGCCCGGCGACGACACGATCCTCGCGCGGGACGGCGAGATCGATCGGATCACGTGCGGTGCCGGGAACGACACGGTCATCGCGGACCGGATCGACGAGATCCCACCGGTGGACTGCGAGCGGGTGGAGTACCCGGTGGTGCCCGTTCCCGTTCCCGTTCCCGTCGCTGAACAGCCCGTCGCTCCGGCCGGAGGTTCGGCGGACCCGGTGGCGGTCGGCGGTGGCGGCGGCTCGGTGGTGGCCGCGGCTCCGCGTGCGTGCCCGGCGGTGCGTGTCGCTGTCCGGCGGGCGACGGTGTCGCGGAAGGGTGTCGTTCGCATCCCGGTTACCGGTCGTGCCGACGGTGCGGCGGTGGCCTGTGATGTCCGGGTGACGGCGACGGCGGGCCGGCAGCTCGGTGCGGGTGTCGTTCGGATCGCGCCGGGTGGCCGTGCGGTCGTGTCGGTTCGGCTGAACCGGGCGGCGCGGAAGCGGCTCTCGCGTGGACGGCTGCGCGCGACGGTCCGTATTCAGACCGTGGATCCTTCCGGGCGGGTAGCGAACGCGCAGCGTGTCGTTCGGTTGGTCGCACCGCGCGTGTGAGCTCGTTGTCGTCTGCCGCCAGCGCGCGACCGGCGCGCTGGCCGCAGGACCTCGGCAGAGACGTCCTCCGCGCAGGACGACAGCGATTTGTCAGCGAAGGTCGAGACGATCCTCAAGCCATGACTGACGGAAATTCTGTTGACAGGTCAGAAACATCCTGGTTGGCTGCGCCGGCGTGAGTCACTTGAGACATCCGGCTTGCCCCGGTGAGCGGTCGCGACGTCTTGCGCGTAGATGAGGCCGACCTCCGCGCCACCCAAACCGCCAGACGAGCGCGAGCTTGGACGCCTCCAGGACAAGCTCCGCGGCCGCATCGCCGCTCTCGAGGAGATCTACACGCGGGCGATGCAGGCAACCGTGGCCGCACACGCAGACATTGACGCTCGCGCAGCGCGACGCGCGGACGAACTCCGCAAAGCGCGTCAGCGCGAGGTCGGCGTCGCACGCGATCGGGCCGACCGCGCGGCGACGCAGGCCCAGGAGACGCTGCGCAAGGTCTCCGCGGAACTGGCCGTCACCGGCGCAGGAGCCTCCTGGACCCGGACGCCCGCCTGGAAGGAGCCTCCCGACCGGCGGGAGCCTGCTGCGGCCGTGCGGATCGGCCACCTTCACGCACCCGAGAGTCCGATGGCGCTCGTCCCCGGGATCGGGTGCGGCCACGTCGTCGGCCGCGCGGCGGCCGAGCAGCGCGAGACCGCGCTGGGAGTCATCGAGACCATCGTGATCCGGACACTCGCGAGCGCAGCGCCCGGCGCCGTGCGCTTTCGGGTCTTCGACCCCGTCGGGCTCGGTGCATCGCTCGGCTCGCTGAGCCGGTTCGATCAGCAGCGCGTCGCGCACGGCCCGCCGCTCACGGGCCGTGCGGATCTCGCCGACGCACTCGAAGCTCTGACGAAGCACGCGACGACCGTCTCCTCCGTGCATCTGCAGGGCCGGTACGCCTCGCTGCGGGAATACGCGGCAACCGCGGGCGACAGCGATCTGCACTACGAGCTGCTCTGCCTGCTCGATGCGCCACGCGGTCTGGACGCAGACACGCGCGAGCAGGTATCCCGCCTCGGGGCGCACGCCTCAGACCGCGGGATCATGCTCATCGTCCACGAGGACGCCGCCGCGGGCGCGGGCGCGGTCGATGTCGGTGGCGAAGCAACACAGGTCGACATCACGCGGGCGGGACGAGCGCAGGTAGGGTGGCTTCCCGGGCTCGAGGTCGAGCTCGACCCGCCGCCTCTCACCGACTCGGTCGACGAGGTCTCCGCACGGGCGGTCGCCGCGCCCAAGCCGCTGGAGTTCGCGGACCTGCACGTCGCCGGTCGGGGGACGGAGATCAGCGCGGCCGGACTCAGCGCGCCGCTCGGGCGGGCCGGTTCGACCGACGTCTCGGCGAGCTTCGACGACGAGACCGCGCATGCGCTCATTGCGGGCAACACGGGGTCGGGCAAGTCCAACCTCCTGCGGACGCTGGTGTACGGGCTTGCCCGCCGCTACTCGCCTGAGGACCTGCGGCTGTATCTCCTGGACTTCAAGGAGGGTGTCGAGTTCCAGGAGTTCGCCGCGCACCCCGCGGACATGTCGTTCCTGCCCCACGCCGATGTCGTCTCGGTCAACTCCAGCCGCGAGTTCGGGGTTGCCGTGCTCGAGCACGTCAACCGGCTCATCGCCGACCGCTACCAGCTCTTCAACACGACTCCGGGCGCCAGCAAGCTCGCCGAGTTGCGCGAGCTGCGGCCGGATCTGGTCATCCCGCGTGTGCTGCTCGTCATCGACGAGTTCCAGCGGCTGTTCGACGCAGATGACGACCTCGGCAACGACGCGGTCGAAGCGCTGCTGAACATCGCCAAACAGGGGCGCGCCGCCGGGGTGCACTTCGCACTGGCGACCCAGTCGATCGGCGACGTGGGAGTCGGGACGCAGGCTGGCATCAAGCTCGACGGCGTGTTCAAGAACGCCCCGCTCAGGGTCGGCATGCGGCTCAGCGACGACGAGTCGCGGGCGATCTTCCGCCCTTCCAACACCGCTGCGGCGGAGATCCAAGAGCGCGGCATCGCGATCGTCAACGCGGCGAGCGGCGCGGACACGCGCAACCAGCTGATCAAGGTGGCCTACGTCAGCCCCGGCGTCGCGTCGGGCGAACGGCGGGAAGCCGTCGCACGGGTGCGCGGGCCGCGGCGGCCTCCGCGCGTGTTCAACGGCGGTCGCGGGGCCGAGGCGTCGGCGAACTGGGAGCTGCAGGCCGCCGCGCGGGGGAAGGGACGCGACGATGGGGTGTGGCGCAGCTGGGTCGGCGCGTCACTGCGAATCGACGCCGAGGATCCGCAGGGCCAGCCCGGCCAGGCGATCACCCTGGGACGCGACGGGCACCGCAATCTCGCGATCGTCGGCGCGGGCACGCACGCCGCGCTCGGCGTTCTGCAGTGGACGGCGATCGGCCTGGCCTCCACTCCGGGTGGCGCGCACCTCGTCCTCGTTGATCTGACCCGCCCGGAGGACGTCGTCGAGCAGAGCATTCCCGCCGGGGTGGTCCGGGCGACGGCCGCGGCCTGCCGTGCACGCGGCGCGACGGTCACCGAGCTCACGAGCGGCCGCGCGGACGAGCTGCTCGCCGCGGCGCAGCGCGCGCACGACGCGCCCGAGCAGCGGACCGCGATCGTCATCTTCGGTGTCGAGCGCATCGACGGGCTCGACGACGAGGTCGACAACGGTGACAGCTACATGACCAAGACGATGCGCGATGAGCTCGCCGAGCTCATCGCCGTGGGCCCTCGGCGAGGAACCCACACGCTCGCCTGGTGGCCGACCGTCAGCGGATACCGGCAGTTCGAGCCGGCGCACGACGCATTCGGGATGCATGTCTACCTCGGGGTGCCCGAGTCCGCGATGCTGCAACTGGCCGGCCGGCCGATCGACCCGTCCGCCGAGCCGCTTGCGGTCTGGCACGACGTCGCCCGATCGGCCGACCCGGTTCGCTTCCACACGTACCGGCCGTTCGGCGCCGCGGAGACTCCGGCATGGCTGGCCTGACACCGGAGCTGCAGGCCTACCGCGACGCCGCCGTCGCGCTCGTGGCCGCTGACGACGAGCGGGCTGAAGCCGAGCGCAAGGCCACGCGGCGGGCTGACGAGCAGATTGCCGCTGCCGCGCGCGAACGCGATGCCGCGCGCGCGCGTGTGGACGCCGTCGGACGGCAGCTGACCTCCGCGCGTCAGCGGGCCGCGGGTCGTCGGATCTCCTTGCCCGAGCGCGTGGCCGGTGCGGCGAGCGTGTCCAGCAGCGACCCCACCGCGCTCGCGGAGCAGCTCGCCGGCAGCGTCGACGCCGCAGTGCAGGACGCCCAGCAGGCAGCCGACGCGATCGGCCGCGAGCGCAAGCGCATCGCGGAGGCCACGGCCGCCTGGCGCGAGGCCGTCGACCGCCAACGCCGCGAGGAGGACGCCGCCGCTGCTGCCCGAGCGCTCGCCGCGCGCCGCCAGGCGCGCCAGCGGACCATCGCGCTCGTTGTGGGCGTGGCCATCGCGCTCGCGGTCCTCCTGGCCGGCATCGCATCCGGCGCAGCGGCCCTCATCGCGTTCGGCGTTGTGGCGCTGCTCGGCGTGGCTGGCGCCTACGTCGTGTTCGTCGGCCGCACATCGACGGAGTCCTCATGAAGGGAATGGAATGGGATCGCAGGTACAGGAGCTGAAGTCCGCGCTCATGAGCTACGCGGGCGGGACCGAAGGCCAAGCCCGCGGTCTCCAGGCGTCGCTGCGCGGCTACGACGAGTCGGCCCAGCGCATTCTCCAGCTGATAGGCGGGAGCTCGCAGGGCAAGGACAAAGAGGTGGCGGCGCGGGTGCGCGAGGCCCGTACGCAGGTCGAGCGCGCAGCGCAGGCGCTTGAGCAGGCCTCGAAGACGGCAAAGCAGTACGGGAGCTCGTTGTGAGCACGGACACGACCCCGCCTGCCGAGGCGCCGAGCCCTGAGGAGCAACTCGCCGAGATCGTCGGCACCGCCGTTCGGGCAGAGCTCGACCAGGTCGTGCCGCACGTTGTCGCCGCGCTCAAGCGCGACGCTGCGGTCAAGGATCTCGCGGAACGGCTGAACGCCGCGGAGCAGCGCCTCGGTGAGCGGGATCGGCGCCCGCTCGTGTCCGGTCTCAGGCGGGTGCTGTCGCTCGTACGGCGCATGGACTTCGAGGCGGCGGCGCGCGAGACGCTGCTCTCCGAGCTTGAGCAGCTGCTCGTTGGCGCGGGCTACGCCGAGTTCGGCGAGGTGGGCGAGCCGTTCGATGCCGTCCGCCACGAGGCGCTCGACGGCAGCGCGTCCGCGGCCACTGCGGTGGTCGCTGAGGTGCTGGAGCCGGGGCTGGAGACGCTGGGCGAGGTGGTGGTGCGGGCGCGAGTCCGCGTCGCCGACGGAAGCACACCAGAGGAGATCACGCCGTGAGCAACGACACGCCGATCATCGGCATTGACCTTGGGACGACGAACAGCGTCGTCTCCTACACCGACGACGCCGGCGTCACGCACGTCATCGCGGACGAGACCGGAGCGCGGGTGATCCCGAGCGTCATCCACTTCACCTCCGACGACGCCGGTGTGATCGTCGGCGCTGTTGCGAAGGGCAACGTGCAGCTTGAGCCAGACCGCGTGGCAAGCGTCTTCAAACGCGGCATGGGTGAGCCTGGGCACCTGCCCGACGGCCGGGCGTTCGATATCGACGGCAAGTCGTACTCGCCCGAGGAGCTTTCGTCCTACGTGCTGAAGAAGCTCGCAGGCATCGCCGAGCAGCACTTCGGCCGACCGGCTACGCGCGCGGTCATCACCGTTCCGGCGTACTTCGGCGACAACGAGCGTGCCGCGACCAAGAGCGCCGGTGAGATCGCTGGCCTTGAGGTGGTGAAGATCATCAACGAGCCGACGGCCGCAGCGATCGCGCACGGGCTCGACCGCGAGTCACGCGAAGAGGGGCTGCTGCTCGTCTTCGACCTCGGCGGTGGCACGTTCGACGTCACGGTCATGCGTCAGGGCGAGCGCGGGGAGATGGACGTCATCGCGACCACAGGCGACAAGCAGCTCGGGGGCGCGGACTTCGACGAGGCGATCGTGCAGCGCATGGCCAAGCACGTCGAGGACGAGCGGGGGATCAACATCCTCGAGGACCCGTACCAGCGCGCCAACGCGTACATGGACGCGGAGGACATCAAGAAGCAGTTGTCGACGAGCGCGTCGGTCACGAAGCCGATCGTCGTGGGCGGGCCGCCGGTGAAGTTCGAGCTGACGCGCAGCGAGTTCGAGACGATGCTGTCGGAGCAGTTCGAGTACATCGAGGACTGCACGCGGCTCGCACTCGACAAGACGGCGGAGCAGCTCGGCACAGAGGACGTCGAGATCTCGACCGCGCTCATGGTCGGCGGCTCGAGCCGAATCCCGCGCTGCCAGGCGCTGCTGAAGGACATCGTGGGCATCGAGCCGATCTCCGCGAAGAACCTCGACGAGGACGTCTCGCGTGGAGCAGCCATGCTCGGCGCGAAGCTCGGCGGCGACCTGGACCCCCGCAACGAGCTCGCCGCCATTCCGATGCCGACGGACGCGGCGTCGCACGCGCTCGGAATCACGACCATGGGGGACGACGGGGAGCTCTACAACCATGTCGTCATTCCCGAGAGCACACCCGTTCCGCACGACGTGACCGAGCTGTTCAGCGCGGTGTCGGACGGGCAGGAGGTCATCGAGGTCAAGCTCAACGAAGGTGACGACCGCAACCTCACGCTCGTGCGGGAGCTCGGGAGTTCCGTCGGGCGGTTCGCGCGGCCGGTCCCCCGCGGATACCCGATCCGCATCGAGGTCGAATACACCGCGGACCAGCTCGTCGTCGTCAACGCGTTCGACGGCGACACTGGCGCGCACATGTGCGAGCTCAAGGTTCCGCGCAGCGGCATCCTGAGCGACGCGGAGAAGGATGACGCGCGGAAGTACCTAGCTGACGTCGCGGTGAGCTGAAGGCCTGCGGCCCGTGAGCACCGCACTCTGGATCGAGCAGGTCGAGGTTCCGGACAAGCCGACGGCGGCGGACGCGCGCGCGTTCTTCGGCGTCCCGCCGGATCCGGAGTCGGCGCTCGACAAGAACATCGCGAAGAAGCGTCGGACCTGGCGTGCGAAGGTGCGTGGGCGCAAGACGACGCCGGAGGTCGAACGGCAGATCAACCTCGTCGTCGAGCTGATCACGCAGCTGGCCGACTACGTCAAGCGCGGCACCGAGGAGCCGCTCGATCTCGACGAGTTGCGTGAGGTCTTCAACCAGAAGCCGGAGACGGTCGTTGATGAGCTCGAGGATCTCTGGCGCGTCGTCGAGGAGCTCCTGGCCGCCGGGCAGATGGCCGAGGCACTGAAGGTCGCCAACGAGGCCCGCGAGCGGTTCGAGGACGCGCCGGTCGCCGATGCAGTGTTCGGCTGGGTCGCGGCGCAGGCGTCGCGGAGTGCCTCGGAGGAGGCGACCGAGCGGTTGCGCGTTCGCGGGCTCGAGGCCCTCGAGCGTGCGATGGCCACGGGCGAGATCGGCGCTGAGCTGTACGAGGCGCGCGTGACGCTCCAGCTTGATCTCGGGCGGGACAAGGAGGCGCTCGGCGGCCTCGACGAGGCGGTGCGGGTTCTCGGTGACGAGATCACGCCGATGCTCCGGGCCGCGCGGGTCGAGGTGCTGGTCGCCACGGGGTCGGTGCGCGACGCGGCTTCGGCCGCGGTGGAGGCCGTGCGCAGCGCGCCTGATGACCTCTCGATCCGCTCGACGACGGTGGAGGCGCTCATCACCGCGATGCGGCGCTCGCTCCTCCCGATCTCGGATGCCGAAGGCCTCGCGCGCTACCAACTGGTGGCGGATGTCGCCGCGTGGTGCGCGCATGGCGCGCCGGAGGCCGAGGACATGGTGCGGCCCTTCCGCATGTGGGCGGTCGTGGCGGAGAACCGGATGTTCGCCGGGGACATCGGATTCCGGGCGTTCGTCGGCGTTGCCAGCGGCTTCCTGCTGCTGCCGCTGCTGAACCGGTTCCGCTCAAAGCCGCAGTGGTGGATCCTCAACGAGGGACCGGGCTGTATCGGCGACGAGGTCTTCATCGAGGTCGCGATGGGCGCGGTCTCACGCACGGTCCACGATGGGATCACCGACCGCCTCCCCTGGTGGGAAGGCTTCCAGCAGGACCTGCAAGAGCGTCATCGAGAGGCGGCCTGACCATGTTCCTGTTCTGGCTGGTCGTGTTTCTCTTCCTGGCGCTGCAGGTCGCGGCGGTGGGGATGGCGCTCGTATCGCGCACGTGGGTGCTCAAACCCAAACAGGTCGTGTGGCGCGGCGTCGACGTCCCGGTGGCGGCGAACAACGTCCAGCAGTACCTCATCGACATCGACGACTCCCGGTGGGCCTACCCGACGGGCATGTTTGTGCCCGACGCCGACGAGACGCGGCTCGACGGCGGGGTCGTCGTCATGCGGGAGGACAACTTCTCCGGCAGCACGGGTCTGCGCTGGATCTTCCGGATCTTCGTGCGCATGCGCGAGGGGCTGGCGCGGGACGCGCGGCACACGGACAGCATGTTCGTGATCTTCATGATCGCGGTCGTCCGAGCGTGGATCGCGGCCGTGGTGAGCATCCCACTGGCGATCACCGCGGTGCTCGACATGTTCTACCGGCGGATCTTCGCGAGCCGGATCGTCGCGCGCGTGCGGAAGCACCCCGATCTCGACGACGCGGTGACGGTGGATCTCGAGCTCTCCGGGATGAGCGCGTTTGGCCTGACCAGCGACGTGCTGCGCGGCATGATGCCTGCGGCGCTGCCGCCCGAGGTCGCCGCGGCCGCCGGCGTTCCGGTCGAGGACGACGAGCAGTCTTCCAGCGACGCGGGCGCGCGCGCCCGGGCGTCGGCATGGGTGAGCCAGGCGAACCGGCGCTTCCGCGTGATCCAGGCGACGTCCATCGGGCTGGCCGTTCTCGCGGCGATCATCGGGGCGGCAGTCGTGCCGAAGCCGTCGTCGTATGACGCCGGCTCGTTTGTGAGTGACAGTGGCGGCGGGTTCGGCGGCTCGTCGGGCGGCGGCTCGACCGAAGAGCCATCGGACGGTGGCGACGGCACGTCGCCCGACGACACCTCGACGGAGGACACCACAACCGATGACACCACGGGGGACGAGGAGGACACGACAGATCCAGGCACGTACGAGGGCGCGAGCTACTCGATCACGGCGCCGACGGACTTCACGCGGGACAGCGAGGAGAAGGACAAGGGGGTGTACGAGGAGAGCTATTGGCACCTGGCGGGCGAGCCCAACGTCTACGCGAAGGTCAACCGCACGGAGGGCTACGACGGATCGGCGGCCAAGGGGGCGCGGCTCAATCACGCCAACATGAGCCGCGTCGACGACTACGTCGAGTACGACTGGCGCGAGTACGGGGACGGTGGCTGGCTGTGGGAGTACTCGGTCGAGGGCTCGCGGAAGATCGACATCTTCAGCACCCACTGCGGCGACGGCTATGCAGTCCTCGGCGCGGCACCCGACGGCGAGTTCGACGATTGGCGGGACTCGTTCGTGAGCATGGAGTCCTCGCTCGAGCCCGACTGCGAGCGTGACGGCACCGGCGACGAGCCGCCGACCGAGGAGGACACCCCGGCGTCGACGGACCAGATCGACGACCCGTCGGCCTACGTCTACCCGGTGGGAACGCGCTCATACGGGATGGAGCGCGCGTTGCGCCGACACTTCCAGGCGCGGCTCGACGGCAACTACGAGGAGGCGTACTCGCTGTACGGGGCGCCGCTGCAGCAGAAGGCGGGCGATCCTGCGCGGTGGGCGCAGGCGATCTCCGAAGACGGACTTCAGTCGGTCACCGTCAACAGCTTCAGCACGGAGAACGTCACGTCTTCGGTCGGAATCGCCAACGTCGACCTAACCACCGAGTCCGATGCGGAGGGATGCAAGACCTTCCAGATCCGCTACACGATGAAGAAGGTCGACGGACGCTGGAAGCTCTGGAGCAGCAAGGCGGACGACTCGGGGTGCTGAGGTGAGCGCCGCCCGGGGCCGACCCGGACCGGGCCCCGTCGACGAGACCGTCCTGCAGGCGCTGCTCGCCGATGCGCGGCGCGTGGAAGCGGCGGCGATGCGCCTGCGTGCGGCGGCGGCGCATGAGCGCCGCAATGGCAGCGCGGTGCTTGATGCCATCGGCGGCAGCGCGACGGGCGCCGACAAGGAGGCGTACGGCGCGGTCACTGGGTGTGCGCAGGCCATGACGTTGGCGGCCGATCAGATGCAGCAGCTCGCCGCGCACGTCCAGCGGGCCGTCGCCCACGCGCACCGCCCGCGCCCGTGAACTCGCAGCAGGCGCAGATCACCGAGCGGCTACGTGCGCTGCATGCGGGGCTGAACGACGGCCGCGACGCGACCTGGGCGGCTGATCAGAGCCTGAAGCGGCTGCGGGGAAGCCTGGCGCAGGCTGGCCGCGCGGGGGCTCCGGCACGCGGATCCGATCCGATGCTCGCCGGGGCGATGCGCTCGCTCGACCAAGCCGAGCAGCGCCGGCAGCAGGCGCGCGCCGCGGTCGACCGGTGGCTGTCGCGTCACGGTGCGGCCGGCGGCGGGGGTGGCCCCGCCCGCGCAGGCGGCGGGGCAGCCGACCGGTCGTCGGGCGCCGCGGCCGGCCTGCTTGGCCAGCTGCTCGGCGCTCCGACGCTGGGGGACGCCGCGCCCGGCTTCCGGGCGGACGCGTCAGAGGACGCCAAGCGCCTTGCCGTCGCGTTCGGGGCCGGCGCCGGAAGCGAGGTTCTCTGCGCCATCGCTGAGGCGTTCGTGCCCGGCTTCGGCGCCGCGACCGAGGCGCTGCCTCTGGTCGCCCAGGTCTTGGTCGAGGTGGCGCAGGAGGAGGGCATCACGAAGCTGCTCGAGATCGGCGGGGAGCAGGTGCTGAAGGTGCCGAAGGAGTCAGGGTCCTGGCATGAGCGCAACGACTGGCGGATCTGGTCATCCGTGTTCGTGGCCAGCGCCCTGATCACCGGCGCGACCATGGGCGCGCCGCTGTGGGCGGCCGCACCACTGTCGGGGGCGCTGAACGTCGCCGGCTGGATCCTGCCGAAGAAGACGTAGTGTCACCGGAAGCGAGGAGCGACGACGTGAGGATGACCGAGACATGACGGATGCCACCGCCACGCGAGTGCCTGACGCGGAGCGCTTCGCCCGCACCTTGGCCGAGCTGCTCGTGCTCGGACTGACGACGTACGTCCCGATGCTTCGGGTGCTCCACGACATCGGCGAGGGTGACACTGATCCACGCCAGCTCGAGACGCTGCAGGAGGCGGGCCGGCGGGTTGGTGTGGAGCTGCTCGCGTTCGCGCAGGCCGCGGCGCTGGCCGAGGCTGACCTCGTCGGGTCGGCTCATGATCCCGCCCCGGTGCTTGAGCTGGCTCGGCGGGTGGGGACCGGTGCGGCGATGCTGCTGCGGGTGACCGATGCGGCCTCTGCACGCGAGACGCCGGTGACGCCGATCCCGGTCGTGCAGGAGGCCTACGGCGATGACGCCCGCGCGTGGCTGGGACGCTACGTGCCGGTGCTGCCGGAGTTCGTCGAAGCCGAAGAGCCGTTGGCGAATGGCTGACCGAGCGCAACCTTGAGCGCCACGACGCGCTCGGCCGCTGCGCGTACGCGGCCCGGCACGATCCTGCCCGCCCGCGCATCAGCGAGCAGCCGCGGGTATGCCTGCGCCGACGACGCCTCGGTGCGGGCGTAGAGCAGCAGGGCCAGCCCGGCGTTGATCGCCCGCCGGCCGGGCGTGGTCTGCGCCGCGATGGCCGGTGTCTCGAGGTCGTCGCTGATCGTCACCGCGCCGGGCGCCGCTCGCTGGAGCTCGCGCGCATACGTCCGGCGGCTCATCACGGCGGGTGCCGTGCCGGTCAGGCGGGGGTACACCGCGCTGCTGACCATCACGAGTGTGCGCGGATCATTGCCGCATCGCTGGTAGGCCGCGTAGCCCTCGCGTGTCGCGGATGGCGGCTGGTCGATCTGGGTGGGCGCCAGGTCGGTGTTGGTGGTCGCGGCCCCCAGCCCGGGAAAGTGCTTGAGCGTGGCGCCCACTCCGCCGGAGTGCAGCCCGTCGGTGAACGCGCACGCGCGCTCCGCCACCCGGGTCGGTGCGCCGCCGAAGGCGCGCATCGAGAGGAACGAGGACGGACTCGTCGGGACGTCGGCCACGGGCGCGAGGTTGAGGTTGACGCCCCAGCGACGCAGCACCCGGCCCGCTGCGTGGCCGGCAGCGCGCGCCTGCCGTGCGGAGGTCAGGTCGCGGGGGTTGCGCGCTGGCGGACCGTTGATCCTGCGGATCTCACCGCCCTCCTGGTCGATGGCGACGAGGAGCGGTGGGTGGCCGCCCGCGTGGGCTGCGCGCTGCAGCCGGTCGATCACGGTGAGGGTCGCCTGCGGGCCCCGACGGACGTTGTCCCCGAAGAGGATGACGCCGCCGATCTCGCCGCGACGGACCCGGGCGGTGAAGGCCGCGGGGGGCCGGTCGCCGACGTAACGCGCCACGATCATCTGACCGAGGGCCTTCGTGAGCGGGAGCGGCGGCGTCCGAGCGTCGTCGTCTGCGACGGTCACGGGTGGCGTTGGCGCGGTCGTCGGTGCCGCGGCCGTCGTGCTGGTCTGGCCCGAGGGCGCTGCCGACGCGGGGCCGGCAGCGGTTTGGGTCACATCGTCGCGCCCGCAGCCTGCGGCCGGCAGACTCAGAACGAGGCAGAACGCGCATGCGAGGCGGGTCCACATCGAGGCCAGCGTACTCACGATTGCGGCGACGGGTCTCGCTCATGCAACATGCATCGTTTGATAGAGGGGCGGTGATCAATCACCGACCGCTCTCGTCGTGGGCTGGAGCCTCGTCGAACACCGGCTTGACCGAGCCGTCGAGCACGCCTTCGATGAACGGCACGATGCTCGTGCCTCCGTCGAACACGGCCGCGAATGTCAGCGTCCACGACCGGTCTGCCGCGATGCTCAACACCTCACGGCTGGGAACGGACCTGGTCGCAGGCAGCTCCCGTCGCGTGACGGTCGTGATGTCGGCGTAGTGCAGTGGGGCCTCGTGGTTCTTGATCCGGAACATGCCGGTCGTCCACCCGATGACCGCCCGGGTCTCGAGCGCGATGATGCCGCCGATCTGCTCCTTGCCGTCGACGGTCACGGCGACGGGGGAGAACAGTCCCGGACGATCGTCCGCGTGCAGCTGGCGGACCAGGGAAGCCCCGATCAATCGGAGCGTGTTGTGCAGCAGCTCGGCATATGCCGGCGTTCCTACGATGGTGAACGAGGCGGTCGCCGAGTCGGCGAGGACGTCCTGGGCCGTGGAGCTCATGCGGCCTCGAACACCTTCTCCTTGGCGGGAAAGCCCCGCTGCACGCTGGCGCAAGCGCCACTGCGGCAGACGTAGACCACGGTCGTGCCCTTCGGTTCGTTGCGCTCCTCCTGCGCGTACATGGGACTGCCGCATTCGGGGCAGGACTTACCGCGGGCCATAACGTCCTCCAGTCGGGTTCTATGGTCTTCGCGACTTCACCAGTGGGCGCTGACGCAGCGCTGACAGATTCCCGCCGGGACGTCGACACGGCGCACCGGCGTTGGGATGCTCCCGCAGTGTCCGCGCCTGCGCATGCCCCTGACGACCCGCGTGGCGCCTCGATCCCGCGTGTGACGGGCGCGGCGCGACGCAGACTCGCTGGGCGAATGCTCGTGATCTGGGCTGTGCCGCTCGCGGCCATGGCGCTGATCTCGCTGTACACCGTCCCGCTGGTCGGGAGCTGGGGCGTTCCCTCGACCGCTGGGACGCTCCTCGCGCTCCTGCTGGCGACGGTCGTGCTGACGCCGTTCCGCAAACTGCGCGATTGGGAGCGGACCGACGACTACTCGGAGATCCGCGTGGCGATCCCGTGGTTTGTCTCGTTGTGCTGCACCGTGTCGGTCCTCGTGGCCTGCGGGTTGCTCGCGCTCGCGGGTGTCACTCCGCCTTTCGTCGGGCTCGCCGTGTGGACCGCGGGCGCCGCTGTGGTCACAGCGGTGGTGACGCATCGGCGCGCGGGCCGCAACTGGGCGACCTGCCTGGACCGGGTGCTGACGGTGGAGGACCCGCATCACGCCGCCGAGCTTGTCGAGCTGTGTCGGGCGGACCTCGATTCCGGCTTCCTCGACCCTGCCGGAACGATCGTCGTCGAGCTGACGCTGGCCGGGGCGCTGATCGCATCTCGCGAGGGCGGTGCGGCGGTCGATCCGGTCTTCGACGGCCTTGCGCGGCTCGATCGAGCGATCTGGTCGGGGAGGCCTGAGCTGGCATACGTTGCGGCGCTGCGGCTGGTCGACGGCATGCGCCGCAAGGCAGAGCGCACCGGGGATGACGTCGGCTGGGATCGCGCGCTCGAGCTGCTCGACGAGGCGGCAGGACGGGTCGCCGGCGAACGGCCTGAAGCTGCCGGGGCCGTGCTGAAGGCCCGCAGCGCGCGTTACGAGCAGCGGTCGAAGGTCGAACGCGGCGACGCCGATCGACTCCACGCTGCCGCGATTGACTGCCTGGTCGAGGCGGTGGCCGTCACGCCCGCGCACCTCGACGAGCATGCGCTGCTGCGGGTCGCGCTCGCCCGAAAGGTCGAGGCCGAGGGGCATCCGCTTTCCGGGAACTTGGACGCGGCAATCCGCGATTGCCGGCGCACGGCCCGGCGACTGCTGTGGGTCAGCTCCGAGCGCTGGGGTGAAGCGCGGGTCGGCCTCGCCGAGCTGCTCGAGCGACGGGCGACGACGATGCCCGACGGCAAAGTCGGTCCCGCCCTCGAGCGGTATCTGCCGGCCGCGGTGGTCCCGGCCTTCAGGCGGTTGCGGCCCACCCGGGCAAGCGGCGATCTGATTCGGGCGACGTGGATCTGCTTCCAGCTCACGCTCACCGGCGAGTCGGCGGTCGAGGCGCGGGCGCTGCTGCCACACCTGCGCGAGGAGCTGATCGCGGCCTCCGGACTCTCCTTTCCGAAGGCGGTCAGGCGCCAGACGGGCGGCATGTACGCCCGCGTCCTCGAGGAGCAACTCGCGCTGTCGTCCACCGACGCGTCGGCCGTCGCCGCGCGCTGGGCCGACTGGGCCGCGGCTCGCGGCGACGAACGCGAGGCGGCCGAGGCGTCCTGGGCGTATGTCAACGCGCTCGCGACTGACATCCGCCGGCGGGTCCTCCATGACCAGGAGGCAAAGCTCGGGAGCGTCCAGGACCGGTTCGCAGTAGCGGCGGACCGTCTGGTGCGGGGAGGGCGGATCTCCGACGCCGCGCTCGCGCTCGACCTCAGTCGCGCCGTGGTCCTCACCGAGCGCATGCACCGTTCCCGCGAAGGGCTCGAGGACCGCCTACGCGAGACGGGGAGGACCGAGCTCGCGGAACGCTGGCGGGCCGTCGAAGCGCGCATCGGCCGCACCGATCGCGCCGTCGGCAGCGGCGCGGCACCGGCGGACGTGGCGGGCATCGTGTCGGCCGAGTACGCCGCGCTGGCCGAGCACGACGCCCTGCTCACGCAGATCAGCCGGTTGGATGGGTTCGAAGACGTCCAGTCGACGCCCGGCTTCGACGATCTTCGCGCGGCCGCCGGGGAGGGCCCGATCGTCTACTTCACTGCGCTCGACGATCGCGGGTTCGCGGTCGTCGTCACTGCGGATGCGCAGCCGGTCCCCATCGCGCTGCCCGGCCTCACGACGGACTTCGTCGCCCGGCTCGTCGAGCTCGTGCCCCCGAGCAACAAGACCAGGGAAACCGCGGCCGTGATGCCCGGCGTCCTGAACGCCCTCTGGGAGGTCGTGTTGGCGCCCGTCGTCGCGGACCTGACGCCGGGCAGCCTGGTGACGCTCATCGCTCTCGGGCGGCTGTCCGACCTCCCGCTCCACATGGCCGGGGCGGTCGCGGACGCGGATGGCGTCTGGCGCGACCGGACGGACGGCCTCGTGTTCCGCTTCGCACCGAATGCGCGCGTCCTCCTGCGAGCGCAGCAGACGGCGGGCAGAGCGTCGGTTCCTGAGCTGCGGGTCCTTTCCGCCGGCGTCCGCAGCTCGCCCGCCGGGACGCTCGTGAACGCGCCGTTGGAGTCCCAAGGCGTGCAGGCGCTGTTCGGTGCCGCGGTCGAGCGCGTGGAGCCGCCGGTGCTGGCGGCCGTCCGCCGCGCCCTCGAGACGTGCGCGATCTGGCACTTCGCCTGCCACGGGACCTACGACCCGGTCTCCCCGGAGAAGAGCGCGATCTCGCTCGCCGACGGGACGCTGAGCGTGCGCGAGCTGCTCGGACTCGCCGCCGGTGTGCGGCGGCTCGCCGTGCTCTCAGCCTGTCAGACCACCGCGGCTTCAGGGCCGCTGCCCGACGAGGTCGTGGGATTTCCGAGCGCGCTCCTCCAAGCGGGCGTCGCCGGGGTCGTGTCGTGCCAGGCGACGGTGGACGACGAGGCGGCGATGTTTCTCGTCCTCGCGTTCTTCGGCCGACTGCGCGAGCGGGTCGAGCCAGCGCGCGCGCTGGCCGGCGCGCAGGCGTGGCTGCGCACCGCGACGAACGACGAGCTGCACCGCGCTTTCCCCGAGATCCATCCCATGCCTCGCGGCGACTGGTTCGTGCCGGGGGTGTGGGGCACCGAGCGCCCGTTTTCGGCGCCATCGACCTGGGTGCTGTTCACCTACACCGGCGCGTGATCCCCAGTTCAGCCGGCGTAGTCGCGGGCGAAGGTCAGCGCCTCGGTCACTGCGTCAGCGACGCGCATGCCCTTGCCGCGCCGCGCCGCGTCGGCGAACTCGCGCGGCGACATGGCTGCGCGGAGGGCGGCGACCTCTCGTTTGCGCAGCTCGCGCTCGTGGTGCGGCGGCCCAAAGCCGGCGCGCTCTGCGATCGCGGTCGAGCAGGCGAGGAGCTGCGTCGCCAGGACGATCCGGCCGTCCGCCCGCGCCACGGCGGCGATGCCGTCAAGCGCCGCGCACGTGGCCCAGAGCTCGCCGACCTCCCGGGCATACTGCAGCGCGGCACCGTGGCGCTCGGCGACGAGATCGAGGTCGCCGGAGTCGCGGGCAATGACCGCCAGGAAGTTGAGGGCCTGCGCGCTGCCGCCCCGGTCCCCGATCGCCTCACTGATCGCGAGCGCGTCGTGGCAGACCGCCGTTCCGTACTCGATGTCGCCACTGAGTGCCGCCATCAATCCTTCTCCTCGGCGTGCGGAGGCGAGCACCGACCCGTGGTTGAGCGCGTCGAAGATGTCGGCGGACTCTCCGTACGCCACGCGCGCGGCGGGGATCTCGCCCGCGAACCAGTGGGCGCCCCCGATCATCATCAGCGCATAGGCCGCCTCCCATGCGCACTTGATGTCGCCGAATCGCGTACGGCTCTCCACGAGCTGGGGGAGGGCGAGATCGGGG
>JAEMSV010000121.1:3163-10551 GCA_016462625.1 Solirubrobacteraceae bacterium | reverse complement strand
ACACCGCCCGGCTCGTGAATCTCACGAAGCGGTCGGGGGGCCGGGTGCTCGCGGTGGGGACCACCGTCGTCCGGGCGCTGGAGACCGCGGGTGACGGGCGGACGGAGGGGTGGACGTCGCTCGTGCTGGGGCCGGAGCGTCCGGCCAGGGTCGTCGACGGCCTGCTCACCGGGCTGCACGAACCCGAGGCGAGCCACCTCCAGCTGCTGCAGGCGGTGGCCGGGAGGGAGCTGGTCCGCCGCGGCTACGCCGACCTGGGCGCCGCCGGCGCACCGTCGTACCTGTGGCACGAGCTCGGCGACTCCATGCTGCTGCTCCCCTGAGGACCGTCCCTCTAGGCTCGGTGAGTGACCCTCACCGACCGCACCATCGCCGAGCTCCGCCGCACCCACGACCACCTCGCCAACGTCGTCGCCGGGCTGACCGACGAGCAGCTGATGTCCCCGAGCGGTGCGTCCGAGTGGACCGTGGCCGACGTGCTCTCGCACCTCGGCAGCGGCTCCGAGATCAACCGCTACACGCTCCAGCGCGCCGGTGGCGAGACGTCGGCGGCGCCGACCAACACCGAGGTGTGGGACCGGTGGAACGCCCTGCCTCCTGCCGAGCAGGCCTCCGGGTTCGTGGCCAGCAGCGAGGCGCTCGTGGCCGACCTCGAGGCCCTGTCCCAGGAGCAGCGGCTGGGCACGATGGTCGACCTCGGCTTCCTGCCCCAACCGGTCCCGCTGGCGACCGTGCTGGGCATGCGCCTCAACGAGCTGGCGCTGCACGGCTGGGACGTCGACGTCGCGCTCGACCCGGGTGCCCGGCTCACGGACGAGGCGGCAGAGCTCGTGCTAGAGCACCTCGCCAGCACGATGACGTTCATGCTCGGGTTCGTCGGCAAGCCCGAGGGACTGCCGTCGACGCGCCTTGCGATCGGCGGCCACACGCTGGTGGCCAGCGACGACGGCATCCGGGTGGCGGAGGGGGTCACCGACCCGAGCGCCACGTTCGAGGGTCCGGTCGAGGCGGCGGTCCGGCTGCTCTCGGGCCGGCTCGACCCCGAGCACACCCCCGCGGGCACCACGGTCACCGGCAACGTCACGCTGGACGAGCTGCGCACGGCTTTCCCGGGCTACTGAGCGGGCCCCTCTGCTCCGGGCAGAACTGCTGAGAGCAGAACCGCTTGCCCACGGTCACCGGGCTCCGCAGGCTCGACGCATGACCCACACCATGAGCTCCGGGCCCGGCGTTGCCGGCCTGTCCGCGTCCGACCGACTGCTACACCAGCGCATCCTCGTCCTCGGCCAGGAGGTCGACGACGCGATCGCCAACAAGCTCTGCGCCGAGCTGCTCCTGCTCTCCGCCGAGGACCCGCGCCGCGACATCGCGCTCTACATCAACTCGCCCGGGGGATCGGTCTCCGCAGGCCTCGCCATCTACGACACGATGCGGTTGATCCCCAACGACGTCGCGACGCTGGCGATGGGGCTCGCCGCGAGCATGGGCCAGTTCCTGCTCTCGGGTGGTACGCCGGGCAAGCGGTTCGCCCTGCCGCACAGCCGGGTACTCATGCACCAGGGATCCGCCGGCATCGGAGGCACTGCGATCGACATCGAGATCCAGGCCGAGAACCTCGAGCACACCAAGAACGTGATGATGGGCCTCATCGCCGAGCACACCGGCCAGCCGGTCGAGACGATCGAGCGGGACGCCCGGCGGGACCGGTGGTTCACGGCCGAGGAGGCCCGGGACTACGGGTTCGTCGACCAGGTGCTGACCGACGTCGAGTCGGTGACGCCACGGCGGTTCGCGGGTGCCACGTTCGGCGTCGGGATCGCGCGATGAGCAGCTACACGATCCCGAGCGTCGTCGAGAAGACCCTGCGCGGCGAGCGGGCCGTCGACATCTACAGCCGGCTGCTCACGGACCGGATCGTCTACATCGGCACCGAGATCGACGACGGGGTCGCCAACGTCGTGATCGCCCAGCTGCTGCACCTGGAGTCGGAGAGCCCCGCTTCGCCGATCGACCTCTACCTCAACTCCCCGGGCGGCTCGGTCACCGCGATGCTCGCGATCTACGACACCCTGCAGTTCATCAGCTCGCCCGTCGGCACCACGGCGGTCGGCCAGGCCGGCTCGTCGGCAGCGGTCCTGCTGGCGGCGGGGGAGCCGGGCCGGCGATCGGTGCTGCCGCACTCCCGGGTCGTGCTCCACCAGCCCTCGGGGGGCGTGCAGGGCACGCTGCCCGACCTCGCGCTGCACGCGAAGGAGATCGTCCGGCTGCGGGCCCAGATGGAGGAGATCCTGGCCAGGCACACCGGCCGGGACCCGGAGCAGATCCGCGAGGACACCGACCGTGACCTCGTGCTGTCGGCCGAGGAGGCGGTGAGCTACGGGGTGGCCGACGCGGTCCTCGACACGAGGAAGCTGCCGGCCGTCTCGGCGCTGTGAGGGGCTAGGCAGCGAGGCAGACCGGCCCGCGGACCTGCCCGAGCCGACGGGCCACCCGGGTGGTGAGGTCGACCAGGCGCAGCCCCAGCGCGCCCGCCACCGCCTGGAGCACCTCGGAGCTCGGCTCCTTGCGGCCCCGCTCGACCTCCGAGAGGTACTGCGTCGAGACGCCCGCCTGTTCCGCGACGTCGGCGAGCGTCCGGCCCACGTCCCGGCGTTCGTCGCGGAGCTCCTGCCCGACCGCCTCGCGCCACAGCGGCTCGCGCTCCGGAGCCTGCTCGGGGTGGGGTGTCGGGAACGGGATCAGCTCGCCCATGACCGGAGGCTACGCGCAGCCGGGCGACGACCCGGCGAGTCGGCCAGCGAGTTCGCGGAGGGCGAACGTCAGCCCCGCAGCCACTCCCCGAGCTCGGCGTCGGTGATCAGCTCGCGCGCCGCGGCCTCGGCCTCGTCGGGCACGAGGACCCGCATCTGCAGCCAGTTGAGCCCGCCCTCGAGGGCGCTGGTGTGCCGGTCGGCGACGTGGACGGGGATCTCCGCCTGCTGGAGAAGCCCCTCGACCACTGCGATCAGGGCCAGGTCGTTGGTGCGGATCAGCTCGGCCATGACCGTGCAACGAACAGCGCGCAGGTTTAGTTGCTCGGCTTCTCCGAGCCGACGACCCACATCGCGAAGAACTGGGACCCTCCGCCGTAGGCGTGGCCCAGGGCCTTGCGGGCGCCGTCGACCTGGTGCTCACCTGCCGCGCCGCGCACCTGGAGGGCCGCCTCGCCGAACCGGAGCATCCCGGAGGCGCCGATCGGGTTGGACGAGAGCACGCCTCCCGAGCAGTTGACCGGCATGCTGCCGTCCAGCGCGGTCGCACCGGACTCGGTCAGCCTCCAGCCCCCGCCGTTGGCGTCGGCGAAGCCCAGCGACTCGAGCCACATCGGCTCGAACCAGGAGAACGGGACGTAGATCTCGGCCATGTCGATCTCGTCGATCGGGCTGGTGATCCCGGCCTGCTTCCAGAGTGCGGCCGCCGCGTCCCGGGACGCCTGCGGGTTGACCTGGTCGCGCTCGGCCGCCGTGGTGGCCTCCGACCGCATCACGGTGCCGTGGATCCAGGCCGGGTTGCTCGACCTGGCAGCCTCGTCCTCGCTGACGATGACGAGGGCGCACGCGCCGTCCGAGGACGGGCAGGTCTCGTCGTAGCGGATCGGGTCCCACAGCATCTGCGAGGCGAGCACGGACTCGACGGTCGTGTCAGGGTTCTTGAGGTGCGCGTAGGGGTTCTTCAGCGCGTTCTGCCGGTCCTTGGCCGCCACGATCGCGCCGACGTGCGTCGGGGCGCCCGACCTGCGGATGTAGGACCGGACGTGCGGGGCGAAGTAGCCCCCGGCGCCGGCGTGCACGGGCATGTTGAACGGCAGCGGGATCGACAGCGCCCACATCGCGTTGGACTCCGACTGCTTCTCGTAGGCGACCGTCAGGACCTTCTTGTGCACGCCCGCCTGGACGAGGCTGGCGGCGACGATCGCGGTCGAGCCGCCCACCGAGCCGGCGGTGTGGACGCGCAGGAGCGGCTTGCCCGCCGCGCCGATCGCGTCGGCGAGGAACAGCTCGGGCATCATCACGCCCTCGAACAGGTCGGGCGCCTTGCCCACCACGATCGCGTCGATCTCGTCGAGCGTCATCTGGGCGTCCTCGAGGGCCCGGTCGATGGCCTCGCGGAGCAGGCCCGGCATCGAGACGTCCTCGCGCTTGGCCCGGTGGTGGGTCTGGCCGATGCCGATCACGGCGGCCGGCTGCTTCGCCATGTCAGCGTCCTTCCATCGTGCAGACGAGGTTCTGCTGGAGGGCGGGCCCGCTGGTCGCGTGGCCGAGCACCTTGGTGGCCTCGCCCGACCAGATCCGCTTCGCCGCCTCACCGACCCGGATGCCTCCGGCGGAGAACATCGGGTTGCTGGCCAGCGCGCCTCCGGACGGGTTGACCCGGACGTCGTCGCCGAGGCCGAGCTCGCGGCGCAGGATCAGCTCCTGGTGGCTGAACGGTGCGTGCAGCTCGGCCACCTCCACGCCGTCGATCCCGACCGCCGCACCGGCGCGCTGGGCGCTGGGGGAGCGGGTCAGGTCACGGGTGCCCATGCTCATCGGGTCGACGTAGTGCGAGATGCCGGTGATCCACGCGGGCCGGTCGCAGACCTCGTTGGCCTTGTCGCCGGCCGCCAGGACCAGCGCAGCGGCGCCGTCGGTGACCGGGGCGCAGTCGTGCTTGCGCAGCGGGTCGGCGTACATCGGCCGGGCCAGGAGCTCGTCGACCGACGAGCCGCCCTTGCGGACCGCGTACTCGTTCTTCTCGGCGTCGGTGAGGGACCGGTCGACGACCTCGGCCATCGCCCGCTCGTCCCAGGTCCCGGCGTCGATCCCGGCGCGGGCCTGGAGCCCGGCGAGCGACACGGTGTCCGGCCAGAGCGGCGTCATCGTGTAGGGCTCGAGCTGGAGCGAGAGCGTCCGGCGCAGCACGCCCGCGGAGCTCTTGCCGAAGGCGTAGACCAGTGCCGTGTCGACCTCGCCGGTCTGGACCTTGATCCAGGCCTCGTACATCGCCCAGGCCAGGTCCATCTCGACGTGCGACTCGTTGACCGGCGGGATCACACCGATCGCGTCGACCGCCTGGACGAACGAGAACGACCGGCCGGCCAGGTAGTCCGAGGACCCCGAGCACCAGAAGCCGACGTCCTTGCGGGTCCACCCGGTCTGCTCGTAGCACTCGGCGAACAGGGGGACCAGGAGCTCCACGCAGGTCGGCGACCCGTCGAACTCCTTCATCTGCCGCTGGGCGAACCCGACGACCGCAACGTCTCTCATCGCTCGTGGTCCTGGCCTCTCAGAGGTGCTGCTTGTAGGTGTCGTAGTCCGCGTCCGGCTCACCGGTCGGCGCGAAGTGGCTGATGTTCTCGATCGTGGTGCCCCACTCGTCCTTGGGCTTCCACACCGCCTTGACCCGCATCCCCATCCGGACCTCCTCGGCCGGGACGTCCAGGATGAGGTGCAGCAGGGCGATGTCGGCGCCGTCGAGCAGGACGTACGCCGACACGTACGGCGGGGTGATCCGCTGGCCGAGGAACGGCACGTTCACGATGCAGAACGTCGTGATGGTGCCCGTGTCGGAGAGCGGTACCTCCTCGGCGGTCGGCGTGCCGTCGGCGGGGCACGCGCTGCGGGGCGGGACGTAGACCTTCTGGCAGGTCGGGCAGCGCTGACCGACGAGCTGCCCCTCCTTGAGCGAGTTGTAGAAGAGCGACTCCTCGGGGGAGGCGGCGTAGAGGTAGTCGAGCTCGATCGGGACGATGATCCCGGTGACGGGGTCCGGGACCTCGCGGACGGCCGGCGCCTCCGCGGCCGGCGCGTCCGGGGCGGGCTCGAAGCACTCGATGTCGGTGATCTCGCCGGTGCGCTCCTCGCGCCAGCGGATCCGCACCCGCATCCCGGTCTCGACGTCGTCCGGGCCGCTCACGTCGAGCGCGTGCAGCAGCGGCTTGTCGGCGCCGTCCAGCGTGACCAGGGCGAACGCGAACGGGCGGTCCAGCGGCTGGCCCTTCACCGGCTCGGGCACCCAGGTCCACGACGTGACCGTGCCGGTGTCGGCGACCTCGACGAAGTCCTCGACCTGCGCGTGGGTCACCGGGTCGTACTCGGGCGGGGGCACCACGACCGAGCCGTCCGACGTACGCCCGCCGATCACGCGACCCTCGCGGAGGCCGGCGAAGAAGCGACCCAGCACCGGGCCGGTCGAGCGGGTGTAGTCGAACGCTACGGTGACCGGCGCCGACAAGGTGCGAGACATGGACCCGAAACTAGAACACGTTCTAATATGTCGCAAGTGAAGACACGAGGAGTTTCCGGATGAAGCTAGGTCTGCAGCTCGGCTACTGGCAGGCGCAGCCCCCGACCAACCACGCCGAGCTCGTCGCCGCGGCCGAGGAGTCGGGGTTCGACTCGATCTTCACCGCGGAGGCCTGGGGGTCGGACGCCTTCACGCCGCTGGCCTGGTGGGGCCGGGAGACGTCCCGGGTCCGGCTCGGCACCTCCATCGTCCAGATGAGCGGCCGCACGCCGACGTCCATCGCGATGCACGCGCTCACGCTCGACCACCTGTCCAACGGGCGGATGGTCCTCGGCATGGGCGTCAGTGGCCCGCAGGTCGTCGAGGGCTGGTACGGGCAGCCGTTCGGCAAGCCGCTGGCCCGCACCCGCGAGGTCGTCGACATCATCCGGAAGGTCCTGGCCCGCGAGGGACCGGTCACCAACGACGGGCCGCACTACCCGCTGCCGTACACCGGGGAGGGCTCGGTCGGGCTCGGAAAGCCGCTCAAGCCGATCACCCACCCGCTGCGCCCCGACATCCCGATCTGGCTCGGCGCCGAGGGGCCGAAGAACGTCGCCCAGACCGCCGAGATCGCCGACGGCTGGATCCCGATCTTCTACACGCCCAAGTCCGCGGGGATGTACGGCCCGTGGCTGGACGAGGGCTTCGCCCGCCCGGGCGCACGGCGTACCCGGGACGACTTCGAGATCGCGGCCACCTGCCACGTGCAGATCGTGGCCGACGCGGACGAGAAGCAGCGGGTCATCGACGGCATGAAGCCGATCGTGGCGCTCTACATGGGCGGCATGGGGGCGAAGGACCAGAACTTCCACAAGCAGGTCTTCGACCGGATGGGCTACGAGGCGATCAGCGGGCGGGTGCAGGAGCTCTTCCTGGCCGGCGACCGCGAGGCCGCCACCGCGCTGATCCCCGACGAGCTGGTCGACGACATGCACATCATCGGCACCGAGGCCGAGGTCAAGGACACCGTGCAGGCGTGGGAGGGCACCGGCGTCACGACGCTGATGCTGTCGGCGCACTCCGGTGACGAGATCAAGCGGATCGCCGAGGTCCTGGCCTAGCCGGGCAGTCGTGGCGCCGCC